>CAZQKI010000070.1:0-20568 GCA_964592855.1 uncultured Lentisphaerales bacterium
GCTACCCGGCGGCAGCCGCGCCGGTTCAAGATCTGCTCGCCGAGGCGGAGGCCACTCCGCCGGTCTGAGCCGCGTGCCGTCCTCCGGGGCGCTTGCAGAAACGCAGGTTTGTGCAAGCGAAGGGTTCAGGGTTCAGTCAAGCCGCTGGCCCGGCTGCGCCGGGCCAGTTGGATCAAGTGGGAGACTTGCCGCCTCATCCTCGTTTTCGTTCTCGAATTTTTGCATCGAGGACGACGACGAGGACGAGGGTGCCACGGCTCCCTTCATCGCGCCCCCGACTCGGCATCTGAAGCCGCACTGGATCCCGCCGCCCCCGGCGGCGGGCGAAAAGAGCAGCCGCCCCGACCTTCCATTTCTCTACGGCGGAGGACCGCCGAGTCCATTTCGTCCCTTTGCACACGCCCCCTCGGCATCCGGCGAATAGAACCGAACTGGACCCCGCCGTCCCCGGCGGTAGGCGAAAAGAGAAATCGACCCGACCCCCATTTCGCTACGGGACAAACTTGAGCGTCGCATTACGGCGTCTTGCATCCCGCGGTCTGAGCCTGCGTCAAAACGACGGATTCAGCGAGTTCAGTTCCTTGAGCATGCTGGAATCCAGCACGCAGACGGCGAGGACGAGGTTGTCCAGCAAACACGAGTGGACATAGATCGGCGTATTGCGGAGGGCGGGAAAGGCCTGCGCCCAGAGACGGGTGGCCTCCACGGCGAGTCGTCCGCTCGGGCGGTCGTAATGGCGCACCAGCAGATCGCTGGCGCCGTAGCGCAGGCCGGTGCCGAGCGCCTTCACCAGCGCCTCCTTGGCGCACCAGAAGCGGAAGAGGGCGGTGGCGCCTTCGCCGCTTTCGGCGGCGATTTCCTGCTCGGTGACGCCGAACGCGGCGGCGGCAAAATCGTCGCTGATGGCACGGTCGCGTTTCTCGATGTCAATCCCGAGACAGGCATTGGGCGCAACGGCGGCCACGATGTGGTCGGTCGTGTGGGTGATCGAGATGTCCATGCGTGCGCCGCAGTGGCGTCGCCATTCGCCCTGCGGGCACGGTTTGCCGGCCTCGTCCGTCTCGATGCGGATGTCGGCGGCGGCCCATTTGCGCCCGTAGCGCGTCTGCAGGCAATGACGCACGGAATCCTTGGCGGCGATCCGGCCGAGGAGCCATTCGGCGCGACGATGAGTCGTTCCGCCCATTTCGCGCCACTTCAGCCGTTCGGTCAAGGAGAGCGTCAAATAGGCCGTTGCGCGGAGCCAAAGGTCGTCGTCATCGGTCAGCAGGGAACTGGAGAAGGTGTCGGCGATACAGCAAACTACCTCCTGCGGGAGGGAGGGAAGCAGTTTCTGGGGCACCTCCCGTGTCAAAAAAGCCTCGGTGGGGTGAAGCAGGAGATTGTGCAGGGCAGGCCCGATCGGAAAGACGCGGTTTCGCC
Organism: uncultured Lentisphaerales bacterium; assembly: GCA_964592855.1. Taxonomy (GTDB): domain Bacteria; phylum Verrucomicrobiota; class Kiritimatiellia; order RFP12; family JAAYLN01; genus JAAYLN01. The sequence continues at coordinate 1,423 of CAZQKI010000070.1, forward strand.
AGTTCGTGGCCGTGAACAGGATGCGGCCGTCGGCGTCGATGATTTCGGCATCGGCGTTGGCTTCCCGCCGCTCGCTGGTTTTGAGAAACAGCTTGAGCTGGCCGCGGCTCCATTCGGCTGGCGGACTCGCGCAGAAGGTGGCGCGCTCGAAGCTGACCGGCAACTGGATCTGGCCGTGGCAGGCTTCGCGCGCGTCCCACGCCGCCAGCGAGGCGCCGATGGCACCGAGCAGCACGGGGTCGATCGAGAAGCGTGGGGCCGTGGTCCGGCGGAGCAGGTTGCTGCGCGGCAGGGCCACCCAGCTGGCCACCAGTCCGTTCTCGCCCCACTGTGGGATGGCATGGATGTTCTGGAAGGCCGGGCCGTGGTGCAGGCGCATGGGATAGAGGTCGATCCCGTGCCAGTCGAGCTTGACGGGTCCCCGCAGGGCAAGCGTCCTGGGAGGATGTGCGGGAGGGGCATAGGCGTCGGCCAGGCAAACAATGGCTTGCGCGATGAGGGCCGGTGTGTGGTGCTCCAGCGCCAGATCGCGGTCGTAAACCGTTGCCTGGAAACGATGCACGCCGCCTTCGGTCTGGGGGAGCCGCTTGGCGGCGATCCGGACGGATCGCGTGCTGCCCTCCACGGTCAGCCAGCGGGGCGTGGCGAATTTTTCAATGCCGACCACGACTTGCGCGGGAGCCAGCTTGCGGGCGGCTTCCGCCAGCGCCTCGGCCAGCATGCCCAGCGGCATCAGGGGAAGCCCGCGGAGGGTGCTTTCGGTCAAGGAGACCTGCGTGCTTCCAAAGGCGCTGTCGGCCAGAAAAGGCTGGTCGAAAATCGACAGGCTGGTGACCAGTTCAATGGATTCGTCGGGAACGAAGCTCAGGATTTCGGCATCCAGCAGCAATGGAAAATCGGTGCGTCCATCGTCCGCCGGTGCGGTGTTCCGGTCCGCCTGCGGGATCGGGCGGAGCCCGACGGGGGCGGGGGCCTGCGGTGCGACGAGCCCCCGGGGAATCTCGGCGGCGCGCAAGGAAGGCAGCGTGGTGCCGAGGGGAATCGTCCGCTCGACGCGCTGGGCGTGGCTGGGGCGTGGACGTGACAGATCCAGAAGGCGCGAACCGCGGTTGATGTGAAGCTGCGCGATGTCGATCTTCTGTCCATGTGCCGCCAGCTCGGCCAGCGTGTGGTGGAGCTGCTGGATGTCGGAGCGATGACCGCGGTTGACGGCCAGCGCCAGATGCGGGCGGCGGTTCAGGATCGTGTCGATGCTGGCCGTCAGGCTGCCGCGGGCGCCCAGCTCGACGAACACGCGGAACCCGTCGTCGTAGAGTCGCTGGATGGTGTCGGCAAAGCGGAGCGGCCGCGTCCATTGCGAAGCGGCGTTTTCAACCCAGGCGGCCAGCGGACCCTCGTGCGGAGCGGCCGTCATGCAGGAATAGACGGGGACGGAAGGGGACTGGTTCACCAGCCTGCCGAAAAAGGCCGCGAGGTCGGGCTTGACGTGATCCATCCAGGGGGTGTGGTAAGGCTGATACACGGGGAGGATGCGGACGGTCGCCCCCGCCTCCTTGAGGGCCTGCATGACCGGTTCGGCGGCCGGCTGGCGCACGCAGAGTCCGAACAGGTTGGTGCTGTGGTCGCGGGCGATCACGACCTCGTTGGCAAAGGAGCCGAGGCATTGGCTGAGCGCGTCGCGATGGAGTCCTTCGGCGGAGAGGCAGACGCAGCGCGGTGTGCGCGAGCTGTTCGCCATGTTCTTCAGGAGCGTGTAGCCGTCGCGCAACGCGTTCAGGCGATCCGTGCGCGAGGCGAAGTTGAGCACGCCGGCGCACTCGAGGGCGGTGATCTCGCCGACGCCCACGCCGACCACGGCATCCGGCGTGATGCCCAGCTGGGTGAAGAGGCGGAGAAAGGCGGTGTCGGCGGCCAGAACCGCCTGAATTGCGCCCGCCATGCCAAAGGCTTCGTTGACCCCCGATTCGGCCTGCGCGCCCGTCGGGAAGATCCATTGGCTCGGAAGCATCGGGCTCTTGGCCAGGGCGCTGGCGGTGTCGGCGTCGTCGAAGGCCGAGCGGCAGGCCGGAAAGTGAAGGCACAGGTCGCGGAGCATATCCGGGTATTGCGAGCCTTCGCCGGGGAAGACGAACACGGTGCGCCCCGGGGCGGGGCACAGGTCTGTGCTCAGGAAGACGCCCTTGCCGGGAAGGGCGCGCTCCTTGCCTTCGCTCAGGCGCCGGCAGAGGAGGAGGAGCTTGGTCATCAGGTCGTCGCACGACGTGGCCACTACAACGGCCCGGCCAAGGGCATCGTGGGCGGCCGTGCCGGTGGTCAGCGCGATGTCGCGGAGCACGGGGAACGGGGCGCGCTTCATGTAGTCGACGAGCTGCTGGATGACTTCCAGCAGATGCGTGCGGTCGGAGCCGCCGAGCATGACCAGCTCGCTCTCCATCTCATTGTGTATGTGAAGGCGTGCCTTCATCGCGTTCCGTGAAGTTGTTCCAGGATGGCGTGTGCGGAGAGCCCGCCGATGGCCAGAGCGGTGACGCCGGCGCGGCGGGGTTGGCCGGCATCGTTGTGCACCCAGGGCCGTGATTGCAGGTTGAGGTAGAAGGGCGTTTCGGCCAGCTTCAGCTGGGGATGAGGATGGAGCGCCTCCTGCGCGGGAGGAATGATGCGGTGGTAGAGGCCCAGCGCCGCCTTGATCACCCCTGCCGCGCCCGCCGCGACGCCGCAGTGCCCGATCAGGGCCTTGACCGAGCCGATGGCGACGGCGGCTCCCCGGCGGCCCTGTTCGGACAGGACGGCGGACAGGGCTCGGATCTCGGAGCGGTCCTGTGACGGAATGCCGGAGCCGTGCGCTTCGATCATGGCGACGGAGTCGGGTGCGACATCGGCCTGCTTGAGACAGCATTGGATGGCGTGCGCCAGCCCCTCTTCGCGCTCCTTTTCGTGTCCGCCCATGGCGATGCCGACCGAGCGGACCAGGGCGTAGATGCGGTCGCCGTCGCGCTGGGCATCGGTCAGTCGCTTCAAGACGAAGAGCCCGCCTCCCTCGCCGAGCAGCGTACCGTCGGCTTCCCGGCCGAAGGGGTGGAGGACGTCGTGCCGCGAGAGGTAGCCCAGGTGGTCGAACGGCATGAGCAGCTGCGGCGAGAGCACGCCGGCGACGCCGCCGGCGATGGCAACATCGGCGCGCCCCGAATGGATCTCGTCCATGGCCGCCTGCAGGGACACGTGCACGGAGGCGCTCTCGCCATTGACCACGTAGGCCGGACCCTGAAGGTCGAAGCGCTGGGCGATGCGGGTGACGATCGTGTGATGGATCAACCCCGTGGTGTTGCGCGAGTCGTAGTCGGGAAGGCAGCTTTGCAGGCTCTTGCGGAGGGCTTCGAACTCCAGGGTGCTGCCATGTGGAAAGCAGCGCCGCGCGAGATCGAGCGTTTGATCAACCACGAGGCCCTGCTGCACCCAGTTCACCGTGGCTGGATCCATGTACGGCGCATAGCCGAGGATGACGGCCGTCCGTTCGCGTGGCAGGCTCTTCTCGGCGTAGCCGGCATTCTTCAGAACCTGGGTGGCCAGATCGAGGGCGAGGGCATGCTCGGGGTTGGTTCCCGCCAGCGCGGCGGCGTTCATGCCGAACGCGCCCGGATGGGTCTGCCAAAGGTCGCGCAGATAGCCGCCGCGAAGCGTCGAAACCCGGTTGAATTGGGTGCTCTCGGGATCACGGAATCGAAAGGCTTCGCTGTCGGGAGAATCACTGAAAGCCGGCGTCCCGTTGAGGATGCGGAGCCAATAGGCGCGCAGACCGTCGCTTCCCGCAAAGCGGCAGGCCATGCCCGTGATGGCAATGTCTTCTTTGTCGTGTGGATTTGACATGGGAAACACGTGAAGCGGGAGGATAAGTTAGCAAAAATCTAGCGTTGATTCAAAACATAGATGTAGCACTGCCGGAGGGCGGCGCGGAAGGCGGTGAACGTGTATTGCGTCTGGAGGATGTCGGCGCCCTGCTGGCTCAGCGTCCGGCGGCGCTCGGGCGCCCGGCACAGCGCCAGTATCCCTTCGGCAAAGCCTGCCGGGGTCAACGGCGTCAGCTGGGCGATGCCGGGTGTCAGGATCAGGCGGTTGGCTTCGCAGTCGGTTGCCACGATCGCGGCTTTGGCCTTGAGGTAGTCCAGCAGCTTGAGCGGCGTGTTCATGCCCGCCAGGCGCGGCGAGAGGAGAATGTCCGACGCCGCCAGATAGTCCGGGAGCTGATCGGGGTTGATGTGCCCGAGGAAGAGCACCGTCTTCGCACAGCCCGCCGCCGCAAGCTCCGCCTTGCGGGAGGCGATTTGCTCCGGCGTGCCGCCGATGATGATGAACCGCGCGCGCGGCTCGGACGACGCCACCATTGGAATCGACCGGAAGAGCAGGTCGATCCCCTGGTAGACGGCAAAGGAGCCGACGTAGGTGATGAGCAGGTCGTCGGGTTGGCGCACGCACCGCGAACGCGCCGACTCCCGGCCCAGGGGCGTCGCCTCGGCCAGCGAAGAGGGAATGTCGGAGATCAGGCACGTCCGGCTCGCACGCCCGACGGACTGCGCATGGGCGACGAGGCCGGGCCCCGTGCCGATGACCACCTCCGCGTGCCGCATGACCAGGCGCTCGACCACCGCATAGACCGCCAAAACCAGGTTGCGCAGCTTGCCGCCGCGGTAGCAGGAGGGATCGGAGTGGCGCTCGAAGATGAAGTGCGCACGGCCCAGGCGTGCCGTCATCCACGCGATCACCCCGCAGTCCTCGACGCCATGCACGACGACGTACCGGTAGCGGATGACGCGCCAGACGGCCATCCAGAAGAGGATGCCGTCAAACGCCAGCTTCAGCACGGAGGGGCCGATCGCGATGCGGCGGGCGAAAAACAGGTTGGGGGCGCGGATGATGTTCACGCCGGGTATCTCCCGGCGTTCGCCCAAGGGCAGCGTCAGGAAGTCGACGGAATAGCCCAATTGGGACAAGGCCAGCAGATCGAAGCCCAGACGGATCGGCGACCCGCGCCATTCGAAAAACGGCTGAGAGGCAATGAAAAGAATGCGTTTCATGACGATGGTTGATTACCGGGTACGGATAAAGAAAGCAGTATAGTCGAATTGTCCGCCGTGTTCAAATTGAGAACTGAAATTCGTTCGCTCGCTGGCGCGGGATTGTGCATAATACAGCCATTTCAGGGGACGGAGATGATGAAACTGCTGATTGCCACGCGCAATGCCCACAAGCTTGCCGAAATCCGCGCGATACTCGCGCTTCCAGAAGTCACGCTGATCGGCGTGAATGAGTGCGAAGGACATTTTGAAGAGGTTGTCGAGGACGCCGACACCTTTGCCGGCAATGCCTTGAAGAAGGCCCGTTCGCTCTGTACCGCGAGCGGACTCTGGACGCTGGCGGACGACTCCGGGCTCGAGGTCGAGGCCCTGAGCGGCGCCCCGGGCGTCTTTTCGGCGCGTTACGCAGGCGAAGGCGCCGGCGATGCCGACAACAATCGCAAGCTGCTCCGCGAACTGGCGGGTGTCGCGGACCGCCGCGCCCGCTTCCGCTGCGTGCTGGCGCTGGCGGCACCCGACGGCCGCCACTGGTTCGCGGAAGGCCGCTGCGAGGGGACCATCGCGCTGGAGCCCCACGGCAGGACGGGCTTTGGCTACGATCCGCTGTTCCATCCGCTGGGCGAAAGCCAGAGTTTTGCCGAGATTTCCCCCGAAGCGAAGAACCGCATCTCGCATCGTGGACGGGCGATTGCCGTCGCCGTCCGCGACTGGAAGGCCATCCTCGCCGCCGAGGCGGCGCGGTAGCGGAACACAGACACGCGCAGGTCTGAGAGCATGACCCCTGGGGGAACGGGCGGCCTCGCCCGTTCAAGTCGTGTTTATCTCCGATCCGGCACAAGCGACAGCTCAGATGGCGAAATCCGGCATCATCCTTTTTGCCGGTCTACAGCCCCAGGTCGGCCCGCTCGATCCGGTTGACGCGGAGGCGTTGCAATCCGCGTTCGTCAGGCCCGCCGCCACCCGCGCTGTGGCCGAGCAGGACATGGTCGCCAGCGAAGTGGATCGCGACATAGCAGAACCCGCGGTCAGGCGACGATTCAATGATCCGGTGATCGCCCCACGTCCTGCCCTGGTCTCGGCTGATGGCGCTGACCAGCGGAGTCCTCCCCTTCGAGCCCGGCGTCGGCGGCGGGGTCTTGAAACGGCCGGAGTGATCGTTCCAGACGGCCAACAGCGTTGGCGAATCGGGGACACGCTTGATGCTCATCGGGCTGCAGGGCGACGGGAAGTCCTTCCATGGCTTGAAGGGCATCCACGTCAAACCGGAATCCCGGCTGCCCGACGTCCACTGGTAGTTCCCGCCGGCGGGCGTTTTGCCTTGGCCGGCCCTGCACCAGGCCAGCAGTCGGCCGTCGGCCAATTCCACCACTCCGGGTTCCTGCATCGCACGCCCCGTCCCCAGGCCACCGTAGTCGTTGGTGACGCACTCGAACCAGGTGGTCCCATCGTCGCTGTAGTAGAAACTGAGCAGTCCGGAGGGATTGAAGCTCACCACCGGTTCAGGATGTGCGGGTGTGGGGAACGAACTGGTGCGGAAGGTGTGCAGGCAGACGGGTGCGATCAGGCGGCCGGACTGGAGTTGGATGACCCGATCATTGTTCAGGTTGAAGTAGCCCGGCACGCGCGTGATGGGAACCGGCGGGCCGAAGCTCCGGCACTCGTCCTCGGAATAGCGGACCCAGGGCCGGCAGAAGTAGGTGTCGTCGATGCCGGTTCGATCCTTCCTCAGGTTGAACAGGGCAATGCGGCCATCCCTGAGCCTCAGGAAGGATGGGGCCATCACGTTGGTGTCGCCTTCACGGGTGACGAGTACCCGGTCCCGGCCTGACCAGGTGATCCCCCCGTCATCGGAATACCGCGAGACAATACGGGCCGGGCCGTGGTCGGAGGAACTGCTCCCGAAGCGGCAGTAGGCCAGGAGGATACGGCCGTTCCGGAGTGTGACGAACGAAGGTTCGCTGTTGCGGCGGTTGCGCCCGGTCGGTCCGAGTTCCAGCACGATCTGTTTGGGGATGTCTGCATTCATTGAAGATAATGGGGTCGAGGAAATTGTAGCAACTTTCTGTGTCCGGGGCACCGGAAATTCGGATCAGCGGCAAACGCTCCTACATGACGTTGTCGGCCGTGTTGTTGTAAAGTGTTGGAATGGCAAGGGGGCGGCGGTTGGCATGGATCGTCACGCCATTCCGCCCGTGTTGCATCCGTTGCCCACGGCGGGCGTCCCGTATTGTCATAGCACCTCGCCCGAAATCGTGGTGGCCGGTCTGGCAACCGAGTTCCCTCGTGCGGCACACGAGCTCATGTGAGCCGGGCTTGGCCTGGATGAGGGTTTGCGCGAACAGCAGATCGGGCGCGCCGTCCCCGTTCAGATCGCCTATGCGAACCGTAATCAAGTAACGATGGAATCCTTCGGCCCGGATGACGCGAGGCCCGATGCCCTCGCCGCCGATGCGGACCTTCGGCGACTTGGCGTCCGGAGTGAACGCGCGGGCACGACGGATGGACATGTGGCAATGGATTTCAAACGAGCCCACATCGCACGTGAGGTCGTCGTTGACCAGATGGATCAAGTGGCGCTTGCGATCCGGCTGCCGAACGAATTCCGCGACGACCGTGTTCGGGACGAGCACATCGAAGCGGTAGCCGCCGGCCGCCCACTCGAGGAGTTGCAGCATTTCCGGTGCATTGACCGGCAGCCGCCGGTTTTCGTCGTACCGGCCGGTGTTCGCGCCCAGAACCAGCAGTCCTCCGCCTCGGCCGTGATGCCCCGCCCTTTGGGAGAAGTGGGTGATGAAGAGGTTGAAGCCGCGCTGCTTGAGTCCTTTGATAAACGCTTCGGTGTGTTCCCGCGCGTAGTCGTCCTCAATGCGACTGCTCGTGCCTTCGGCCCCGAGGCGCATGCGGAGCGACAAGGGCTCCCACGCGCCGAATGCACGCAGGCCGTTTTTTTTCAGGCCGACAAAATCTTTTTGGGTCTGGCTCACCACATTTGCTAAGCGGGTGTGGGAAGCGGGTCGCGGAAAAGAAGTAGCCGCTACACTGAGGTTGATGCAGGAGGTGTTCGTCAAACCCCATACGTATGCCGGCATTTCGGTCCGCAAGCCGGGGAAACGGCTATCGGCATCTGGCTTACGCGGAGGGACGGCGAAGTGCCTCGCGCGCCGCGGCGTGCTGAACAAGGTCTGCGGCGAAATCAACGCGCGCTTCATCGGCCAACGGAGCAACTCACATATGTTGGCTAATCGTTGACCGTTGAGACATGCATGAAACTATGGGGCGCTGTGAAGCGCGGCGGCGGCGCTGGAGGCTCCAAACAGGCGGACGGCGTGGTAGACCCACCACGCGCAGATGGAGCACATGCCGTCTTCCAGGCAGATCTGTCTGAGCAGCTGATCTGCGGTGTCGCGGTACATCCGCGGCAACCGCTCCTCCCGCATGAGTTGGTAGAGGGCGTCGTGGACGAGCGAGGCCCGCATGAAGTTGCGCGTGTCCCAGGTCGGACCGCTGGGACCGTCCCACGCATATCCTTTTTGAATGGTCAGCAGTCCGTCGGCGGCCAGGTGCAGCACGGGCGCGATATCCACGGGCGCCCCCGGACGCAGTCCGGTCTGGTGTCGGTAGTCCTCGACGAGCACATACTTGTAACGTCGCCGTTTCTTGTAGGTGATCATGGCGTTTGCCTTTCTTCCGCTCCGCTGTTCCATGCTTCAACGCGGGTGAAAGCATTCCGTGCCGGTGCGATCACTTACGGCTTCGCGGACGGCGAGGACGACGACTGGCGTTTGTGCCAGGCGGCCACCGCGTCGAGCAGGCTGGCCATGCGCGATTCGAGCGTGGGCAGGAGCGCGGAAACCCGAGCCAGATCACCCGCCGCGCCCGCCTGTTCCAGCGCCCAGGACGTTTCGTAGACCAGGTTGGCGGCGATGTTGGCGGAGGCCCCCTTCAGCGAGTGGGCGCAGGCTTGCACGTCGGCGGCCGACTGCGCCGCCAGCGCGGCCCGCAGCGTGGCAAGTTGAGCGGGAGCGCCCTGGGCGTACAGGTTCAGCACTTCGTCGGCGAGTCCGGTGTCGTCGGCGAGCCGCTCCAGCATGACCGCGGGGTCGAAAACTTGCGTCTGACGTTCCGCTCCGGCGGTCGCGACGGTCGTCGCACGGGGGACGGGATTGGATGGACGTGCCGCTTTGGAGGCCGGCCCGTTGCAGAGACAGCGCTCGATCGCATCGATCAGTTCCTGCGGGTTGATCGGTTTGGCAATGTAGTCGCTCATTCCCGAAGCCAGGCACCGTTCCCGGTCGCCCTTCAGCGCGTTGGCCGTGAGGGCGATGATCGGGATGCTGCGGTTGATGACATCGGCGCCTGGACTGCGGATGCGGCGCGTGGCTTCAAGGCCGTCCATTTCGGGCATATGGACGTCCATCAGGACCAGGTTGTAAGGGACGGCCTTCAGCGCGGCCAGGGCCGCGCGGCCGTCGGCGACGGCTTCGGCCTTGAATCCCTGCCGTTCCAGCAGCTTCAACACCACCTTCTGGTTGACGGCGTTGTCCTCGGCCACCAGGATGCTGACGGCGCGCCGCTCGGCCTCGGTCAGGCGGTGGCGCGTGGTGACACCGACCGTCTTTGCGCGGCCGCTTCGGCCCCCGATCACGTTCATGAGGCAGTCGTGGAGCTGCGATTGCTTGACGGGTTTGGTCAGCGTCGCGGCAAAGCCCGCCCGGCGGAGGGCCTCCGTTTCATGGTGCAGACCGGCGGAGGAGACCATCACCAGGAGCACCGTATCGCGGAGTTTCGGATCGTTTCGGATCCGTTCGCCCAGTTCCAGCCCGTTCATCCCCGGCATCAGCATGTCGATGATGGCGATCCCGTACGGGCGCCCGCTGTCGAGGGCCGTTCGCAACATCGGGAGGGCGTCGGCCGGGTTGCGCGTCTCGTCGAACGAACAATGCCAGGACTCAAGCATCTTGGCGAACCACAGGCAGTTCGTGGCGTTGTCGTCCACGACCAGAATGCGATGCTCAGGGAGCAGGGGGGGGGGCATGTCGTCGGCAGGGACGCATTCGCGGGCGGTCGGCTTCTCAAACGTCGCGTTGAACGCGAACGTGCTGCCTTCGCCCACCCGGCTGCTGACGCGGATCGCACCGCCCATGGCCTCGACCAGACAGCGGCTGATCGCCAGGCCGAGGCCGGTCCCGCCGTAGCGGCGGGACATGGATCCGTCGACCTGGGTGAATTCCTCGAAAATCGATTCGACGCGGTCCGCCGGAATGCCCGGGCCGGTGTCCGAAACGGAAAACCGCAGCTTGACCGCATCGGCGGATTCCCCGTCGCACGCGACCCGGATGACGACCTCGCCCTGTTCGGTGAACTTCACGGCGTTGCCGATCAGGTTCGTCAGCACCTGCCGCAAGCGTCCGGGGTCGCCGCACACGGAGGAGGGCACATCCGGCTCGATTAGGCAAAGGTACTCGAGGTGTTTCTGCTGGGCCTGGACCGAGAGGATATCGTTCAGGTCCTCCAGCATCGAGCGGAGGTCGAATTCAACGCGCGCGAACGCCACCTTGCCGGCTTCGATCTTCGAGAAGTCGAGGATGTCGTTGATGATGCTCAGCAGGGCGTCGGCGCTCTTGCGCACCGTGTCGGCGTACTCGAACTGCTCGGCCGTCAGCCCGGTGGTATCCAGCAGCAGGCCGATCATGCCGATGATGCCGTTCATCGGCGTCCGGATCTCGTGGCTCATGCGCGCCAGAAAATCGGATTTGGCGCGCGCGGCGTTTTCCGCCACCTCCTTGGCCGCCACCAGGGCGAGTTCCGCGCGCTTGAGTTCGGTGATGTCGATGAAGCTGGCCAGCGTGCACGTGCGATCCCGGTAGTGAATCGACTTGAGCGCGACCAGCACGGGGACGTCGCGGCCCGTCCGCGACCGGAACGTCGTCTCATGGTTGTCCACCGTGTCGCCGATCTCGAGATTCTGGCACAGCTCGGAAATGCCCGCTCCCAGGGTTTTTGCACAGGCCTGGCCCAGGAGCCCGGCCGCCGTGAACTCGAGAATTTGGAGCCCCTTCGCGTTGACGTCCAGCACCGTGCGCGTCTCCACGCCGACCACCAGAATGCCGACGTTGACGGACTGGAAGACCTCCTCGGATTCGCGCGCCGTGCGATCGGCACGTCGCTCGGCATCTTCACGCAACCGCTGCAAGATGCTGTTTGTGAACCGCTGCCCGATGATGCTGGTCAGCCCGCCTTCCCTGAGCAGCACGGCCGAGATGCGGAACAGTTCCTCGAGGGTGTATGCGGCCTTGATGGAGACGGCCGCCTGGCGTATCCGGGCGTCCAGATGCTCTTCGGCTGCCTCCATGCCCATGCTCTGGGCGAAGGCATCCACGAGATCCCGCTTCAGGATACGTATCGTCAAGGAAGTCTCGGCACTCATGGTGGACGGTCCCCGGCGCAGCTCAATCGACCAGCAGCAGCACGACTGTCGTGGTGTTGTGATAGCCGCTGAATTCGCCGGGCTCCAGCCGGATTTCGCCGTACAGTTCCGCCCCGATCATCGGCACGCCGCCCAACACGGCGCCGATGGCTTCGGGCGCCCGGCGAAACTGGTCGCCCAGCAGAAATTGGCGAACTGCGCATTCGATCACCAGCGCGCCGGCGAAGGAGGTGTACCCGTCGGCCGCGGCCACCTGCTTCGCGCGTTCCGCGGCGATTCGGGACGCCTCGATCTGCCGATCCGCATCGCGGCCGTCCATGATGCACATCACCGCGCCGTTGGGAATCGTGCAGGTGAAGTTCACCGAGCCATCCGCGTTGATCGACATGGGATACCGGACCTTGAACGTGTCCTGGCCCGTCCGCAACCCCAGTTCAAAGTTGGAGAAGAAGGCCGCCACTTCGCCCGACGCCCGGATGGCGTTGACATCGATCCCGAGAGCGGCGGCCTGTTCGGTCGTCTGTTCCTTCCACACGTCCCATGCCGGCCGCCCCTCCACCTCGAAAAGGACATTGCCGCGCGCCTTGGTGATGCGCATGGGCTTCGACAGCGGGCAGTGCCCGTGGTTCACGGCGGTGTAGAAGGGCTTCTTGGACGCCATGACGCAGATGCTGGCCGCTTTCTCGGAGACGCGGTCGTTGTGGAACACGACCGTCCGTTGCATCTTGAAGTCGTCCGCGGCCAGGCCGCCGACGATCTTGGCGGTGGATCCCGACATGTTCGCCACCGTGAGCGTGATCTCCTCGCCGTTGCCGACCATGCCGTCGGTCAAGAGAAAAATGCAGCGGTGCGGATAGTCCGGCACGTCGAGGGGGACCTGCGAGATGATGCCCGCCACGGCTGTCTCCGCGTCCTTGTCGATCTCTTCCGCCAGGCCCGTGAAGAAGCGGATCTGGTCGGACTGGATCAGGCTGACGGCCACGCTGCCCAGACGGACCTTGCGCTCGGTAAATTCACCCGCCGTTGACGATCCGATCAGCGGGGCGCTCCCCGTCAGTTCGCGGACTGTCGCGAGAACGGCGGCATAATCGTAGTTGCTGGAACAGTAGAGGATCACCAGATCTGCGGGGCTCTTGCCAAACCGCTTCATCGCCTCTTGGACGGCTGCGCGAGCAGCCTCCCGTCCGTTTGCGCCGTAACCCGATCCCGTCGCCATCCGCGTCGCCATATTATGTCCTCCCGAAAACATGGTGAGTCTTGTATCCTGCCATCTTGGGCCGCCCTGTCGACTCCGTGCCCACGCCGATCACGATCCGAACACACGCTAGGTAATTTTTAAACTTATCAGAAGGAACGGCCCTTGTCCAACGACATCTTTGCCCGCCGTGGCTTTTTTGAGCGTATCTACCTACCGACTTGACGGTTTTTTCGGCTTCTGGCAAACTAATCATCGAAATTGTTGCTCGTTTTCTTTTACGGACTGTTATCGGCCGGTATGGGTCGATGCCTTAAAAAAGCGATTTCATGGCACGCCAACGTGTTGGTTGGCGAACAGAAACTGGGACGGCCACGGAAGGCAATCCCAAAAAAAAACACGGAGCAGATGGAATGAGTATGAGTTCTGGCAGGAAGTTGTTGACGGGCTTGGTGGCCCTGTCTTTCTTCGCGAGCAATCTCGCGCTGGCGGTGAATCAGAACTGCCCGGAACAGTAAATATGTTCCTCGCACCCTCCGATGGAAACCGAGTGATCGGGACGGGCAATTGGTTCTGGGAGGCTGATGGCACCGGGGCGAACAACAACCAGGTCATCGGAGATAATAACGACCTGTACGGCGACGGCAACGTCGTCGGCTGGTACGTTATTGATGGGCCCACACCTGCTAGCTATTGGGATGGTTCGCATAGCGACAACAATCACATCAAAGGCGATTCGAACTTCGTCCACGGCAACGGCAACGACCTCTACAATGATTGGGATGTCGGTGCCAAATTTGCATTTCAGAACAACATCCGTGGAAATGACAACACCATCAATGGCGATCAGAACAACGTCGGGGGCGACGACAACAGCATCCAGGGCGAATCAAACGACATCTTCGGCGACCGCAACGTGCTCTTCGACACCACCGGCGGTTGGACCGTGAACAACACCGTCGTCGGCGATAACAACGACATCGTCGGAGACGTCAACGCCGTTACGGGAAACAACAACGTTCTCTTCGACACCACCGGCGGTCGGGCCCAGTTCAATGCCGTCACGGGCAGCGATAACAGCGTCAATGGCGATCTGAATGTCGTCACGGGCGATGACAACACCGTCAGCGTGGGCGCACCGGGAGCCGAACGCCGCGTCACGAATGTGGCACCTGGCGTCAACGGGACCGACGCGGTCAACAAGAACCAGCTCAACGCCGTTCAGAGCTACGCCGCCCGGAACCGTGCGATGATCAACCAGACCCGCACGATGATCGAGGAAGACCGCGCGTCCATCCGTGATCTGGACAGCCGGGTTCACGACTATCGCGACAAGGCCTACAGCGGTGTTGCCGCGGCAGCGACGCTGGCTTCGCTGGCGACCCCCTCCGCCCCCGGCAAGACCGTGGTGAATGCGGGCGTCGGCTTCTACGAGAGCGAGAGCGCGCTGGGCGTGAACGCCACCCATCAGCTCGGCATCGGGAAACTGGCCGAGAAGCGTGCGTTCGTCAATGCCGGTGTGGCGGTAACTTCTGAAGATACCGTCCTCGGCCGCGTGGTCGCCGCCTTCGAGTTCTAAGGTTTTTGTTGTAGACGGGTACCCCGTGAAAAATGGCATAATCGGAACATGAAATTGCTCGATCCCACCAAGATGGCCGACTGGCAGATCGCTGCCGTGCTGGAACCGACCCTCAAGCCCATCACCCGTGTAGCCCGTGAATTCGGCCTCGCCGACAACGAAGTCATCCCGATGGGGCCGTTCGTCGCCAAAATCGACCCGACCCCGCTTTTCGCCCGCCTGTCGCAGCCTCGCGGACGCTACATCGACGTCACCGCCATCAATCCGACGCCATTCGGCGAAGGGAAGACCACAACCACGCTGGGCCTGGTGCAGGGCCTGGGGGCGATGGGCCTCTCCGTCTCGGGGGCGATCCGACAGCCGAGCAGCGGCCCCACCTTCAACCTCAAGGGGTCGGCGGCGGGCGGCGGCCTCTCGCAGTGCCTGCCGCTCGCGCCGTTCTCCCTCGGTCTCACCGGCGACATCGATTGCGTCACCAACGCCAACAACCTGGCGATGGTCGCCTTGACGGCCCGCATGCAGCATGAGAGCAACTACGACGACGCGCGGCTGGCTAAAACCCGTATGCGCCGTCTCGACGTCGATCCGGCGCGCGTGCAGATGCGCTGGGCGATGGACTTTTGCGCGCAGGCTCTGCGCAGCATCGTCATCGGACGGGGCGGCAAGCAGGACGGCTTCGAGATGGAGTCGGGGTTCTACATCTCCGTCGCCAGCGAGGTGATGGCCATCCTGGCGGTGGCCCGGGATTTGGCCGACCTCCGGGCGCGGATGAGCCGCATCGTCGTGGCGCAGGACCGCGCGGGGCGTCCCGTCACGACGGCCGACCTTGAGGTCGACGGCGCCATGACCGCCTGGATGGTCCGGGCGATTCAGCCGAACCTGCTGCAGTCGGCCGAAGGCCAGCCGATGCTGGTGCATGCCGGCCCCTTCGCCAACCTCGCCGTCGGCCAGAGTTCCGTGGTCGCCGACCTTGTCGGCACGCGGCTCTCCGACTATCATGTCACGGAGAGCGGGTTTGGGTCCGACATCGGCTACGAGAAGTTCTGGAACATCAAATGCCGCTATTCCGGCCTGCAGCCCGACGCCGTCGTCCTGGTGGCGACGATCCGCGCGCTCAAGCTGCATGGAGGCGGCCCCGCCGTCAAGCCGGGGGCACCGCTGGCCGCGGCCTACACGGGCGAGAACGTCGGCCTGGTCGAGGCGGGCTGCGAGAACCTCCGCGCCCATATCGCGATCATCCGCCGCAGCGGGATCAGGCCGGTCGTCTGCCTCAACGCCTTCGGCACCGATACCACCGCCGAACAGGCGGCTGTGCGCCGGGCCGCCGCGGCGGCGGGTGCGCGCTTTGCCGTCTCCAATCATTGGCTCAAGGGCGGGGCGGGTGCACGCGAACTCGCCGAGGCGGTGGTGGAGGCGTGTCAGGACACACGCGCCTTCGCCTTCCTTTCGCCGCTGGAGGAGACGCTGACGGCACGCATCGAAACGCTGGCGCGGGAGATCTACGGCGCCGACGGTGTGAGCTACACCGCCGCCGCGCGGGAGCGACTGACGGCGCTTGAGGCCGATCCGGCGACGGCATCGCTGCCGATCTGCATGGCCAAGACGCAATACAGCCTCTCCCACGACGCGGCGCGGGTGGGACGCCCGCGCGGCTGGACGTTGCCGATCAGCGACGTCCTGAGCTACTGCGGCGCAGGCTGGATCGTCCCCGTCGCCGGCGACATCAAACTGATGCCCGGCACGACATCCGATCCCGGCTTCCGCCGCATCGAGGTCGATACGGTCACCGGCGCAGTCACCGGCATCAATTAGTCGAAAAGAAGCAAGGAATCAGCCATGAAAATCACACATATCCTCTCCATTCTTTGCGCCGCTTCCTTCGGTCTCCGGGCCGCTGAGTTGAAGGTGGCGCCGATGCTGATCGACAACGCCCTGCGCAACGGCTTCGTCACGGTACGGCTGGACAGTTATGCCAACGACCAGATGGATGCTCCGCTGGCGTCGTCTCCCGTTTTGCTGAACAACATCCCCTTCAAGCTGGTCGAGAAGCCGGGCGTGAACCACCTTTTCCTGAAAGATGCAGGTTGGGCCGACTGGAAGAAGGATCCCTCCTCCTACTATTCGGCCTACGACGTCTTTCCGACCCAGCAGGTTCCCCACCGCGTGCTGCTGGATCTCCCGGTGGCCGACTATCAGACCGTCCACCTGCTGGCCACCTGCGACGACGACACAAACTTCTCTCCGACCGTCACCTTCCGCGTAGGGGCGTTCGGCGGGGGGCAAAACCAGGTCCTCACTCACGACTTCACGGCCACCGTTCCGCGTGCTTCGGAGAAGAACCCGCTGCCTTTCCTCAACACGCCCGCAGGCCGGATCTTTCTGCTCACGGTTCCGCTGAACAAGGCCATCGCGCAGGACTTTCCCAACCAGCCGACGCTGACGCTGGACGTGACCAAGGAGCTGCGCCTGGCCGTGCGCCAGCCCGATCCCTGCCGCTACAACGTGCGTCCGCTCGGCCTGCCCAGCGGCGTGCGGATCTTTGGCATGACGTTCCAGTACTCCCCCATCCAGATGTCGGTTGGCTCGAAGGAGGCCGGCCATGTCTTCAACGAGCCGCAGACGCCGGAGTTCCAAGTCACCCTCAGACGTCTGCTGGGAAACAACAGGCCCTGCGTGATCGAGGCGCTGGCCCGCGACAGCTATGGCAACGAAACCACCGCCAGCGTGACCAACATCACCTTTCCACCCGCCGGAACCGTCACCGTCTCCCTCCCTGTCCCGGTGGCCAGCCGCGGCTATTTCGACCTCGCCGTCAAGTTGAGGTCCGGCCGCCAGGTTCTGCTCACTCGCCAGACCTCCTTCGCCCGGCTCCCCCGGGACACGCGGAAATACCGGAGCGAATCGCCCTTCGGGACGTGGGATTTCGGAGGCGCCCACTTCACGTCGGACGACCCCGGCGTCTCGGGGCCGCTGCATGCCAAGGCGGGGCTGCGCTACGGCATGTTCCACCACTCCGACGAAGATCGCGCCAAGTACGGCGTGCTCAGGGGCAACGATGCCAAGCTCAGCGCCATTCAGGTTGAAGAACTGGCTGAGAAAATCCGCGCCACCCCCGGCACGCCTCCCCCGGAACGGCTGATGATCTTCCATGAGAACGCCATTTCCGGAACGCATATCACCCGGACGCCGGACTTCTTCACCGGGCGCGGCCCTTACGCGCTCAACGAAAAGGAACACACGACCTTCACCAACATGTGGGCGACGGCCGAGACGACGGCCCGTGCGATCCGCAAGCATTTTTCGAAAACGGAGATCTACTTCGGCAACGGCGCGCCGCAACTCCTCGAGGAGTTTCTGCGGCACAAGTTCCCGGCGGAGCTGCTGGGGTCGCGCGGCAACGAATGCGGCAACTTCATGCGGATGCCCGAGACCCAGCCGCCGGACGCGGTCGCCAACAACTCCGGACTCTGGATGGACCGCGCGCTGCTCGACGGCTACGGCTATCCCGGCACGCCGCTCCGGCAATGCTACGAGATGTGCTATCCCAGCACGAACCCCGGCAACCTCAGCCCGACAACCCAGGCGCGCTATCTCGTGCGCCACATGATGCACTCGCTGGCCTGGCGCATCCCCATCATCCGCCCCTCCTGCATCATGGATGTCGGCAACTCCTACTACTTCAGCAACTGGGGCGCTTGCGGCCTGTGCTACGCCATGCCCGATGTCCGCCCGAAACCGTCCTACGTGGCCATGGCCACGCTGACGCTCGTGCTTGACGGCGCGACCTTCACCCGGATGGCGCCCACGCCCTCGCCGGTGATCTACGCCTTCGAATTCAAAAAGAAGGATGGCGGCCATGTCACCTGCCTGTGGACGCTCCGCGGCACGCGGGAAGTGACGGTTGCCAACGTCGCCGGCGCGACGCTGACCGATCTCATGGGGACGGAGACCGCGCTTGCGGGCGGCACCTTCACAATCTCCGCCGACCCGGTCTTCCTCGCCACGCCGAATCCCCCCGGCGCCATCACGGCCGGTCCGGCGGTTCAGGAGGCCCGGCCCGAGGGGCGGTCCTTCGTGGTCTCCCCGCTGGACAAGCTTGCCGACTGGACGATCGAGACGGCGAACAGTCTCGAACTGGAGACGTACAATCCGATGGAACCGCGGCGGAAGGGCGATTTCGCCTACGCGGAAACGGCGTCCTTCGAGGGCGAGGCGAACGTCCTCGCCGTCCAGGCGAAGCTGCCGGTTCCCGGCAAGGAGTTTCTCCCCATGTATTCGGTGTTGAAGCACAACACGGGCGTCGCCATCCCGGGCGAGCCGACGCGGATCGGCCTGATGGTCAACGGCAACGGCGGGTGGGGCCGCGTGATCGTTGAACTGCAGGATGCCGCCGGGCAGCGCTGGATCTCCATCGGCGCCGAAGAGTCGGGCGAGCCGACCCGCTGGCTGGCCGACATGCTGAGCCCCGAGGAGTTCGCCAAGCTGAAAGGCTCGAACCGCGCCGACTGGAATACGAACGACGCCTGGCAGCGCGGCAGCGTGAACTTCGACGGCTGGCGTTACCTCTCCTTCCCGCTCCCTGGCAACTACCCCGGCGAAGGCTACCATTGGCCCTACAACAGTCAGTGGCGGGCCAGCGGTGACGGTGTGGTGGCCTATCCGCTGACCTTGAAGAAGCTGATCGTCACGATGCCCGAGAAGATCCTCTATGGTACGGAGTACAAGGCGGTCCCCCGTCCCGCGATCTATCTGAAGGATCTGATGGTCACCTACGATCCCCCCGAAAAGGCGTTTCCCGTGGAATAGTGAATGAATCTTGAACTGCTTTGCGGCGACCCGAATCTTCACCTGATCCAGTGGGTGCCGGGCACCGGCC
>CAZQKI010000071.1:0-20507 GCA_964592855.1 uncultured Lentisphaerales bacterium
GCTGCTGGCGATGCCCCTCGTCGTGCTGGCCTGGCGGATCGGCATCGGCTGAATCTGCACACGCCAAAAGGAGGGGATGACAAGCTCCTTGAAAAGCACTAAGCTGGGGGCTCTTGAATTTGCGTGAATAATCACGTCCGGTTGCATGGAGCTTAAACGTCAATGGTAAGATTACCCTGTTTGCCGTGGGTGCCCCTGATTGTCGTGCTGGCGGGGGTGGCGGCGACGCCGTCGAACACTGAGGCTGCGTCGTGGTGGACCGACCTCGGGGCGGAGGCGCTCGCCGACCTGAAATGCGCCGATGCCGAGGATCTGGTCGGCACGTTGCCGGCACCCTGGAAGGTGCGGCACGGCACGTTCAAGAAGCATCGGGCGTCCGGTGGCGGAGCCCCGCAGATGGATCTGGCGATTGACGACATGCTGGGCGACATGGCCCCGGCTCCGTCCAAGGGCAAAGGGGGTGGCGGCGACGTCTCGCTCGAAGCCCTCGAAGGACTCGAGATCCATGCCGGCGATGCGCAGTGGCGCCACTATGCCGTCGCCGCAGAAGTCAAGATGATCGCCGGCCAGGAGATCGCGCTGGTTGCGCAGACCATGCAGGATGTCGCCGGAAACGGCGGCTATGGCATCGTCGTCAAGGGCGCCGCCGACAAGACCGTCGTCAACGTCCGCTGCGGCGCGTGGCGCGCCGGCAAGCCCATCGCCACCGGCACGCAGGATGCCGCCTGGAAGTTGTTCCACCTGCGCCCCGACCTGAAAAGCCTGGCCGCCACGCCGGTGCCGATCTATTCCATGAACGGCGTGCCTCCCGAGGAGCAGCAGGCAAAATATGCCGAACTGGTTCGCACCGAGGCCTATCCCGACCAGGACTGGGACAATCACTGGCTCCAGTTGCGGATCGAGGTGGCCCCGCGGCAGGTGCGGATGTGGATCGACGGCACGCTGGTCGGAAGCCTCGACTCGCCGGTGGCGGCCGGCGGGGGCGTCGCCTTGCGCCTGAACGCACGGGATCAGCTTCGGGGGCTGCGGGTGCATGCCATCCCGGAGCAGACGGAGGGCTATCTGCCGCTGGATCTCGCCGGGAAATGCAACAACGACGGGCTCGACGGCGGCGACCTCGGCGATGGTTCTTCGTTCGCCGCCGCCCTCCTGCCCCTTTCCGCACGCTACCTCGCGGTGGACGGCATCCCGTTCTTCTGGCACGCCGTCGCGGGCCGCGGGAACAACATCGACATGACCCAGGCGACGGTGCGCGGCGGCGGCCGGTTCTTCAGCTTCAACCCCATGCAGGGCGACCGCCGGCGGGTCATGCTGCGCGTGCCGCGGCGCCAGTACAACGCCATGGCCCTGCTGGTGGCCGCCGACACCCGGGCCGCCGCAACCAGCCTGCTGACCGTCCGGATGGTCAAGGCCGTACGCTGCCATTTTCTCGACGCCTCCGGCCAAATCCCGGACCCGGCCGAAGCCGGCGCGACCAGCGGCTCGTTCCCCGCAACCCGCCTTCCCGCCAAGGGACCGACGGCGGCGAACCGCGAGCAGACGCTGTGGCTCGTGCGAATCCCACTCGATCCCGGCGCCTTCCAGGACTTCCTCGGCGACGAGCGGGAACCATTCCTCGATCTGGACCTGATGACGCCGGAGGGCAACAAAGGCCTGCACATCTTCGCCGCCACCCTGATCGAGCCACCAGTCGAGATGAAGGTGACCTCCGACGAAATCGGCCATATCTTCGTCGAGCCCCAGACGCCCCGTTTCCATTGCATCTTGCGGAATTTCACGACGGCGCCGCAGTCGGGACGCATCGAGGTCGCCACCGTTGACTACTATGGCGCGACGAACCACATCCAGTCGGCCTACACCGTGCCGGCCGCCTCTGTCGTCACCAACACCATCGAGTTGCCCGATGCGGTGCGCGGGCTCCACTACCTCGATGCGCGGATGCTCGATGCCACCGGCTCGCCGCTGGTCCGGCGCCAGACGACGTATGCCATTCTGCCGCCCGACACCCGCGAGGCCGACCACGATTCGCCGTTCGGCATGTGGTCCTTCGGCGATGGCCATTTTGGCGGCGGCACGAATGCCGGCGTGGTGCTGATGAACAAGATCGGCGTCCGCTGGTCGCATCACGGCGACGCCTCGCGCAAGGTCTACCGCGGCTATCACAACATCGTCCGCAACTTCGATGGCGACGTCGAGACCTGGCTGGAGGGGATGCAGCCCGAGCGCGATTACGGCCATTGGAGCGTATTCGCCGAAGTCGCCATCAGCGGCCGCCACTACAACTACTTCCCGACCGAACTGCTGGAGGAGGCGCGCCCCATGGCGTTGACGGCGGACGAGGAGTCCACCTTCCGGCGCCTCTGGCGGACGGCCGTCAGCACCAGCGAGACGTCCCGCAAATACCATCCCGAAAAGCCGCTGGTCTTCGGCAACGGCTACCCGCAGTTCATCTGGACCTTTCTGTCGCGCGGCTATCCGCGCCACCTCTTCGACGGCCTGGCGCTGGACTTCGTCGGCGACCGGCTCGCCATGTTCTACTACCTGCGGGAAGTCGCCAAGCACTACGGCTACGGCGAGGTGCCGATGTACATCACCGAAGGATTCTATGTCGGCAGCGGCACCGGATACTATCCCAGCCGCACACGCGAGGACCGGCAGTCGATGTCCTACCTGCGCGGCTTTCTCGGCGGCTTTGCCAACGGCATGAAGGCCTACATCGGATCCTGCGGGGTCTGGGACAACGGGGGCGGCTACTACTACACCGGCTACGGCCCCCTCGGCGTCTGCCACCGCGCCCCGGAGATGAATCCGAAGCCCTCCTACTGCATGTACGGCACCATGAGCCTGCTCCTCGACCGCGCCAAGTTCCATTCGCTCGTCCCCACCGGCTCGATGTGCGTCTACATGACCCGCTTCGACGGACCGCGCGGTCCGGTCTACGCCGTCTGGACGGCGGACGGCAGCACTCGCCGGATCCGCTTGACGGCGGAGGCGGGGCACACCCCGCGCCGCACCGACAGCCAGTGCAACAGCTTCCCGCTCACGGTACAAGCCGACGGCTTTGAAATGGAGGCGGGGCCGACGCCGCTGTGGATCGAAAACGCCGGGGTCGTCCCCGCGGTCGCCTGCAGCCCCGCCGCCTACGAACAGGTGCCTGCCGCAGGCGCCCGCGTCATCTTCTCCGCCGCCGCCGATACGGCCGCCTGGTCGATCGATCCGGCCGCTTATCCCATGGCGGAGGTCCTCGATCAGAACCGGCCGGTCAAGGCAACGCCGTTCCGCTGGAGTCTCGCCGAGGGACGCCAGGACGGCGAAAAGTCCCTGGCGCTGTCGCCCGAGGACCGGCCCGGCACTAGCCCATACCGTCTCCGGTACGCCGTCCTGCGTCCGAAAGCACCAATCCCGATGCCGGCCGGCGTGTCGCACGTCGGTGCCTGGGTTTACGGCAACGGCGCCGCGATCTTCGACCTCGAAGTGCAGGATGCCAAGGGACAGACGTGGACCACGCTGAAAGGAGCCACCGGGTACAGCTTCGGCATGGCCTTCCAGGAAGAGACGCACCAGTTCGAGGGGTGGCGGTACATCGAATATCCACTGCTCGGCGCGCGCAAACGGTGGCGCAACCCGCAGGAAGCCGGTGAAATGGCCCTCCCCGTCAAGCTGACCGGGCTCGTGCTGGGACAATACGGCAAAGTCGTCTACCTCAACGAACTCCGTCCGCCGATCGAGCCGGCCTGGCGGATCGGGGATGTCGTCTGCTCCGGCGGCCTCGCGCCGACGGCGGTCGATGGTGAAGCGGAACCAGAGCGTGAACCGCCGGCACCGGCGCCGCAAGCAGAGATTTGAGAAAGCCTGCCGGTGTTAAAAACCGCGGCCGTTTGCGCCTTACGGCCCAACAAAACTGGAACTACAAATGTCTTTCAAACCAATCTGCAACACGCTGGCGGCCCTTGCGGCGGGAGTCGGCCTCTATGCCGGCGGCGCGCGCGGGGCGGCCGCCGAGATCGCGGCGGGTGGACGCCATGTATTCCGGCTGCGTGAAGACGGCGTTTTGCTGGCGGCCGGCAGCCACGACTCGGGTCAGCTCGGCAATCCTGATCTGCCGGTGACCAATCTCCTTGCCCTGGCGCCCTGTCCGCCTCCCCGGGCCGGCCTGGGCTGGAAGACCGTTGCCGCCGGCTGGCGTCACACGCTGGCCATTGCCGACGATGGCACGCTCTGGGCGTGCGGACGGAACCGCGATGGACAGCTCGGCGACGGCTCCGTCGAGGACCGCTCCGCATGGCGGCAGGCGGGGACGGCGATGGACTGGGTTTTGGTGGCGGCAGGCGAACGGCACTCCCTCGGCATCCGCGCCGACGGCTCGCTCTGGGGCTGGGGTTGGAACGAAGCCGGACAGCGCGGCGGAAGTGCCGCAGCATTCGCGCCGGAGCCGGTGCAGATCGGCACCGAAATAACCTGGCAGCAGGTGGACGCCGGCTTGCTGCACTCCGTGGCGATTCAGAAGGACGGCACGCTCTGGAGCTGGGGCGGCGGCCCCTGGGGCGCGCTGGGCCGGGACGGAGCGGCGTCCGGTCCGGCACCGGGACGTGTTGGCGACGGGACCGGCTGGTCCCGCGTCGCCGCGGGGGCACGGCATACGCTGGCCGTGAAGGAGGACGGCAGCCTGTGGGCCTGGGGCGACAATGCCGCCGGACAGCTCGGCGACGGGACGCTTGCAGGTCGACCGATCCCAGGTCAAATCGGAGGTCACCTGAAATGGAAGTCGGTCTCCGCCGGCGAGCGGCATACCGTGGCGCTGGCAAAAGACGGTTCCTTGTGGGCGTGGGGCGCCAACGACTTCGGTCAACTGGGCCTTGATTCACCAACCAACACGCTCATTCCGGTCCGCGTGCTCCCGCAGACGATCTGGTCCGCCGTGGCGGCCGGCGACAATTTCACTTCGGCCGTGGCTCAGGACGGACGTCTTTGGCTCTGGGGCAGCATGATCGAGCCGCTGCCGGACCACGTCGTCGCACAGGCGCCCGCGCCGGTGTCCGAACTGTCGGCGCAGCAGATGTCCGCCCTGCGGACGCAGGCGGACGCCGACATTGTCGAGGCGACCTCGCGACTCGGCGGGGAGCCGCTGAGGCAGCCCATCGCGGCCGGCGAACGGCACAGCGCCTTCATCAAGCCCGACGGGTCGTTGTGGGCCTGGGGCGGGAATGAATCGGGGCAGCTCGGCGACGGCACGGTGCAGCCCCGCAGCCGTCCGGTGCGGATCGGCGATGCCGCCGACTGGACGTCCGTGGCGGCCGGGGACCGCCATACGCTGGCGTTGAAACGCGACGGCACGCTGTGGAGCTGGGGAGCGGATGACTTCGGTCAATCGGGTCGCGGCGGCGGCAGCCCCGCACCCATGCAGGTCGGCACCGGCAGGACGTGGTTTGCGATTGCCTGCGGCGCCGGGCACGCGCTGGCGCTGCAGCGGAATGGCTCGCTGTGGGCCTGGGGGTGGAACCACGCCGGACAGGCGGGCAACTTCGGCACGGAGAACGTCGCGGTACCGTCTGCGGTCTGCATCGGTTCTGACGCCCGCTCCGCCTCGGCCGACCGGAAGTGGAACAGCATCGCCGCAGGGCTGGCGCACTCCACCGCCATCCGCACGGACGGGTTCTGGACCTGGGGGTTGAACGAGTCGGGGCAGCTCGGGATCCTCGTGCATGGCAAGACGCCCAACCGTTATTCGCCGAGCCAGGTGAGTCCGGCCGGCACTTGGCGGGCCGTCGCCCCCGGCGGTGCGCATACGCTCGGCATCCAATCCGACGGTTCGCTCTGGACGTGGGGGGACAACCGCAACGGCCAGCTCGGAACCGGCTCGACCGAAGCTTCACCGACACCGATCCGAGTGGGCAACGCCGTTTGGAAGGCTGTGGCTGCGGGCGAGGCCCACTCCGCGGGTGTGCAGCAGGACGGGACGCTTTGGGCCTGGGGACGGAACGCCGCGGGGCAGCTTGGTTTCCTGACCGCGTCGGACGAATTGTCGCCGCTGAAAGTCGACGCCGCCACCGACTGGGTGGCCGTCGCCGCCGGCCGGACGCATACGATTGCCATCAAGGCGGACGGTTCCATCTGGGCTTGGGGCCGCTGGACCGTCAACGAGTTGGAATCGGGTGGCGGAGCAATCTCCTTCGGCGGCAAGATCGCCGAGTAGGCGCGAAGCGGGCTTACTTGTCCTTGACTTGACGAACTCCCGTGCGATATGTTTGCCCCGTAAAGGAGAACGACCCGACCGGCAGTCCCTCCAGGCAAGGGTTTGCATCGCCGGCCGGGCGTTTTCACTAACTCGTGGAGGTTGGCTGTGCACTATAAGATCGCGTGGATCGGGGCGGGCATTGTTCTGGGAATGAGCGGCTGTCAGACGATGGATGTGGCCTCGCTCAAGTCGGGCGTCGGTCTCACCAGCAAACCCGATGCCTACGTTCCCGATTCTACGAAGACAGGCCCGACGCCGATCAAGAAGCCCTACGATAACAGCGCCATCCAGCCCTCCTCCTCCATTGCGCCGCCGGCCGCCGATCTCGGCGCCCTCAAAAGCCTGCTGGATTCCAACACGCTGCCCAAGGAATACAATGCCGTTCTGGTGACCTTCCTCGCCAACGAGAGCATCCGGTGGATGACGGCGGCTCAGCGGAAGGCCGTTCTCGACCAGGCCGTGACCGCGCTCAAGGAACTGGTGCGGATCACGGGCGCGGAACAGGTGGAGACCGGGCTGGGGACGGCCGTTTCAATGCTGATGCAATTGTCGGGGAGCGATGTCATCGGCGAGGCGGGCGCCTCGGTGGCCGGTGATTACTATTCGCAAGTCAACGAATGGATCGATGCGGCCTTCGATCTGGCCGCACTCGGTTATCTGAAAGAGGCCAGCGATTTCTTTGAACACGGGATGAAGCACTTCGCCTATGACGACCAGCGGGGGCGCTGCGTGGCTGGCTATGCCGCGACCCATCCCGACAAGGCCTACGATTTCCTCGTCGAAAAGCTGAAGGGGCCATCCACCGAGGAGATCCAGACAGCCATTCGCATGCTGGGCCATCTGGCCGGGGCCGACAACCTGGATGCCGCGCGCAAGGACAAGGTCATGGAGACCCTCATCAGCTACGCACAGGGGATGATGAACGCCGTCTATTTCCCGGATGCCATCTACGCGCTGGATGTGTCGAACGATCCGCGGGCGGTCCCCGCCCTCAAAAAATTCATGAAGGGAATGATGGTGACGGACGAGCAGCAGCGGCCCGCGTTGACCAGTCTCGCCCTCCACTACAAGGATGCCGAGGCGATCGCGGTGCTGCGCAGCATCGTGAATGCGGGAATGATGGCCACCTATGACTGGCAGGACAAGCAGTTCGCCTTCACGACGCTGGTCCGCGCCGGCGATGATGCCGGCTATGCCTATGCGGAAAAGAACCTCATTCAACGGGCCAAGGGATTCTTCGCCGACACCAACCAGCCGGACCTCAAGCCGGACATCATCGCCACCCTGGTGCGCTATGGCGACGGGCGGGGCGCCAAGGCCATGGCGGCCTCGTTCGCCAAGTACGACGACGATGAATGGATCAAGACCTGGATGTCGGCGGCCATGCTCCTGCTCGGCGATGCGTCGATGATCGACTTCGCCAAGGCCCACATCAACCAGGCCGGATGGGAATTCACTTCAGTGGATATAGCGCAAGGCCTGGCCCGCTTCGGGGATTACTCCGGGGTTCAGACCCTGGCGCGCCTGCTGGCCTTGCGGGAAGTTCCGCCCAGTCCGGGCATGCAGATCATGCGGGCGCTCGCCGGGAACGACGACACCAAGGCCAAGCGGGAACGGCTGGAGAGCCTGAGGATGAAGATCGCCTTTGCCCTCGGACAGATCGACCATCCGTCGTGCATTCCGGTTCTGGAAACGGCGCTCAAGGATGAGTGCGATGCCGTCCGCCGTTCGGCGGGCAACGCCTTGATGCACATGACCATTCCCGAAGCCCTCCCCTGCATGACCCTGGCGTTGGACGTCCGGTACGGGATCATTCCCGACACGAAGACCGATACCACCCCCGACGTGCATGCCGGACTCGTCCGCGCGGGCGGAAATCGGTGGGGCGGCGATCCGCGAGTCAAGCCCCTGCTGGACAAGGCCTCGCAAAACCCCATGGCTTCTGTGAAAGCGCTTGGCCTGGCCATGTCGCGGTAATCAGATTCCATCATCAACGGAAAGACTGTCATGAAGTTCATAAAGCTTATCGGTCTGCTGGTCGTTGCCGGGTGTGCCGGGTTGGCACTGGCCGGCGACGCACTGGTATCACAATCCAGGACGGAGGGTGGCATGACGAACATCTACAGCTTCACGATGCGGGATATCGACGGCAAGGAGGTCAGCCTCTCAACCTTCGAGGGCAAGGTGCTGCTGATCGTCAACGTGGCCAGCAAGTGCGGCTTCACCGGCCAGTACGCGGGATTGGAATTGTTATACAAGGAGAATAGAGACGGAGGGCTGGTCGTTCTTGGCTTTCCGGCCAACGATTTTTTGGGTCAGGAACCAGGTACCGACGAGGAGATCAAACGTTTCTGCGACGCGACCTATGAAGTGACGTTCCCGTTGTTTTCCAAGATCGCCGTCAAGGGCAAGGACATCCATCCCCTCTACGCATTTCTGACATCGAAGAAGACCAATCCGCGTTTCAGCGGATCAATCTCCTGGAACTTCAACAAGTTCCTGGTCGGCCGCGACGGCACGGTGGTGGCGCGCTTCGGCAGCCGGACCAAGCCCGACGACAAGGAATTGGCCACGGCCATCAAAAGCGCTTTGGCGGCTCCGGAGTGAGATAGTGGGCGAGGCGGGACTCGAACCCGCAAAGCTTTCGCTACAAGATCCTAAGTCTTGCGTGTCTGCCAATTTCACCACTCGCCCGTGTTGAAAGGGGAGCGGTATCTTAGTCCTTCAAGGCCTGTTTGACAACGCTTATGAACGGCTCGGGGACTTCGACCTGGATGATGCCCATTTCCCGGCGGGCGTTCTCGGTGGAATCGGAGGCGTGGGCCGCATTGACCATGATGCTCGTGCCGAACTCGCGGCGGACGGAGCCGGGACGGGCCTTGGTGGGATCCGTCGCGCCCAGCAGATCGCGGATCTTGTGCACCGCATCCACACCCTCGTAAACCACCGCGAGGCAGGCGTTGGAGCCGGGATCGTCCTTCGATGCGGCGGAACAGGCCGCGGGTCGGCAGCCGCTCATGAATTCGACGATGTTCTCGAATTCGCGCTCGGCAAAACGGGGAGCCAACTGCTCGCACAAGGGACGCACCATGTCGTCGTCGACCGGGAAGCCGAATTCGCGCGACAAGGCCTGCGCCGCTCGTCCAACACCGAACGTCGGGAAGACCCGCTTCAGGGTTTCGCGGACGGGACCGTAGAACTGCTCGGACTGCGCCACGCTCATCGAGAACTTCTTCACGCACACCATGCGGAGCCCGGCGTTGGAAAGCAGATCCAGAATGTTGCCCGCACGAATGCTGGGAACGCGGAAGTTGTCGGGCTTCAGCAGCACCAGGGTCTGCTCGACCCCCTCGCCGCTGGGCTGGTCCAGTGCACCGCGGACGAAACCCGAATCGGCGGCGACGTACTTCGACCAGATGCGCAGCGTCTCCCTCGTCACGTCCACCGACGGACCGATCAATACGGCGGGCTCGAAGTAGCGAATGGTCCCGTCGGCATCCTGCACATAGTCGCCGTAGGTGTCGCGGACCGTCTGGCCGCTGCCCCAGAGCAGGCGCGAGCTGCCGGTGACATCCATGATCTTCCGGGTGGCGTCCTCGCCCTCGAAGAGGAGCATGATCGTCCGGTGCGGACGACCCGAGACGGGATCGGGGGCGTAATTCTTCCGGACATAATCGGCCAGCACCTTGCCCATTCCCGATTCGTCCTGCGTCGACCGCGCGAGAAAATCGGCGTATTCCTCGGCCAGCTCCCGCGAGGCGCCGAAAAGACGCGCCCCCGCCAGTTTCAGGTCGGTTCTTGCCAGATACCGCCCCAGCACGCCGCCGGTGCGCGACTTGCGGATCGTGTAGGGATTGATGAGAACAAATGCGATTTCACATGACATGCTGCCACCTGCCGTAAAACGGAATGTCGACGATCGCCGATGCTACGTAACCCCGCCTCATTTCGCGGCAAAAGGCACACATGGAAAACTCTTCCAGAGCCCGTCCAAGTCGTAGTAGGCACGCGCCTCGGGCGAGAACAAATGGACGATCACGTCGACGCAGTCGGAGACGACCCAGCCGCTGTCCGCTGTTCCGGTGCTCCGGTAGCCCGGAACCCGCCGCGTCTTCAACTGCTGCCGAAGTTCATTCGACAAGGCACGCAGATGCGGGGAGGAGGTGCCGGTCGCCAGAATGTGAAAGTCGGTGATGGACGAAGCGCCACGAACATCCCGAATGCTGATGTCCCGGGCTTGCTTCTCGTCGAGGACACCGGCGAGTGCTTTGGCTAGATCAAGGGAATTAATGATTCACGCTCCAATGCGATAGAGTCCGTGCATGGCAATGTACTGTGCAACGGAATCGGAAGTAAGATAGCGAATTGAGCGGTTTTGGGCAACTCTTTTGCGAATCTCCGTGGACGAGACTTCGCAGTTGCGTCCGGGAATGATGCCGGCCAGCAGCCGTTCAGGCCAGGGAGCGGGGAGTTTCAGCGCGCTGGCGGAAGGGGTCGGATCGCACCACGGGCGCTGCAGCGTGATGAACTCGCAGAGCGTCAAGAGTTCTTCCACGCGATGCCAGGTGTGCAGTTCGAGCAGGGAGTCCATCCCCAGAATGAAGGCCGGCGGATCGTCCGGGCGCATCGCATGCCACGCGAGGAGCGTATCGACCGCATAGGACAGTCCGCCGCGCACAATCTCCTGGTCGGAGGCTTCGAGGGAGGGATTCCCCTCGATCGCCAGACGCACCATGGCGAGCCGGTCGGCGTTGGCAGCCAGCGTCTCGGGGGATTTGTGCGGCGAAAGATTGGAGGGCATGAAAACCACCCGGTCCACCCGGTCCTGGTCCAGCACGCTCTGCGCCATCATCAGGTGGCCCACATGGATGGGATTGAACGCCCCGCCCAGTATCGCAACACGACTCATGTCCCCCCCTTCCTGCCGTCGGAAATGGCGGCCAGCAATCCGATGATGATCAGGACCGCGACCAGGCTGCTGCCGCCTTGGCTGACGAATGGCAGCGTGATCCCCGTCATCGGAATCGCCTTCGTCACCCCGCCGACGTTCAACAGCGCCTGCACCGCGAGCGTCGCGGTCAGCCCGACCCCCAGCAGCATGCCGAAGGGTCCTTTGGCCTGCGCGGCAATGGACCAGCCGCGCAGCGCGAGCATGCAGAAAACCAGGATCAACAGCGCGCACGCAATGATGCCCAGCTCTTCGGCCAGCGCGGCATAGACGAAGTCTGACGAGACGATCGGGATCGCCTGCGGCGCCCCGGCGCCGATCCCCGCCCCCCAGAGACCGCCCGCATACATTGCCGAAAGCCCCTGCAGAATCTGCCACCCTTTGCCCGTCACATCCTCGAAGGGATTCAGCCAGACATCGAAGCGCGACCGCGCATGCGCCGAAATCACGCCGACGACCAGGCCCGAGAGGACCACGCCGATTCCGCCGACGATCAGATAGCCGACCTTCCGCGCCACCGCGTAGAGCATGACCACCAGCACCGTGTTCAACAGCAGCAGCAGCCCCAGGTCGCGCAGCAGGATGATCAACCCGACCGGAACGGCCCAGAGCAGGCCGAAGCGCCAGAGCGTGCGGGCCGGCGGCAGGGGAATGCCGATCTGTGTCTCGGAGAAGTCGGCCTTGCGTCCGCTCAGAAACGCAGCCAGGAAGACCACCAGCAGCGGCTTGACGATCTCGGTCGGATTCAGATTGCCGGGAATGTAGATGCCCCCGCGGTAGCGCCGCCCGAAAATCAGCACGGCAACCAACCCGGCGACGGCAATCGCGTAGCACAGTCCTCCCAGCGAGGCCAGCAGCCGGTACCGCCCATTCGAGGCCATCACGAGAACGGCCAGCAGCGCAGCGATTCCCAGGGGAACAGCCAGCACGACACCGCGTCCCGCCTCCCCTGCGAAAACGCCCATGCGGAACTGGATGGCAAGCCCGATCCCCATCAGGAAAAAGGCCATGGCGACGATCCGGATGTCCAAGCGACCCGGATGGAACCGCAGCACCAGTCCCGTGACGAACATCCCCGCCGTGTAGCAGCCGAAGGCCTGGAGCTGCCCCCAGGGGAGACTCGGCGCATTGGCCAGTTTGGTCGCCAGCAGAACCGCGTGCCCCAGGGCGACGGCGAACCAGACGAGAAACCACAGCAGGCCCCCCGAACGGTCTTCGCCGCCCGTACGGCTCTTCAGTGCCGATATCCGTGCATTAGCCATTCGACTTGCGTCCCCTCATTCTCCCGCCCGCTCCCGGCTGCGCCCCGACGCGGGCTTGATGATCCCCAGGCGGAAAGCCTCTTCCATCAAGGCGCGGGCAATCGGCAACGCCCCGCGCGAGCCATAGCCGCCACGCTCCACCAGCACCGTGACCACCAGCGGCGGCTCGGCCCCCGCGGCGAAGCAGGTGAACCAGGCGTGGTCTTCGCCCCCCGGGGCCTGCGCGGTGCCCGTCTTGCCGCAGACGGCCAGCCCGGAGATGTCGGCGGCTCGCCCCGTACCGTGGAGAACGGACTCGCGCATCAACCCGCGGGTGTTCGCCGCAATCGCCTGCGAGAAGATCCGCTCGCTCCCGGCCGCCGTCCCCTCCTCCATCACCAGCTTTGGCGGATGGAGCACGCCATCGGCGGCGACCACCGCCGTCCACAGCGCCACGTGCAGCGGCGTCACCACCATCTTGCCCTGGCCGATCGCCAGCTGGGCGCGCATTTTCCGGTCGGCCGCGGTCACCTGCGGAACCAGACCGGCGCTCGTCGCGATCCTCCCCGTGGCCGATTCATACAGCACAACGCGCGTGTTCAGTTGTTCGCGCGTCACCAGCGAATTGAAGGCCGCCGCCGGACAGGCCAGCCCCAGCTGCGCGAAGTAGACGTTCGAGGAGTGGACGAAGCCATCGCGCAGTCCGATCCGGCCGAAACCGCCCCACGCGAGGCCTTCGCGCTCCTGGATGTAGTATTCGCTGTCCCGGATCGGACGGGCGTCCTTCGCGGCGCGAAAGCCCTCGCCGGGACAATCGAAGACCGGGGAGATCCGCTGTTCCCCCGCCAAGGAGGCCATCACGATCTTGAAGGTCGAACCGGGGGGATAGAGTCCTTGAACGGCCCGGTTCAGCAGCGGAGCGTTCTCCGTGTCGTATTGGTATTCGCCCGGCGCCAGAGGGTCGAAGCTCGGCATGCCGAGCAGCACCTTGACCGCGCCGTCGGAAGCCCGCAGCACCACGACGGCGCCCCGCTTCCCCTGCATCAACGCATGGGCCTTGCGCTGGAGACGGGCATCGATCGTCAGACGCAGGTCTCCGCCTTCGGCCTGGTTGGGTGCCATGAGGTTGCGCCCGAGCCGCGCCAGTTCATCGCGTGCGGTGCCGCCGATGCCGCTCAAGACCTGATCGCCGGCGCGCTCCATGCCGGTGATCCCGTATTGGATATCGAAATATCCGACGACATGCGCGGTGGCCGCCCCCAGTGGATAGCGCCGATTCCACGGAGCCCCCGGCTGCGGATCGTCGACCGCCAGCACCGTGCCGTTGCAATCGAGGATCGAGCCGCGCCGCACGAGGCTCGACGGACGCGAGTTGTGGCTGCGCATGAAGCGCATGAAGTCCACCCGCTGCGCCCCGAGAATCTGCCAGCTCACCTGCGACACGAAAATGCCCGCCCAGGCAGCCAGGGTCAGCAGGCCGAGCAGCAAAAACCCCGACTTGCCGCGGCCGCCAGACGCCGGGAGCCGGCCGATGGATAGCCACAGCGCCACGCACACAAAACAGGCGAAGAAGGCGACTCTCAGCACGAGCATCGTCGTGCCGGCATGCGGACCGTTCAGCCAATTTGTCAAGGCGGGGAGCAGGGTTAGGCCTCCTTGGGCGGATCCAGCGGCACAAGATCCAAGGTGAACCCGCCCGAGTCGGCCAGTTGAATCAGTGGCCGGCTCGCGGCGTCCATCGCGTCGGGCAGGGGGAGGAAGCAGGGGCGGTCCGGCTGCGGATCATGAACCCACGCCGCGCGGTAGCGGACGCCCGCCGCGAGAAAGGGGAGCGAGACGGTCCACGCGCGCGTCTTCGCGGTCAGCGCCGCGAGGCGCCAGTCACGGCCGGTGCGGCGCGCCACCAGCAGGTACTCGCCGATTTCACCGCGCACCCAGCGCACCTCGTCGCAGTTCCGGTCCGACTCGCGAACGCGCGCGAGCGCCACGCCATGCGCCTTCGTCACGCCGTCCAGGCCCGGTTCCGCCCAAAGCATGGGTTGCGGATCGAGCCGCGCCGGCGAAACGACGAAGGGGACGAAGCAGTTGAAGACCGCGGACCCGGCCGCTTGTACCGTGACGGGGCCGGCGACCGCCGTCGGCGGCTCGTAAGCGAGCACCCCGCGCGCGGGGTTGCCGGGGAGATCGGCGGGACGGTCCCCGACGAGCATCATCCAGGAGGCGGAACTCCGGCTGAGCACAGCGCATTTGCCGTGTGTGAAGAGACAGGTCGCGGGGGCCGGAGACTGCGCCAGCGCCTGTGCGATCGGCAGTTTGGAAAAGCCGGCCGGAACCGCGCCGTCCGCGACAATCCCCTGCGTTTCGCGAGGAAAACGGAAGGCCGTCCCCCACCCCGGCGCGACCTGGCAGGAGACGCCGCCGCAAGCGCAACGTACCGCGACCTGCGCCGTCACGGTCGGCGTCTCCGCCGACACGAAGCGGGCGATGTACTCTATGGCGGCCCCGGCCGATGGATCGGTGCGAGGATTCAGCTTCCGGACAGGGGCGTCGGCCAGACGCCACAGGCCGGACGCACCGGCTTTACCGGTCAATGCGAGCGGGCTCCAATTGAGCAGCGTCCGCTGGTCGAAGACGACGCGCACAGCGGGCGTTCCAACCTCCGCCTCGCGACCCTTTGCACGTACGGCCAAGTCCAGTCGCAGGCGGTTGTCGGGGGATCGCAGGATCGCCATGGAGGCAACTCCGGATTAGAGCTTCAAGCCGTCGAAGAGATTGCCGAGATTTCCGAGCGCCTGTGCCGGTGCCCGCTTGCGCAGCGAATCCAGAACGGCCTGATCTTCATCGACTTCGCCGGGATGCCAGCGGCCCGGAACGGTCAGCGAGATGCGGCGGCCGTCGTTCTCCTTCACGACAACCTCGATCTTGCTGCCGTGCGGAAAGGCGCGCTCCAGCTTGGCCTCCGGACTGCCGCCCTTGCCGACGTCGGTCTCGCTGATGTGCAGGAGGCCGGTCTGGGTTTCCGACAGACGGACGAAGATGCCGAAATCCTTGTAGGCCTCGACGAGGCCTTCGACCTTCGAGCCCACGGAGAGGCTTTCGGGCTTCATGCCGGCCAGGCGCGCATCGATCGGACGCAGGCTCATGCGGCGGCGCTCGAGCTCGATCGACTCGACCTGCAGGTCCAGCTCCTGGCCGACCGAGACGACCTCGTTCGGGCTCATGATGCGGCGGCCGTTGCCCAGCGCGCTGATCGGGATCAACCCTTCGACGCCCGGTTCCAGTTCGACAAAGGCGCCGAATTGCTCGATGTGCGTGATCTTGCCGTGAACCGTGCTCCCGACGGGATAGCGCGAGGCGGCCTGCACAAAGGGATCGGTCTGCGCCGCGCGCAGGCTCAGCGAGATGCGGTTGCGCTCCCAGTCGATCTCGCGGACGAGGACTTCGACGGTGTCGCCCTCCTTCACGACGTCCGATGGCTTCACATCGCGGCGGTACGAAAGCTCCTTCATCGGCACGAGCCCTTCGACGCCGCCCAGATCGACGAAGAAACCGAAGTCGGCCAGCCGCGTCACCCGCCCCGAACGCGTGGCGCCCACTTCCAATTCCTGCTTCATCGTGTCGCGGAGCTTCTCGCGCTCCTGCTCCAGGATCGCGCGGCGGCTCACGACGATGTTGCGCCCCTCTTCATCGTACTCCTGCACGACGAAGTTGAAGGTCTGGCCGACATAGACCGCGCCCTCCTGGCGGAAAAGCGAAATCTGCGAAAAGGGGCAGAAAGCGCGGCGCTGGCCGATCATGACCTCGTAGCCGCCGTTGACCTCGGCCTGGACCTTCCCCTCGACAGGGAGCCCCGAGGCATGCGCCTGGGAGATGGTCTGGTCGACGGCCACGCCGCCCGAGAGACGCCCGGTGAACGTGAAGGTGCCGCCCAGCGCATTCGAAAAGACGACCGTCACGACATCGCCGACCGCGACCGTGACCTTGCCTTCGGCATCGCTGAAGTCGGCGACGGGGACCATCCCCTCGTTCTTCGCCTGCACATCCAGGATGATGTGCGCGGGGCCGATGGAGAGGACGCGCGCCTCCACCCGCTCGCCGGGCTTGAAGCCCTTGCGATAGGTGGAGAGCTGCTGGTTCAATAAAGCTTCGAACTCCGCCATGCCGGCGGACTTGCTGAACGTGGACATGACACTCACTCCTGCCCGCATCCAGGCGGGCGCTTGCCTGCTGCCGATTGGAACGGATTCACTCGACCGGCTTCCGATAGGCGAAAACAGGGGGTAATATACCCTATGCATGCCGCTTCCGCAACTTTTCCGCGCGGCACTTTTCCGCGCGGCTGCGCCGCGAACAGGCGCATGGCAGTTCTGTTGGTGTTTCAATACCAATCTTTATCTTAATCTTAAACTTAATCTTAATCTTAATCTTAATCCTAATCCTAATCCTGCAACCTTCGTATTCATGGCTGTCAGTGTAAGATCGCATGGGCTTCCAGATCAAGATCAAGATTAAGATTATGAAGCTCAGGCATCATCGGAACTGCCATGCGCCCCCGCGAACAAGCACACGGCAACTGCCGTGGGACACGGATGACGCGTTCGGCGACGCTTACGGATTACGCAGGAGAACCTTCTCGTCTTCGACCGTAAGCGTCGCCGTAAGCGTCAACCGAATCGAAAGCACTTGAGCAGCTGCGCTGCGACAAAATGTCCAAGATCAGGACGAGTTTCCGATTGAACGAATCTCAAAATCTGGGTTTACGAACCGCTATGGCCATGAAACGTTTCACGCCTCACGTTTCCCGCCCGATTTCGCCGGCACCATCCGCTGCGAGAGGGTCAGCGTTTCCGTCCAGGTGCTGGCGGCGAGCTTGACGCTGAACCGGCCCCGCGGCAGATTTTCGACGGTGACCTTGACGGCTGCCCGGCCGGGCGACAGCACAGTCGCCAGGATCATCTCCCGATGGAGGTCGTCGGTGCACCAGCGGAGCATGGTGGCCGAAGGCATTTGCGGCTTCGTCGGCGCTGTCGCGGCCGTCGCCAGCAGCGCCGGCACGTTGGCGCCGAAGCTGATGCGCGCGCGGCTCCCTGCGCCCTTGAGTTCGGCGGCGTCGGCCATGATCCGCGCCGCGTGCCGGGAGAGGAAGCGCGCCTCGAAGCGTGCGGGGAAGCGGGTCTGCACGCGGTCGATGATCAGGAAGGCGCCGCCCTTCAGCGCCAGGAAGAGGCGTCCGCAGAACTCGGCCGCCTGGCCGTCGCGCGACTTGCCCAGCGCCTCTGCGCCGACCAGCAGCACGCCGGACCGGCCTTTCGCCTGAAACGTCCGGGCCGGCTCGAGCGCGGCGCCGTGAAAAACGCCCACGCCGTTGAGGAAGACGGTGTTCTTGTATTGCGCGTTGATATCAGGAAGGTCGTACCGGCGCGGCGAGAATGTCGTGTCGAGATACTCCTCGTTGTTCTCGTTGCCGACGAGCTTCTCGCCACCGAGCACGTAGTTGAAGCTGAACAAATCGCAATGACCGTGCGGCACGAGCGTCGTGCCGCCCCGGATGGTCAGGTGGGCCGCAGGGGCGCGGCCCGGCGCGTGCAGCACCAGCCAGTCCTGTCCCTTGTAGTGAGTGATCGGCATTGCGGCTTCAGCCGGTTCCGATCTAGCGACGGGGGCCGGAGCGGCAAAGCGCCAGCCGGTGGCCGGCGCCCAGGCGTTGTCGAGCAGTCGTCCGGCCTCGGCGACCTGCAGCCGCTGTTGAAGTCTGGCGAGGACGCCGCTGCATTGAAGCCGGTCGGCTGCGAAATAGTGAAAGGGGAGCGGTGACCAGTGATTGACATCGCCGAAACCGGCCGCGCAGCCGTCGGGCGTGAAGTCGAGAGGGAAAGCCAGGGTCTTGCGGGTGGCCGGACGACGCAGCAGCGGATGCGGCCGTCCCGTCGCGCGTTCGTGCGACAGCAGGTACATGAAGGCGTAGCGCATGCCGTAGTTCCAATAGCCGACGCCTTCCGGCCATCCCCCGCCCGACCGATCCAGATGGTGCATGTAGGGGAGAATCGACTTTTCGACAAGCTTGAGCAGACCCGCCGCCTCGGGGACCATCTCGTCCATCGAGAGGCAGAGCATGCCGAGGCCGCCGGCGCAGACGGTGTTCCAGTTCGACTCCGCATGCCCGAACCACCAGGCGCCCCCCTTGTCCTTGCAGAACTTGACCCCGGCGGCGAACGCCCAGCGCCGGGCGATCTGCACGAACGCCGCGCGCTGCGGGGGCGTCAGGGCGTCGTGGCACAGATCGTAGGCCAGCGCCAGCGTCGCCGAATTCTCGCCGTAGCTCAGATCGAAGATGGCGTCGGGCTCGTCCTGTCCGTGACGCATCGCGATCCAGGACCAATGCCGCCATTCGCCGAGCATCTCGACATGCTTGACGACGGCGTCCAGATAGCGGGACTCGCCGGTCTGGACCCAGCGGACGATCAGGGTCATCACACGTCCCTGGAGGTCGCGGTTGCGGATCAGATGGGCATTGTGCCGGTTGTCCGCGCACGGCACCTCGGGAACGCGCAGCCACTTCGCGGCATGCGCCGCGATCCAGGCGTCCGAAGCGGCCAGCAGCGGCGACGCCGCCGGCAGGCGGGCATTCCGCAGTTCGGGTGCGCCGATGTACAATCGTGGATGCGGGGTCAATTTCATCTCGGTATTCCCTCAGCGGACGTGCCGCAGATCAAGCCGATTGGCCGGGCAACAATTCGTATTCATGGCGGCAGTGTAATATCGCCTGCGCGTCCAAGGCAAGTCCTTCCCACACAGACAGCCGACTTGCTATACTTTCCCATCGATGCCGACGCCCGCTCCAACGTTCGCCCTCCGCCTCGCCGCCCGCGGTCCCGCCACGCCCGTGCGGCAACCCGACGCCGACGGCTCCATACGGCAAAGGATAATACCATGAGCGGAATCTTCATCAACTCGGACGCATGGAATTTCTGGCTTGCCAAACCGGACGCCATGTCCGCCGCGGGCATTCGCAAGGATGTCGACTTCTATGCGGAGCGCGGCGGCGTGGAAGCCGTCTTCTACAACATGAACTTCCAGCGCGCGGTTTTCGACAGCAAGGTCTTCACGCCGATCTGGAAGGATTGCGAATTCGACGCGGCGGGCGATCTGCTGCTCCGCGGCAAGAAGACCGACAGCAGCTACCGCGACCTGGTGGTCAATCCGCAACTGCTCCGGCAGAACGTGCCGGACTTCATGCAGGTCCGGTACGACCACTGCCACGCCCGGGGCATCGAGAT
The DNA here is from genome assembly GCA_964592855.1 of uncultured Lentisphaerales bacterium. Classification (GTDB taxonomy): domain Bacteria; phylum Verrucomicrobiota; class Kiritimatiellia; order RFP12; family JAAYLN01; genus JAAYLN01. Next base: position 19,702 of record CAZQKI010000071.1, read on the forward strand.
GTGGCACAGCATGCGCATGAACGACGTCCACTACACGCCGATGCAGACCGAGCATCTTCCGCTGCATGGCGACCTCTGGGTGGAGCGGAAGGATCTGATCCGCGCCTGGTACCGTCACACCTGGCGCGGTGACTGGCATGACAACGCCTTCGACTACGGGAAGCAGGAGGTCTACGACTACCATCTGGCGCTGATCCGCGAATATCTGCTGGATTTCGAATCCGACGGCATCGAGTTGGACTGGCTCCGCTCCATCCCGGTCTTCCGGCCCGGCTTTGATGAACTCAACAAGGGCATCCTCACGCGGTTCATGCGCGATACGCGGAAGCTGGCGGACGCGGCCGGGGAAAAATGGGGACACCGCATCCGCATCGCCGTCCGCGTGCCCTACAGGCCCGAGGATGCCATCGCGACCGGCATGGACGTCTTCGCCTGGGCGCGCGAGCGCCTGGTCGACATCGTGATTCCCGGTCCGAACAACACCAGTTCCGAAAATGATGTGCCGGTTGATCTCTGGAAAATGCTGCTGCCGCAGGAGGTCGTTCTCGCGCCCTGCATCGACTGCACCCTGCGGGCGTCGCCCGGCGGGCCTTCCCTGTCGATGACCGCGGAGACTGACCACGGCTTTGCCGCGACCTATTATTACGGCGGCGCCGACACGCTCTATTTCTACAACCACTTCCCCCGCAACCGGTTCGACGGCGTCCAGGAACTGTTCGGCTACGCCGGTCGGCGCGGCGAGGTCGAGCGACGCGCCAGGCGTCACGTGGTCACGCACCATGATGACATGGCGGAGGGCAAATTCT
>CAZQKI010000072.1:0-20266 GCA_964592855.1 uncultured Lentisphaerales bacterium
ACCGACTCGCTCCTGCTCGGCGAGAACATCCTGATGTTTGTCCTGACCCGCTGACGGCGTGCCGCCAACCCGATTCTACGACACTCCGCAGCATGCGAACGAACCCCGACAGCCCCGTGATACCGCACCCGCCCGCCGCCCGCCCCCGCCGCGCACGGATGCTTGGCGGCCTTGGCGTCTTGGCGAGGATACCGCTGTTGCCCACCGCCCGTGGCCGTCGCGCGGCCATCGCGCTGGCCACCATCGCGCTGCTGGTGAGGATGTCCGCCGCCGCGCCGGGCGAGGACGCCTTCATCCGAATCTGGGGCATCCACCGCCAGTCGATGGACGACCACGAGGCGGTCGCCGCCGCCTGCCGCGAGGCCATCGTCCGGCGGGGCTCCGGCGAGTCTCCCGCGTTGGGGCACTACCTTCCCGTCGTCCGGACGGTCGAGGGGTGGCGGCTGCTTCAGCTCGGGCGCACCGCCGAAGCCGCCGCCGCATTCGAGGCCGCACTCGATCCGGCGCGCTCGTCCGAGCCCCTCGTCCACGCCGCCGACGCCCTGGCCCGCCGCTGGCTCTCGCGGATCGACCGGGAGGCCGTGGCGGCGGCGCTCAAGGACTACCACCGCGAACACGTCGCGTATCCGGATGCGCTCGCGGTCTTCTCCGCCTGGCCCGCGGCGACCCGTCCGCCGCTGCTCGACCGGATGGGCGATCCCTGGAGCTACCGCCTCGCCGGCTTCCAGCGGCTCAAAGTGGGCGGCGAGCAGCGGTACAACCTCTACAGCCGTGCCATCGGGCGGGAAACCTCTTCGCTCGAAGCCGCGCGCGCGCTGCGGCAGCCGGACCTGCCGATCACCTTTGTCCGCAAGAACACGGGCGCCCCGGCCCTGGCCGAGTTCCGGATCGGCGGCGGTACGAACCGGCTGGTCGTCGTCCAGGAGGGTGCGCGCTCCGGCGGGCTCCGCTTCGTCGCGCTCGACGGACAGGGGCGCTTCGCCCTCCTGTGCGACGACGACTTCTGGCTCACGGCCCTGCCGTCGACGGGAGGCCGGCGATGAGCGAGACGGGAATCCGAGCCTTCCTCAATCCGGCGCAGATGGCGAAGCTCAACCGCCTCGCCCTCGAATCGCGCTATGTCGTCGAGGGGACGCTCGCCGGGCGCCACCGCAGCGCCCAGAAGGGGGCCAGCACCGAATTCGCCGACCATCGCGCCTACATGGCCGGCGACGACCTGAAGCGGATCGACTGGAAGGTCCTCGGCCGCACCGAGAAATACTACGTGCGCCGCTACCAGGACGAGACCAACCTGCGCGTCCACCTCCTCGTCGACCGCAGCGGCTCGATGAACTACTCGGCCGATCCGGGGCGGCCGACCAAGTACCGCTACGCCTGCACCCTGGCCGCGGCCATCGGCTATGTCGTGCTGAAGGCGCGCGACTCCGTCGGGCTGCACATCTACGGGGAGCGCCTGGATGCCTCCCTCCCCTGCAAGAACGACTTCAACAGCCTGAACAACGCGCTGACCGTCCTCCAGAACACCGCGCCGGCGCAGGGGACCGACGGGGCGGCCGTCATGCACCGGGTCGCCGAGTCGATCCGCCGGCGCGCGCTCGTGGTGATCCTCTCCGACCTGCTCGACGACCCCGACGGCATCATCAAGGCCATCGCCCACTTCCGCGGCAACCATCATGACGTGATCGTCTTCCACATCCTCGACCCCGCCGAACTCGACCTCTCGCTCAAGCGCGGCGCCGAATTCCAGGACCTGGAGACCGGCGAGCGGCTGATCGCCGATCCGCGCGCCCTGTCCGACGCCTACAAGGCGGCCTTCGGCGCCTTCCTCGACACCTACCGCAACGCCTGCGCCGAGCTGAAGGCCGACTACCGCATCTGCCGCACCGACGAGCCCGCCGACACCTTCGTCCGCGCCTACCTCGAGGAGCGCCGCCGCGCCTCGAGGTGACCGCGCCACCTGCCGTTTGACTGAACGGAGAGATGGGGGCGAGGCGAGAGCGATGAGACAAAAAATGTAGTTTACACGAGTGTAGACTATAAGTAACATCTTGGCGTTTACAAGAACGACAGACCAATGAACAATCTCGCATTGAAATTGCCAACGCCAGACGAGCTGCCGGGTATTTACACGGAGGCATTCCACCCTTTGTCAATCTGTTCGTCCGAAGTCTCCGGTCTTAAAGTCTACGCAACAGCCCGAGGTGTTGTCTTCAATGCTGACTGTCTGAAGGTATTGCCTCAAATCGAAGCTGCGTCCGTCGATACCGTTTTTGCTGATCCGCCATTTAACCTCGATAAACGATACGGAGCCAAGGTTAACGACAATCTCTCCGAGCAGGCCTATTTGACGTGGAGCAAGGCGTGGATCAAGGAGTGTATTCGCGTTCTGAAGCCGGGCGGTGCTCTATTTATTTACAACCTTCCGAAATGGAACATCCTGCTGGGGTCCTATGCGAATGAGGAAGGACTGTTGTTCCGGCACTGGATCGCGGTGAACATCAAATTGAGTTTGCCTATCCAAGGACGTTTGTATCCATCACATTACAGTCTGCTCTATTACACAAAAGGAAAGCCAAAGACGTTTCGGAAGATTCGCACGCCGATCAAGGTCTGCCGGCATTGCTCGAAGGAACTGAAAGACTATGGCGGCCACCGGGACGCTATGAATCCTAACGGCGTAAACTTGACTGATGTCTGGGATGACATTCCGCCAGTCAGGCATCGAAAGTTCAAGAGCGAGAAACGGTCGGAAAATCAGCTTTCGACCAAGCTTGTTAATCGTGTCGTTCAAATGTCAACCCAAGAGGGGGACATTGTGCTGGATCCGTTCGGTGGAAGTGGAACCACCTTTGATGTGTGCGAACGGAGCAACCGCTACTGGATCGGCATCGAGAAAGAGAACTGCGACGCGATCATCGAAAGGCTTTCAACGCTGCACATCTGCCCGCATGAACACGACGATTTCATTGAGGGGTGAAGCAATACATGAAACCACCTGCCGAGGTTCTGTCACAAGGGTTGGCTGAACATGTGTTCTCTGCCGATCGCGAACTCATACCGGACATCGACGACTACTACGAATTGGAACTGGCGTTCTATGAGAACCAGATTCTTGATGAACGGGAATTGGTTCAGAACGCAGCCTATTTCGCGAGCGCCGGCGGCAGGGTCACGCGTCATTTCCAGATGTGCGCGGGCGAATCATTAAGGCTGCCCGGCCACTCATCCTCGCGCCTGAAGTCATTCTTCGAGAAGAACATATTCCGTACCGGATATGCGACACACGGGTTGTTTCCATATCGAGGCAAGTTTCATCCGCAGATGATCAAAGGCCTGATGAACACCATGGGGTTAAGGCCGGGTGACACCGTGCTGGACCCGATGATGGGATCCGGGACAGTCGCGGTCGAAGCTTCCTTAATGGGAATACATTCCCTTGGTTTTGACGCAAGCCCGTTCTGCCGCTTCATGGCGCAGACCAAAATCGATGCGTTAACCATGTCTCTGGACAGGGCTCGCAAGGCGGCCGACAATGCCGATGCCGTATTCGCGTATTTCAAGAAGCGGGGCAGCCCCGTCAGCGGACGGAACCCGGCAAGGGCCGCACACCTTCATTATGCCGACGAGGTGATGGAGGAGCCGTCGGAGTACCTGGCTGGCAAGCTGGATCTGCTTGCCGGCAAAGACAGGGAGACTGCCGAGACCTACAGTTTCCTGTTGTTGGCGTACCTGGATGCCGCGGGATATGCCGAGCGGAGCGAACGCAAGGCCCCCATCGAGCAGTTCCGCGCCATTCTCGAACGCTATGTTTTTGTGGCGGATAAGATCCAAGCCTTTCTCAAGCGGGACCAATCGCCTCCGGGGCGCGCTCGGATCATGCAAGGCGACGCACGTTCGCTGCCCGTCAAGGATGCGAGCGTCGACGGTATCATTTCTTCGCCGCCGTACAGTTTTGCAATTGATTACTTGGACAACGACGCGTTTCATCTGAATTATCTGGGTGTCGATGTCGAACAGCTTCAGGAATCGATGGTGGGGCTGCGCGGCAAATCGCTGCCGGAAAAGTTTGCGCTCTACCGGGATGACATGAAGCGCGTGGTTGCGGAGTGTTCGCGGGTGCTGAAACGCGGTGCGATCTGCACGATCATCGTGGGAACGAACAGTAACCAGATCGGCAGGATACTCAAGCAGTCACCCGATGAAGTCGAGGGACTGGACGAAATGCTCGTGCGCATGGGCAAAGAATCGGGACTGTCCTTGGTTCGCACGATGCAGCGCAGCATCATGGGCATGTCCAACACCATGCGGCGCGAGCAGATCCTGCTGATGCAAAAAATGTGAGGTCAGCGCAGGGCGCGGCCGTCCGTGCCCTTCTTGATATGGGGTACGTCCAAGCTGAGGGCATCATGCTCGATTTCGATCACGGCCAGCACGCCTTCCTTGACGCGCAGAGACTGCCACACGGGAAAGTAGGGTTGGATCTCGGCATAGTTTCCAATCCGGTCGGTCAGATAGAAATACATGGCGCGGGACGGGATGACCAGAACGCCACCGATGAACGCTTCGGTGATCAGTCCCAGAGCCCTCTTGTTGAGGGCGCGGTGACTTGAGGAGATGTTTCCGGTCTCCCATTCGAGGCACAGCAGCTTGCCCTTTTCAACGCATGTGGCGTCGATAGGCCCCGGCTTCCTCTCCTGGGCGGGGCTGAACCGCATTTCCAAGCTCCATCCGAGTTTCTTCAGGTCGGCCATGCACGATTTCTTGATCGGCACAACGCCATTGGCCTGCTTCTTGGCGTGCAAGGTGAATGTTCCGCTTCCTTCCGGCCATTCAACGTCGGCAATCGCTTTGCAGATCTGGGCGTGCCGGGCTTCCCACTCAGGGCTTACTCCGAAAGGCCCGGCTTTGATCAGGTACGTCGTTCTCAGAACCTTCATTTCCGCCCCTTCTCAACATCCGCGAAGAGAGTTTGGAGGTTACAACCCAAGGCGAGTGCCAGTTTCTCGATGTTTTGCAGCGAGACATTGCGGGTTCCCCGTTCGATATCCGCGATGTACGTTCGGTGCAGTTCGGCTTTTTCCGCAAGCTCTTCCTGTGTCAGGTCGAGCAAAAGCCGTTTGGACCGGATTGCACGGCCGAAGCGAACTAAGATGTCGGGAGTGGGCGAATTCATGCAAATTATTGTCACGCTTTGCAGACTTTGAGTCTATAGACTATAGGTGACAATCGGAGATGCTTGAGTCGCATGTACAACCTCCGGCCTGTGCAAGTGGAGGGTTCGGGGTTCAGTGGGGCCTCTGGTCGGCTTTGCCGGCCAGTTGGATCAAGGAGGAGAACAATCTTTGTCGCGAGTTTTGTTTTGAGCTTTGTCGGCGAAGGGTACGACAAGGCAGGTCGAACCGACCGAATGGGGTCACGACGGGATGCACGCGACTCGTTCTCCGTTATCGTCGCCCGCTCTCGTTCGCCGATTCACTCGCGCGTGACGGTGCCGTCGTCGTGGTCGTCGGGGGCGATGGCGACGACGGCACCGTCACGCGCGAGTGAATCGGCGAACTGGGAATTTGGGATCGCGCCTCAACATTGGATTCCGCTGAACAAGTCGCCTCTACCCCCTCGTTCTCGTCGTCGTCCTCGTCCTCGTTCTCGAAAACCTCAGGGAAATCGAGTACGAGGACTAAGGACGAGGACGATCACAGTCCATGGAACTGACTTTTTCAGCGGAATCATACTTTGACAAGCCACCCTCAAAAGCAACATTTTGGTCGGAGAGTGGTGAGTGGGGAGCAGGGGAAGAACTGGACTCCGCCGTCCCCGGCGGTGGCGAATGGAGCGGTCGTTCCGACTTCTAATTCGCTACGGTGGAGGACCGCCGGGTCCACATCCTCATTAGGCGCGCGTCATCCGTACGCGTCGCCGTAAGAGTCAACCGTTTTGTGGATGTGTCGTGAAAACTTCTGAATCCGCCGGTTTGGCCATGCCCCTGAAGAACCGCAGATGTCCCGCTGCGCGGGCGCATAACCCGACGAATCATGATCTCCGAATGTCGAGGTTAGGCATCCGCAGCACCCCGCTATCCTGCGAAATTCTGCGGTTCAGTATTCTGCGGTTCTGCGGTTTTGCCGGAAGAAGACGAAGAAAGCGGTCATTTTCGAACCGGCTGAAGAAAATCCCCTTCAAATCGGCGGTGACACCGGGTCCCACATCGGTTCGCTCCTCCTCTGCCGACCGGCGTCAAAAAATGGGGCGAGGCGTCCCCGCCGAGCCGCAGATCATCGGCTGGTGCCTCGGTTCACCCTCGCCGCATGCGCATCACTCGCACCCCCTGCCACCAATCGATTGCGAAAAGCGCCCTTGATGAAATGTCGCGCGGGGACTATCTTAACGCCAAGGCGCCATCGGCTTCCACCTGATTTCACATTTTTTCGTCCGCGCGCAAACATTTGCGCGTCCGGCGGCGTCGATCCCATCAGAAAGGATTTGGGGATTGAGCGGTTCGGAACGAACAGACCTGAAACGGATGGCCGCCTTCCAATCCTCCGACGATTTTGACTGTAGGATATGGGTGATGTAAGATGCAAAATCAATGTTTGCGGGCGCTGGCATCCGGGAACGGTCGCCCGGTCGCTGCCCTACGGGCGGATCGTGTCCCTTGGCCTTATGGCTAGAATGATTGCGGGTACGGTACCCGCCGGGTTTGGAGCCCCTCGGGAGTATGCACATGTAGAGGAAAGGCAAGAAGGTCTATGAACAAGAAAATCACATACACTGACGGCCCCATTGGCGAGATTGCCGTCGTTCGTGACTTTCTCCCCGCTCCCGCAGAACTTGCTTTTCGGGAAGAGCAGGTCAAGGTCACGATTGGTTTGAGCAAAGAAAGCGTTGATTTCTTCAAGCGCGAGGCCAGGGAACATCACACGCAGTACCAGAAAATGATTCGTCGGCTACTGGATTTGTACGTGGCACAACACCAGTGATGACTGCCTACCAGCCGCTGGTGCCAATCGCCACCTGCACTAGAACGTTCAACACACTTCGCGCGCGCCCTTAGGCGGCGGTGGCACAGCGGCACAGTTTTCGGTATCATGCCAAAGCACAAATCTCCTTCCGTATGAGCCCGTTATCATTCATGCGGAAGCGTTCAATCCGACTCCAAGTCAAGAAGTCCAGATTCCGATCCCCTTGGACGCGTTCATTCTTTATCCTGGTCTGCTTGCAGAAAGAAATGGAATGGATGCGATCATGTCTGCTGCAACGACAAATGAGCTTGCGCAATGGGCTGAAAAAAACAGCATCACAAACAAACCTATAGGTTACAGGCGCTTTCTTCAAGCGATTGAAGCCGATGGGCTTTGGGGCAACTAAGAATCTTTAGTCTGTCGCTGGACTGTGATCGTCCTCGTCCTTCGTCCTCGTACTCGATTTCGCTGGGTTTTTCGAAAATGAGGACGAGGACGACGACGAGAACGAGGGGGTAGAGGCGACTTTTTCAGCAGAATCAGTGTTGAGACGTGACCCCAATTTCCTGTAAATCCTGTAATCCTGTCAAAGACAATTTCGAGGCGCTTAGTACTAGGCATCTATCTCGTTGAAACGCGCCTGCAAGCGCTCAACCACGGGATTGGACAACTCATGTTTGTCGGCCAACTTACCGAAAGCGGAAACCGCACTGCGAACCTGATCAATGATCGCAAGGGCATCTCGCGGACGGATATCCACTTGGGCGGCCAATTTCAGCAAGTGTTCCCGGCGGGGATTCAGGCCCTCGCCGGCAACGGAAAGCGTGTGCCAACCGTTCGGCCCCGGGTTGTAGGTGAAATCAAACAACGGCGCCAGGCGCCAGGTGCCGTCAGGCCCCATCAGGAAGGCAAAATTCTTGAGATGATCGTCCCGATTGCAGGCGAACACATTCAGACAGACGCGGCGAAACAATTCCTGCTTCTGGGCATAGTCGCGGGTTAGCACTTCGGTCAAGCGAAAGAGAATGTCATATTCATCTCCCGGTGTCCGGAAGTCGGCGTGCAAAAGGCCGGCCGCTGAGTGGAGATGCAGGCGTTGTCCCGGAGCCGATCGGTCGAATCGGCGGACGGCAAAGAACGGTCCGATGTCCGTCTGGATCAGCCGGTGTTCAGGCACTTCAGCGCCGGCCGCCACCGCCATCTCGGCGTAGACGAACTCCAGCGGGCCGGCCTCCGGGCCATCAACCCGGGCGTTGAACTTGACGATCCAATGCACATACCCCGACGGCAGATCGCCGTCGCCAGCTAGAATTTTCTGACGAGGGGCTTTGCCGGGTCCAGGCAAGCCCACCAGCACCTTGGGCCGCGCTCCGCCTGAAGTGCCGCCCAGTCGGCGCAATTCAGGGAGTGCGTCGCCAATCTGGCCATTATCGAAATCCCACGCCTGCGTCCCCAGCCCAGCCAGATCCAGTTCCGTTGCAGTCAATGGTGTGCTTTCCCCGGGTGGATGAAAAGTCAAGGCCCCCATGGCCCGCTCGCCCGTATAAGCCAATCGCTCCAACACATCCGGTGAACGGCCCAGCGTCTTCTGGAAATGTCGATCCACGAGACGCCGCCCCCAGCTATCCGGCATCGCATCCTCGAAAACGCCAAAGACCTCCATCCTTCCGCGTCCGTCATACACCTGCACGCCGGGCATCACCGGCAGACGGAGTGGCGACAGGGGGAGGTTCAACCCCAAAAAGGATTCGGCGTATTGAAAGACGAAGTCCCGACCGACCTTGGCCAACGTCCCAACCCGATGCTCGCGGTTCGGGGCGAATCGCAAACGCACCTCCAGAGCATCCACGCTCATGTCGGGATCTCCTTGTGTTTCGGTAGCCGTACCCGCTGCCGTGGCAACGCGGGCTTCTTCATTTCAGAGAGGTCGGTGGGCAACGCCGCCTTTCTCTGCAGCTCCTGGATGTGGGCATGAAAGCCGTCCAGCTCACCCAGCGCCTGCAAGAGGCGCAGTAAAGCATCCACCCCCCCCTGGCCCTCCCGCTCCAAGCGCGATAGCGTCGCGACGGGCACCCCCGATTTGGACGCCAGCAACGGCTGCGTCAGACACTGCCGTTGCCGCAACAGCCGAATCCATTGACCCATCAATTGCCGCGTCTCTCGCGGCCGTATCATCTGCATCGCATCAACGTTCAAATAGTTGCTCATGACGGACTCAACTTTAATGCAACCTGATGTAATTAACAACAAAAATGTTTATTAATTCTAGCCGGAAGTAATTCATTGAATCACCATATGCCCGGTTCGCCGATTCACTCGCGCGTGACGGTGCCGTCGTCGTGGTCGTCGGGGGCGATGGCGCGCAGGTCGCGGAACAACCGCCGGCAGTCGCGCAGGCCGCCGGCGATCATCCAGACGGTGGTGACGATGCCGAGGCCGAAGGCCACCCACACCTTGAACCACCAGAACCACGACCAGGCGTTGTCCGACAGCTGCCACACGAGGTTGATGACGGTACCGGCCAGGAAGACAGTCCACCAGCCGATGCTCCAGCACAACGTGGCCCAGAACAGCAGGCGGTCGCTCCGGCTGAATTCGCCGCTCAGCCCCAGGCGGGCGCCCAGTCCGAGACGGCGGGGAGCTTCGGCCTGGGCCGCGTCGCCCGCCACGGCGTACCGTCCGCGGTGCAGCAGACGGTCCATGTCGAACGCCGTCCGCGGCCCCAGCAGCGAAACCAGGACGTAACTGAGCGAGGAGGTCAGCATGGCGATGAAGGAGGCGACCTGGCCGTTGACCGGGCACTTCGCCATGTGCCGGGCCAGCCAGGCGCTGTCGGGGAAGCATTCCGCCAGCCACGGGGCGACGGTGCCCGGCCAGAGCTGCTGCATCAACATCCCCCCGAAGGCCAGGACCGAGCCGGAGATCATGGCCGTCCAGGCCGCGGCGGCGGTGCCGCGCCGCCAGTAGAGGCCGCCGATGATCACCGCGCCGGCGCCGCCCAGGTAGATCGAACCGGTCAGGGCGAAATACATGAGGATGAAATCCTTGAGGGGAAACCACAGGCTGAACAGGAAGCCGAAGAGCGCGACCCCGGCGATGGACAGCCGCAGCCAGAGCAGGTGGGCGCGGGGGGAGAACGGCTTCTGGCGCAAGGGCATCACGACATCCTGCACGAAGATCGTCCCCCAGGCGTGGAGGTAGGTGTCGTCGCAGCTGATGGCGCCGCAGACGATCAGGGCGGCGAAGAGGCCCATGAGCCCGACCGGGAGGAAGTGCGTCAGGAACACCGGCACGGCCATCTGGCCGCGGACGACGGGGTCGGCGATCGCGTTGATCTGCGCCAGGATCGGACCCGCCGTCGTCGCGAACTTCGGCAGGTGCAGGACGGCGTAGGCGACCAGCGGGATCAGCAGCAGGCAGAGGGACTTGGCGTGCTCGCGCCACTGCCCCAGCATGCCGGCCATGCGGGCCTCGTGGGGCGTCTTGGCGGCGGCGTTGTAGCCGGAGCCCCCCTGCCAGGAGCGGGCGTTGTAGATGGCGCCGAAGACGCCGATGAGGAAGAACCAGACGTTGAAGTCGGCGGCCCGCGACGTCTTGAACGGGTTCAGCATGGACTTGCCCTCCGGGGCCATCTGCAGCCCGGCGATCACGTCGGCCCACGAGACCTCGAAGACGATAAAAAACATCAGCGTCACAAAGATGACCAGGGTCAGGATGCCCTGCACGAAATCGGTGATCATGATCGTGATCTGGCCGCCCGAGAGCGCCACGAACAGGGCGAAGCCCAGGTAGGCCGCCATGACCGTGGGGAACATCGGCACGCTCCAGGACCCCAGCATCCAGGCGTCGGGCAGTCCGAAGAAATGGAGCATGAACCGGGCGGTCACGGCCGGGAAGATGCCGTAGTTGAAGACGCCGGAGACCCAGCACAGCGACCCGGCGAAGAAGCGGAAGCGGCGGCTGTACCGCATCTCGAAGAACTGGGCGAGGGTGAGCGCCCGCGTCTGGCGGAAGCGGTACACGATGAACCCCGTCAGCGCGATGAACAGGCCGATGGGGATGGTCATCAGCAGCCACCACTGGGAGGGGAACCCGGCCACGTAGATCATCTCCCAGGTGGCGATGATCGATATCGCGCCGCCAAGCCCCTGCGCCACCGTGAGCAGGTAGCGCCCGGCCACGCGGTTGCCGGCCAGGAAGTCCGCCACCCCGCGGACGTACTTGCGCGTCGCCAGCGTCAGCCACGTGAGCCCGGCCAGCAGCAAGCCGATGATTGACCAGTCGATCCAGTGCATGTTCATGGTGTTGACTCGATGAACTCCAGAACCCGCGGCGCGAACGCGGGTACATCCAGCGACACGCGGGTGCCCGCCGGCGTCACCTCGGCCGCGGGCGTGAACTCGGTCCACCGTTCCCTGACGGCGGCGGCAACATCCCGGAGCGTCACTGTTCCCTGCCACGCCTCGGCCCCATGGTTGATCAAAAGCACCAGCCAGCCGCGCGTCGTGCGGTTGACCGACCACTGCACGGGCGGGCCCTCGACGCTCACCGGCGCCAGCGGCGGGATCAGTTCGTCCAGCAGCGCGACGAGCGGCGCCGCCAGCCGCGCGCCGTCCAGAGAGAGCCCGAAGTCACCGGCGTGGAAGTAGACGGCGCCCCGGTGCCACGGCCGCCGCAGCAGCAACGGCTCGCCGCGTTCCGTGACCTGCAGCGTCGTCCACCCATCCGGCACCTCGAGGGCGTGGACCCGGTACGGCGCGACGGACTGCAACTCGCCGCCTGCCGCCGCCGCCCATCCGGCGCGCTCACCCTCCCGCAGCCCGAACGATCGCGGGAGGAACGGCAGGGGCAATCCCTGACCGGCGCAGGCCACCATCGTTCCGCCATCGCCTACCCAGGCCTCCAGCAGACTCGCGTCGAGGCGTCCGGCGTCGTGTGCGCCGAGCGCCACGATCAACCGGGATTCCTGCAGCGCCGCCGCTCCGGCGTTGCTCAGCCGGACATCGAAGAGGTCACCCCAGCGGCCGGGGCAGAGGAGGCTCCGTTCATAGGGACGGTAGTCGAAGCCACTCCGCAGCAGGCGCCCGTACTCGGCTTCGTTCGTCCAGGGGAAGGCCTGCGGATAGGCCGAGTGTCCGGGGTGCGTGGTTTCAAAGAAGGCGCCGATCTGCCGGGCCGCCGGGGTGACTGGCAGCCAGCTCCAGGGATGCAGTTCGCCGGTCGGCTCCACGCCGTGGTAGCGGTCGAGCAGCAGGGTCACGGGCGTATGCGGCCGGCCGCGGTCCCCGATCCGCCGGTTGAAGTCCGCCAACTCCCGGGCGGCCTCGCCCACCGGGGTCAGCCGGAGGGCTCCGTCCACCTTGACCCAGTGACTCAGGCTGCTGGCCTCCTGGAACAGGTAGTCGCACCCGCCGAGCAGGGCGGTGAGCCAGCATCGCAGCAGCATGTCGGGCGAGTATCCGGCCAGGCGCACCATCTCGCGGGTGTACTTGGGAAAGTTCAGTCGGCAGTGCCCGCCCTTCCCCTGCTCGAAACCGCCCCACTCGCCCAGATCGCTGTAGAATTCGGGATCGTGAATCGGGTAGGGGTAGCTGAAGGGCGAGACGTCCGCGATCCAGCGCTTGCCGTACTGCCGGGCTGCGCCGCGGACGAACGGGATGCCCACCTGCAGGCCGATGGCCGAGATGCCGCACTCCCACCAGAACGCCTTTATCTCCGGGAACGCGTCGAACGCGAAGTGGGCGCGCGAGGCATGCGTGTCGCCCAGCGCCAGCGCGAAGTCGTCCGGGCGCCTGCCGTCCGCGGCGATCAGCTCCATGGCGCTGGGGAACGTGTTGAACCGGTCCTCGCCGAACTTGACGGAGTTGCGCCAGTGCAGCGTATGCAGGGAAGTGCCGACCCAGCGGCGATAGAAGGCGAAGGCCTCCGCCTCGCTCCCGAACCGGGGTTGTGATCCATCCGCCTCGCACCAGTGGCCGGAGTTGAACAGTTCCCAGCCGATGCACCAGAGGAAGCCGTCGCCCAGCGTCCGCTGGCTCTCCTTGATCAGGCCGTAGCAGTGGGCCTGGTACTCCGCGAGGCTGATGCCGCGCTGGCGCGCCCGCCGGGCGTTGTAGGGATTGTTGGGCCAGTAGGTGAGGATGGTGCTTTCATCCGGGAGCGGCGCCGGCGGATCCTGCGTGCCGTGCATGTGGTCGAGCCAGCAGGCGAAGCCGTTGCCCAGGGCCTGCGCCCGGGTGGCCGCGACGATCTCGGTGTCGCTGGTGCCGTAGGGCACTGCGTGCTCGAAGTTGCTGAGGAGAATGCGGCAGGCGGGCGCGGCCCTGCGGTCCGGAGACGCGGCGTCGGGTGTGTTTTTCATCTTGGGAGGTGCGCGGATGCGGTCGTGATCACTGCAGGATCAGGAAGACGATGTCGTGTGCCGGAATGGCGATGGTCAGGCTTCCATCGTCTCCCAGGCGGCCCGCCGGTTCCCGGCGACCATCCGCCAGCAGCCGCACCACGCCGGTGCCTGGCCGGGCGACTTTGGCCAGCGGCAGACGGAGCTCTGTATCGTCCGGGGCGATGTTGGCCAGCACGACCGCCACGCTGCCGTCGCGGTGCGAGCGGTAGACGCCGTGGAGCACCCCGGGCGCCTCGATGGCGTTGTTTTCGCAGGATTCGCGGAACGCGACGGCGGCGGCGGTCTGCACCAGCGGCAACGGCTGCAGAAACTCCCCGTAGCGCAGGTAGTCCAGGCCGGCGTCGGTATAGCGGATCAGCTTCTGGAGGTAGGCCAGGTCGTCCGCCCGCGCGGGCTGCAGGATTTCCGGCGCCCCGCCGTCGCAGAAGAATCGGCCCGGGATGATCCCCTCGAGAAAGAGGGTGGCGAGCTCGGGGATGATGTTGTTCGTCGTGGTGGTCATGCGGATGGTCCGTCCGTGGCTGAGGCTGTAATCCCCCAGGACCACGCGCGTCACGGGGCAGTAGCCCGCGTAGCGGTTCACGGCTTCGAGGTTGACGTCCAGCAGGTCGCGGAACGCCTCCACAGGCGCCTCGCCCGCGAGGATCGCTTCGGGGTTGCTGGCGCGGACCGCGGTCTGGATGCGCGCCGCCATGCGGCGCTGCCCCTTCAGCATCGTCGCGCCGCCGCCGCGCGGATGGCCGTGGCCCGGCGCGAAGCACTCGGAGCCGCCTTTGCCGAAGCTGTCGAGGTAGATGCCGTCGAACCCCGCGCGCATGGCGTGCGCGCTCAGGTCGGTCATCCGAGCCTGCCACCCCTCCGACGCCCGGCACATGGCGTACAGGCCGTCGGCCTCGGCGCCATAGAAATGCGGGCGTCCCTGGCGGTCGCGCGACACCGCCGCCTCGGAGAACCCGCGCTCGGCGGGCTCCTGGGTGGCGGCGAGCCGCGTGTCGTAGATGACGGACTGCAGGTAGGCCTGCACATGGATTCCCGCCGCCTTCAGCGTCACGAGCGCCTCCGGCAGGCCGGGCTGCGGCGGGAGCTTGTGGCCATGGCCGCCCGATTCCAGACCGGTCTTCGAAGGAACGCCGAAGGGGCCGTACCAGACCCCGTAGGGCGCGCGGTCGCCGAACGCGCGCGTCAGGGCCAGCGCCGCAACCACGTTGTTCGAGACCGTCCGCGCGGGCATGGTGGTCGACAGGCGCAGCACGGCGGGGGTCCGCTTGAGCCACTCGGGAATGTCGGCGCGGTCGGCGAGCCGGCCCTTGGCCGCCCACACCTGGTTCGTCCACCACCCGCGATAGAGGCGCGCGGCATCCCACCAGTCGCCGTGGAACGGACCCGCCGTCACGGCATAGGGCATGCGGAATTCCGTGCCGGGTGCGCCGCGGTTCTCAGGCAGGTGCCGGCAGGCCAGGACAATGCTGTTCTGGACCGGGAAGTTCCGCCGGATCAGGTCCTTGGAGTTTCCTGCGCCATCCTCGATCGCATAGTAGCAACCGCGGCCCGACTGCTCGCCGTAGGTGGCCATGAACTGAAGCTTGGCGGCCGGTCCGGGATAGGGAAGCTCGGTCTCGCCCTTGGGCGCCGCGGCGCCGTAGGTGCCGAGCGAACCGCGGCGGTAGGGGATCAGGAGCCGGTTGGCCGCCGGCGCCGCGTCGGGTGCCGGGACGACCAGTTGCGGGAAGACCAGGCTCCACACGCTGGCGCGCGTGTCCATGATCGCCGCATCCATGCGCCAGCGGGGCTGGAGATCGGAGGCACCGAGGCTGACGCGCATTCCGGCGCGGCCGCGGGAGGCGCCGCACGCGAGATCCGGGTAGTCGGCCTCCAGGGTCCGGATCGCGGCATCGCCGCTGATCCGCCACACAACCTGGGTCAGCGTGCCGGGCTCGACCGTCATGGGCTTCTCCGCGTCGGCGGGCATGATCTCCAGGGACCAGACGGGATACTTGCGGCCGACCAGCGCCACGTCGTTCCCCGCGC
Source organism: uncultured Lentisphaerales bacterium (assembly GCA_964592855.1). Classification (GTDB taxonomy): domain Bacteria; phylum Verrucomicrobiota; class Kiritimatiellia; order RFP12; family JAAYLN01; genus JAAYLN01. The sequence goes on from CAZQKI010000072.1 coordinate 15,391, forward strand.
AGAGGCCGTCCGCCCGAGACCAGAGGCCCAGGAGTGCGGAGTCGGCCTTGCGGAAGAGCACCCCCGCCTGCGCGTTGTAGACGCCGATGTGGGTCGCGGTTTCGTAGCTGTGGACGCCGTCCGGTGCCGCCGGGAAAGGCCAGGCCGGCTCGTTCGTCGCGGCGCCGCACGCGCCCTGCACCATCGCGGCGAGGCCGAGGGCCGCACTCGCGCAGATTGTTCGCTGTGATTTCATGTTTGATTATTTCTTGTGACTGGCATCACCGCACGTGGAGGATGGTTCCTGCGGGCGGGACGTTGTAGTCTGCGGCACGCAGGGCCTCGAGTTGCGCCAGAGACAAGGCGCCGTCGCCATCGTGGTAGCTGGCGTGCAGGCGCAGGTTGTCGAACCAGCCCTTGAAGGGCCGGTCGTAGCTGGATTGGTTGCCGACCGCCAGTGTCGTCGTGTTCGCGTCCGTCTTGCCCTTGTTGATCGTCGAGGTCGAGATGCAGCTCACGGCGGGCGGTCCGCCCGCCTCGCGCGAGGTGCGGAAGCCCTTGTAGAACAGGACGTTGTTGGTCGTCAGGTTGCCGTCGTAAGTCACGCCGAAGAAGACCCATTTCCCCGTCTCCCCGTACGGGGCCGAGACCTGTGCCTTGTCGACCTCGAGGATCAACCGGCCCGCCTGTACGAGCAGGTCGTAGCCCGCCGTCGTCGACTCGTTGTTGATGATCTTGGCGTAGCGGTCGATCGGACTTCCCGGCGCCGTCTTGAACCATCCCGACAGGGTGAACGAGGCGAGGACATCGGACTCGTCGTAGTTGAGCGTCTGGATACCGGCCGGGCCCTTGCCCAGATTGCCCTACGCCGTGGCGGAGGTGAAGTCAAGCGCCCGGTCGTCCCCGAGCCCCCGGACGCCCGAACCCGCGCCGCCATGGAAATCCTTGGGGACGCCGTTCGTGTTCAGGAGGGCGAGCGTGCGCAGGTACAGTCCGCTGCTCGGAGCATTGGTGCCCGTCTCGTTGAACGTGTATTCAAGCAGCTTGCGGGAGTCGGGCACGTCCGCCACATCCGCCGCGCGGACCGTCTCCAGCTGGCTGCCGCCGAGCGCCCCCGTCGCATCCGTCTTGCTGCCGAAGATGCGGATGTTGTCCAGGTATCCCTTGAAGGGACGGTTGCGTGCGCTGCTATTGCCGACACGGAGGGCCAGGGCTTCGCTCCCGAGCGTCGCCTTGTCCAGGCTGCCGGTATAGACGCAGCTCAGGATCAGACGCTGGCGGGCCTCCGACGCCGTGCGGTAGCCGCGGTAGAACCGCACGTTGCCCACCGCGAGGGTGCCGTCGTAGGTGACGGCGAAGAAGACCCAGCGGTTCTTGTCGTCGAAGGCGCTCCCCGTGGACGCCACGTTGCCGTCATCCACGTACAGCGCCAGGTTCGGGCCCGCGCACGACAGGCGGAAGCCGTTGTTGGCGCTGTTGTTGTCGAACAGCACGGCGTAGCCGCCGATGGTCGCGTCGGGCACCGAGGTCTTGTACCAGCCCGACACGGTGAAGGACTTCAGGGTGTCGATGGCATCCAGGTCCGCGCTGTGGCGGGAATCGACATCGGCCACCCCGGGAGCACTCCCCATTCCCTGGGCGGAGCTGAAGTCCAGACAGCGGTCGGTCGACACGCCCGACACGCCGGAGCCCGCGGTGCCATGCAGGTCGGTGGCCGCGTTGGCGGCATTGTAGAGGGTCAGCGACGTGGTCTCCGTGCCCGTGCTGGGCGCCGTCGTCCCCGTTTCGTTGAACGCATACTCCAGGATCGGCGCCGCGGGCGCCAGCCGGCTGCCGCCGATGGCCGCCGCCACGACAATCAATTGCAGAAACACGCTGCGCTTGTTGTGCTTTTGGGCTTTCATCGCTGATTCCTTTCGTCTCATGACCTGCTCCTCCCGCTACATTCCGACCGTTCTCCCGCACCCGCCGGCCGGACAGCCGGCGGCAAACCCGTGCTTTCCCGCACCTGCAGCATCGGGCGGACCACGTGGATCTCGTCCGGTGCGCGTGCCGGTTCGCCCTCCAGCCGCTCCAGCAGCCACTGCGCCGCCAGGCGGCCGGCTTCTTCAATGCATCGATCCACCGTGGTCAGGGACGGCAGCATCTGGGTGGTGAACCATTCGTTGTTGAAACCCGTCAGGGCGATGTCGTCCGGGATGCTGACACCCGCGCGCGCCAGGATCTGGGCCGCCCCCAGCGCCATGCGGTCGTTGCGGCAGACAATGGCATCGAATTCCCCCAGCCGCGGCAGAATCTCGCGCGCGTGCCGCTGGCCGTTGAGCATGGTCTCCTCCACCGCGGGCGCCGAAAAGATCTGTTCGGGCCTTACCGGTCCGAAATACCGCTCGTGCGCCTCGCGAAAACCCGCGTCGCGTTCGCGGCGACTGGGTGCGAGAAAGCGTTCGTCGTTGAAAAAAGCCAGCCGGGTGCGTCCCGTCGCGGCCAGATGCTCCACGATCAGCCGCGCGGCGCCGGAATTGTCCATGACCACCTGCGGCAGGGCGAGATCCGAGTGCTGGCCGTACAGGACGACCGGCAGCCCCGACGCCGCCGCCCGGTCCAGGTGTACGGAGCCTGCCGGCGTATGCCCCTGGAAATGGAGAATGCCATCCACGCCACGATCCAGCAGCCGGTCCACGCAGGCGTCCACCTCCCTGGGCTGCGTTCCGCCACTGTGCTGAACCAGCAGCGCATAGCCTTTGTCGCGCAACAGGCCTTCCACTTGCTCGATCGTCGCCAGGGCCGCTTCGCCCAGGACGGCGCGCGGCTGGATCAGTCCGATCACGCGGCTCTTCCCGCCGCGCAAACCCGTGGAAAGGAGATTCGGTCGATAGCCGGTCTCCCGCACGGCTTGAAGAATGCGCGTGCGCGTCTGCGGCGAGACGCGCGTGGTGGTGCGGCCGTTGCAGACGTGACTCACCGTGGACGGGGAAAGCCCGAGACGCCCCGCCACATCCTTGAGGGTTGTGCGCCCTTGAGTGTTCACGCATGCATTTTTGCACCGACACCACGTTGTGTCAATAGCGTTTTTTTGATTTTCATCTGCTCACGAAAAGTGGAGGGCGTATTTCTCCATGGCGTTCATCAGGGCTTCCACGTTCGCGAGCGGAACGCCGGGATAGAGGCCGTAGATCATCATCAGCCCGCCGGCCTTGCTCCCGAGCTTCTCGACTTCCTCGCGGATCAACTGATCGACCTGGTCGGGCGTCCCCCGCGCGGTGACGGACTGCCGGTCGATATCCAGGTCGATGCAGGTGCGGCCGGCGAACCGTTCCGCGATCCAGTCGATGCCGTTGACCAGATCTTGGAGATTGATTACCTCCACGCCGCCGTCAATCAGATCATCGACCAGCGTCCGGATATCGCCGTCTGAATGCATGTGAACGATGCAGCCCCGGTCGCGGGCCGGCTTCATGAGCCGCTGGTAGACCGGCTTGATGTACTTCCGGAAGTCGGCGGGACTCAGCATCGGCCCGACCTGCATGCCCAGGTCTTCGGGATAGCTCATCAGGTCCGGCTCCAGCGCCAGCCAGTTGAGCACCTGCCGGAGGTTAAACGATTCCACCATGTCGATGAGCCGCGTCAGTTCGGGGGCGTCGTCCGCCATGTCCAGGATCAGGTTCTCGTAGCCGCGGATGTCCTGCAGGCGGAGAAACGTATGCCCGTGCGTAAGCCCGCCCCTGACGAAATCACCCGCCTGCTTCTGCCGCCGGACACGAGCCTCCACGGCCGGCCAGTTGATCGGGAACTTGCCATCCGTTTGCGCGGGATCGGGCGGCACGTAGCCCGGCAGTTTGCCCCAGTCGGAGAGCGGATGACCCTGCACCGCACCCGTGATGCCATCGTCGTCGGTCTTCCAGACACAGCCCCAGGGATCGGTGTAGGGTTCGTCCTTGCGCTGGTTCAGCCCGTAATGCGGCGTGACTTTCGCCTGCCTGGCAAAATCGGGAAAGAGGAGGGGATGCGCCTCCATGAGGTCCTGCAATGCGTTCTGATCATAATGGTGCCAGCACGCGCTGCTGATGCTGAACGCCATGGGGATGTAATCCGGTCGCTCGAACCGGATCGCCCTGAGCACATTTTCCCGCTTGGTCATGATTACGCTCTCCTCGGGCAAGGTATATACAACCCAACCGGTCTCCGTCAAGCACCCTTCATGAGGGTGCGCGTCAACGGGCGCCTGGCAGTTCTATTGGTGTTTCAATACCAATCTTAATCGTAATCTTATGAGAGACTTGCTGAGCAGCCGCGCCCTTGCCGCCAGGTTCTTCCAAAAATCTTTGTCGCAAGCTTTGTCTTGAGCTTTGTCGAGTGTTCGAGGAGGCGTACAAGGAGGCGTGCATGGACGCCGTGGAAAACGGCGTAAAAGCCCTGAAACCGGGGCTGAAGCCCTTGCCTCGCTTCCGCCTGAAGGCGGGACTCCGGCAAGGGGTGGCTGGTGCGCCGGGGTTGGTTTCCAAGGTAGACGCCGAGGTCGGAGTCCCGGCTTCAGCCGGACGCAAGCGAAGGCCTTCAGGCCTGGCTGACGGACGGAAAACGGGGCTCATCAACCACCGGCATCGTCTCGCCACCTTCGCCCGGCTGAAACATAGAATATTTGTACAGTAGGACGGGACCTATGGGACCGTCCACCGTCGGATGCGTCTGCGCGGTCCGATACGTCCCGCGCTACTTTTGCGGACGCATCAATCCAGGCGTTAGCGGTAGAGCGGGACGCCTGCCTGCCGCGACGCGCGCGGCGCAGGCAGGTATCGGACCGCTCAAAGTCAATCGAGTGAAAAATAAACGTAGATGGCTGGATTAGGTACTACAAGATGGGCGATCAAGTGCTCATCGAGTTTGGGTTTCTGGACAG
>CAZQKI010000073.1:0-20263 GCA_964592855.1 uncultured Lentisphaerales bacterium
CGCTGGCATTGCTGTCACGCACAGTCACGGCGCCGATGCTCTGGATTCCGCCGGGCTTCGCAAGCGTCAGGAACCACGGCTGCCCGTCGGCCGTCGATCGCAACATGACGCGGTTCAGCGCCAGCGTATCGGCAACCGTGGTCGTCGTCCCCGCCCCGAAGTAGAGCACACGCCCCGGCGCGTTGGTGGCGGTCAGGTGCGCGAAGGTGGTGCTGCCGTAGATCCTGCCTGGCGCGTTCCCCACGAAGGCCACGACGCTGTCCGTTCCGGCGGTGAAGGCGGCGGCGTTGGTCCAGTTGCCGTAGACCGCCAGCGTGGAAAGTGCCGGGATGTACAGGTGACCGCGGTTTCGCAGTTCGACGTTCCCGACCGTCAACGTGGCTGGCGTGCCGGTGAAATTGGCGGCCGGTATCTGGGTGGTGATGTCGGGTTGGGATGTTAGGACGCTCTGGTTGTCCACAATCAACCGGCCTTCAGGGCAGGCGGGGCTCTGCAAAAACACGGTGCCCGCCGCGCTGTTGTTGGCGCCGTAGTTGCCCACGCGCCCGCTGGCGCTAACGGAGCCAATCGAACCAAAGTCGACCGCGCTGTAGAGCGCGATTCGCCCGCCGCCGCCGGCCTGGTCGCCCGAGCCGTTACGGGCTGCGCCGGTTGCCCGGATCGTGCCCGTGCCCTCGAAATCACCCGCGTCGATCCAGATGCTGCCGCCGGAGCCCTGCCCCCCGTTGTGCGTGCAGTCTCGGGCGCTCGCGTCAATCGTGCCGTGCAGGGTGAGCGTACCGGTTACCTTCAGCTTGACGGCGCCGCCTCCCTGGCTGCCGCCCTGATCGACGGTCGCGCCGCTGCCCCAATCGGTTGGCGACTTCAGCGAGCCGTAGGTGGGTTTGGATATGGCGGTGGTTCCGTAGTTCGCGCCGCGTCCGCCATGGCTGGCGCCGGCTCCCGCGTAGCCCCCGCCCGCGCCGGGGCCCTTAGAGGAGGCGAAGCCGCGGCCCTTGACGTCGATGCTTCCCTGCTGGGCAACGATCAGGTCGCCGTCGAGGGTCAGATCGATGCCATAGCGCTTCACGGTGGGCGGTTGCTCGGTGTTGTTGATCGCATAGTAGGAGTGATCCATGCGACCGCCCGCCACGATGGTCACGGCACCCGTCAGCGTGTTGGCGCCGTCCACGCGCAGGACTGCGTTGTTGCCCACAGTCACGTTCGTGGCGGTCAGGTTGCAGGAGCGGTAGAGGGTGACGACATAGTTCGAGTAGGCAAAGGTCTTGCCGCAACTCAGCGTGGCATTGTCGAGATGAAACCCCACGGACGAACGGGGATCGATGCGCAGGCTCACGTTCGTAATCGCATAGGTGTTGCCCACCACCCCCAAGAAACCGGCGTTGGTCAGCACCAGCGTCGAGAACGCCCAGGTCTGCCCCGCCGGAATCACGGTCACACAGCCGGGCAGGGACGTCATCCCGTTGTTATCGACGATCAACGTACCCTTGCCGTCCACATCGGCAGGCCCCTGCAGGTAGATCGTTCCCGCGCCACCGCGTATCGCATTGCCGCCGTCGTAGGCACGCAGGCGCAAGGCGCCGAAGCCATTGCCACTGTAGACGGCGATGCGCCCGCCACCGCCGGAGGCTGTTGACTGATGCGTATGCGCCTTGCCGCGCGCCGAGACGATGCCGTCGCCCTGGATGGCGTCGGCCGCGATCCAGACGCTGCCGCCGGCACCGCCGCCGGCGTTCCAACTGTACGTCTCCGCATCTGCATTGACCGTGCCGCGCAAGTCGAACGTTCCGCCCACGACCAACTTGATCGCCCCGCCGCCCCTGCTGCGCTGGGGCGGACTCTGATTCGCGCCGCCGCTGCCCAGACTGATCGGTCGGGTGGGCGCTCCGTACGTCATACGAGACTCCAGCAATGCCGAACCGTACAGATAGTGCGCACCGCGCCCGCCATGGCTGGCGCCGGGCTCCGCAAAGCCGCCGCCCCGGCCCGGACCCGCGCCGCCATCGAACCCGAGCCCTTCGGCATTGAACGCGCCATTGAGATGCACCGTGAGGTTGCCGAGAACCGTAAAGACCCGCCCAACCCCTTCGCCGGAAGTGCTCACCCGCTCGCAAAAGATGGTCGCGTTGCTCACGACCATGTCGTTGCCCACGCTGAGCGCGGCCGGCGTGCCAGCAGTAAAGCGCCACGTGCCGGCGCGAAGCGCAAAATTCGCGCCAACGCTCAAGTCACGGTTCTGCGTGACCGTTGCCGCGTAGCCGCTGCTCACGGTGACGGAAGCGACGCTGCCGCCAAAGCCTGCTCCCGTGTCAACAGTGGCGCTACCCGTGCCATTACCATCGAAGAATACATCGTCGCTCCCGCTCGGCACGCCGGCTCCGCCCGTGCCGCCCGATGTCGCGGCCCAGTTTGCCGGCTGCGACCAGTTACCAGTCCCCACCCAGTACCGCGCCGCGCCCTGCGCCGCCCCAACTGCCGCCAGGCCGAGCAGCATGGCCGCTACCGCTGTCTGCCGCTGTCTGTGATCTGCATGCATGGTTGGTCTCCCTTTCTTGTGAGTGAACTACTCCGTGAACGTGATGAAATTGAAATCCCGGTAGAGGTGATGGGCGCCGAACTGGAGCGGCGACCAGGTGCCGGCGCCGCTCCGGGCGATGTTCAGGCGCCAGACGTCGCCGGCTTTCGGAGCCCTCTCCTTCAGCAGTGCGAACGGAATGGCGATTTCCGCCGTCCAGTACCCTTCCGCCACACGGGCGGCTGCCTTGATCGGCCCGCCGGTCCACTCCGTGTCCCGGTGCCACTGATCGTGGAAATACCGCTTCGGCTCCAGGGTGCGGCCGAAGGCCGACACGGCCATCTGATAGTACGCCGCGGTGTAGGCCTGATCGGGAACCAGGAACAGCTCGATGGCATCGGTGCGCGCGCCCCAGATGGCGTCCGTCACCTCGTACGAGGCGATCTCGGGATGGGCGCAACGGATTGCGACATAGAGATGCTCATCGTCCCACAGCAGCCGAAACGCGCTCTGGCGGTCGGCGGCCACTGGCTCGTGCGTCGTCGGGAGAATAAACCCGTCGGACACGGTCACCGCCTGCCACGCGTCATCGTCCAGGCTGCCGTCCAGTGCGATCGCGCCGCCGAGACGCCCCGCCCGGCACAGCTTCTTGCCGTATTGCCGGGCGGTCTTGACGTCGATGCTCCGCCGCAGCGAGGCGGGGATGGCCCACTCCAGATCGCGCCGCGCTTGCGCGACGCGCGGCTTCACGAACCAGGTGGTAGCCGCGGCCGCAGCCCGGTCGAGATGCCCCCGCAGGGCCGTGACAATCTCCGGCGGAAACGCGTCGGGATTCGGCCCCTGGTCGTAGCCGAAGTTCTGCAGGTCGACGTCGTTTACGATCAGATGGGCTTCGTAAGTCCGGTAGTAATCGAGCATCGGTCCGGCCGCCTCGCGGTAATAGGCGTTGAAGAAATCGCCCAGCAGCCGATCCGGCGTCCGGGTGACGTCCCAAAGCATTTGCGGATAGGCAAACCAGTTCCATGGGCTGGTCGGCAGACTGTGAATCCAGCCTTGGGTGCCGCCGTTCCAGACGCCGCTGCGGTGCAGGAACTTCGAGCGGCCCGCGATGGCCGTTACGGCGGGAATCGGCATGCCGACGGTCTCGCGCCACCATTCGCCTTCGATCAGCGCATATTCGTATGTCTCCAGGTGGGCGGCTTTTCCGGCCCATTGTTCCGTGCAGGCACGCATCGCCTCGTTGGCCGGACTCGAAAACGGCAGGTTGCGCGATCCGTACTGCACGAGTTCCACGATGACATTGTCCGGCATCCGGTCGATCCGGCGCGGCGGCGCATGCGCATCGGCATAGGCCAGGGCCCGGATGCGCACGTGCGGCGCTTGCACTCCGACGCGCCTGGCCACCTCGGCAACGAAATGGTAATAGGCGTCCGACACGATGTAGGGCATGCCCGGCACATAGGGGATATCGGGCGGCTGATAGGGCTTGTACATCTGCTGGCAGGATTCACACAGGCAATATCGGGCGGAATCCATGGGCAGCAGGTCGAACTTCACCAGGCTGTAGGCTTGATGCGGCCCGATCCAGTCGAGCATCTTGTCCGCCACAAAACGGATGGCGCCCTCGCTGGTCATGCAGAAGGTCGAAGGGCCGCCCTTGTGCGGGGGCAGGCGCTTCCCGTCCGCCGTCATGCCGCACCAGTCCGGATGCTCCTCCAGCAACCGGTTGGGAATCACGGCCTCGAAGTTATGCGGATATCCGGAAAAACCTTCGCGATGCTCCGGCCGAACCTCATCCGACTTTCGCGTCAGGGTCATGGGGATGGGGGGCACCTCGTTGTGCTGGTTGAAAAACTGCTGCAGCTCGCCCCAGGAGGCGTTGTAGCCGTTGCGGGCAAAGAAGAGGAATGCGTCCGTATAGGGATACAGCGCGCCTTCGGGGATGGAGAAGTTGGCGTAGCGGAGCTGGGCGGACGGCCTGAAGGTCAACGGCAGGATGCCGAGGTCGACCCCTTTTCCGGCGGGCACGAAATCGCCATGCGGGCCGGGATAGGCCCAGACGACCCCCTGGCGTTGCAGGAACGCCCACACGCTGTGGAGCGTATTCCGGTAGGGCCAGGCGCGAAACACCACACGTTTGCCGTCGCGCGCCACGTTCACGCCGTCGGGCAGCCGCAGCGTGTGCGACGAGACGATGCTCTCCGGCAACGGGCCGCCCGTCGGCAGTTTGCCCGACTTCAGGTTCGTAAGCATCTCTTCGTAGGTTCCGGCAAGCGGACGCAGATCCTCGATGACGTAGAGCGTTCCGGGGTATTCCGATTCCTGCTCCGGGCGGATGATGGGCAACGGCCGTCCCGTCAGTTCGCCGATGTAGTAACGCAGCTCCTCGGCCGCCAGGCGCAGGAGATCCGGCGCATCCGGCGGCACCACGACTGCGTCGCCCTTCGCGAACGCGGCGGGATCGGCGCTGCCGTAGACCTCCAGCGCCGCGATCCGAGCCGGCCCCTCGATCCGCAGGTAGCGCGCGCGGACCGGGTTGAACTTCACGTCGACGTCTTTCCTGGGCTCGCCCTTGTGGTGCGTGACGACGGCCGGCAGGATATCGCCGCCTCCCGCCTTCAGAACCGCCTGGCGCATTCCGCGCACCTTGTGCCAGTCGGTTTGCGGGCGGACAAACTCCAGCGAGACCGCGTCGGCGTCATCGGGGTTCTCCAGGAAGATGACTCTGACCTTTTGCATGTATGCGCTGACATCCTCGCCCGGATGGATGTAGATCCGGTGCATCATTGTCGCCCGGCCCAGGTCCACGAGCAGCCCCTTGCCTCCATCGGCCCACCCAGTGGCGAGGTCGTTGTCCGTGGCCTCGCTCACGCGCTTCCCGCTCTGCGCGTCCGAGATGATCAGCTTTTCCGGCGCGAGCCGCTCGGCGCACGCGTCCATGGCGACCGCGGCGCTCAGGGTGCCAGCCAGGATCCGGCCCAGGATGCGGCGAATTCCCTTCGTTGCTTGTGTGTGCATGCGAGACTCCTACTGTTTCCGTGTTGGGTTGGTGGCGATCCCGCGTACGCGTCTGTTCACGCTGCCGAATCGAACAGCCGCTTTGACCGACGCCTCACGGCGGCGGTCTGACAAAGACCTCTTTCTCATCCGGATTCCAACCCTTGTACTGCGGCAGAACCGCGCCGGGCGTCCGGCCATATTCCCCCGCCTTGAACAGGGGCGAGTCCGGCGTGATGGCGTATCGGCCATCGGTCCACAACCCGTCATGCCAGGAACACTCAGTCAGCGTCTTTGAATTCCGTGTCTGGTCACCCCACGTTTCGCGGGTAAGGGTCTCCGAACCGCGGACGATCACGCCGGTGGCGAAGAAGTTGCGCCGCATGTTGAACGTGCTCACGGCCGATGGGTCCTGTTCGACCAAAGCCTTTGCGCAGCCTGCAACGATGGAATTGCGCATCCACCCGCCCTGAGAAACCGCTAGGCCCACCTGTCCTCCCGAGATGGTGCAGTGATTGATCTGACCTCTGTGCATGCGGATCGCAACGGCTCCCTGCCGGGCGTCGGCCAGAATCAGGCAGTTGTCCAAGGCAATGCAGCCATCCCCATCCGCGAGAATCTGCGTGCCCACATTGCCGTAGATGGTGCAGTTCTGCATCCCGTGGCCGGCGCCCTGGAACAGTACGCCGGCATTCTGATTGTTCCGGATCACCACGTTCCGGTACAGGGTGAGGCACGACATCACGTCGGCAATGCCGTGTCCGAACGTGTTTTCCACCAGGCCGCCGTCAATGATGGTCGAGCTGGTGCCGTGCAAGGAGATGCCCTCGTCGCAGTTGTAGACGGCATGGCAGTTCTCGAAGACCACGCCAATGCCCCAAAAACCGGCAAAGCCGTCGTTCCACGCATACTGGCTGCGCAGGTTCCGGACAACCACGTAGTCGTCGTCGGCCACGAACACCCCGCCGCTGATCGGCAGTTCGATCGCGCATGCGCTCATGGCGACGCCTGCCGGCAGCCTGAAATAGATCCGCGGCGGCTTGCCGCGCGTGTCATAGAAGAAGCCTCCGGGTTCGATGGCTTCCAGCGTCGCGGCATGCGGTGCCGCGTTGCTGTTCACAAGAAAGTATCGCGGCGGTTCCTTCAGATGGTTTCTGACCGGCATCTTTCCATATTGCGGCGGGTCATCGCCGATCTTATTCTCAAAATAGTAGACGTCCTCCGCGTGCAAGGCCCAGCGCTCGGGAGGAACGACCACCAGTCCCGACACCGTCGCGCCATTGCCGTCGAGCACCAGCGGCGTGGCTGCCCGGCCTTTGCGCAGCCCCTTGATCAGCACCTCTTCGCGGTAGTCCAGCCCCGTCCTGGCCAGCATGATCCGGCCCCCGACCGGCACTCGCGTCAGCGCGTGCGCGATGGTCGCGACAGGACCTGACACCCCGTCGCCGGCGGGCGCCGGCCGCTGCCCGTCAAAAGTGTCAGATCCCGACCGGTTGTCGACGTAAATCGTCTGGCCGCCCGCGACAGCCGCCAGGCCGAGGAACAGAACGAGCGTGGCCAGGTATCCGATGATCCATTGTGGTTTGTGTTGCATAGTGCTGTCGTGATCTAGGGCGAATCGCCGCAGGTCGTCCTTGAATGTTGCTTCATGCATCGGCTCATGCCTCTCCAGTTTCAACGCGAGCAGCCGCACTCGAACTGCGCCTTGCCGTCAAGCAGCACCTCGATGCGCCCGCTACGTCGCGCGGCGTTCCATTCACAAGCGGTCGCTTTCCCGTTCACGCGGCACACGGCGGGACGCCGCGGACTCCAGAACAGCACCGGAATCCGCCCCACCCCTTCCAGCCGCACGGTCAGCCTGCGCGCATCGGCCGCCAGCACAGTCACGCCCGCCCCCGGCGCGCGCAGGATGCAGGGGCCGTCCGGCGGTGTGCTGCCGCGGACGATCCGAAGCGTGTGCCGGCCGCCACCGAATGCCGTTGCCGGCGCCATCAGCGCGCCGCGCACCGGCTGGCTGTCGCACGCGAAGGTCTCAACCCAGTGTCCGCGGCCGGACAGCTCGATCGACCAGACGCTTTTGCCGTGCCGCAGGCGGGTCACGCACGCGTCAACGGGAACATCAGACGGCACATAGGTCAGGCTGCGGTAGCCGCTCTCGATGCCGAGAATGGCATGGAACAGCAGCAGGTACTGGGCCGAGGCGCCGAACGCCTGCCAGTCGGCGCGCTGGCCGGTCGGGTCGCCCGGCATGCTGCAGAGGTTGATCGTCTCGATCTGCAATTTGCAGGTACGGAACAGCTCCTGGTAGACGTCCCACATCCTCATCAGTTCCCCGGTCTCGCCGGCGGCGCGCAGCACGCGCATCTCGTGATGCGCGTGCTGGAGCATGATGCAACTCTTCCACATCTCGTCGGCGCGGCACCAATACGGGCAGGAGCTGCGACCGGCCGGATGCTGGAGCTGGTCGCGCTGGAAGGCCGCCAGGTGCTGGACCACCGGTTCCACCAGCAGATCGCCGTACGGGCTCTCCATGGCCAGCGTGGCGACGTTCTGATAGACCGTCGAGGTCGCGCCCGCCCCGCCGACGGCGCTGGGAAAATAGCCGACGCGCCGATCAAAGAACGTTTTCAGATAAGCGGCGCGGGCGCGGTCGGTGACGGTGCGGCAGGCGTTGGCCGTCTCGGAATCGTCCGCCAGCAGGGCCAGATTTTCCGCTGCGCGCAGGCACCCGTAGACCCAGCCCGAACAGTCGGGCGCGACATAGGCGCCGCTGCCGATCTTGAGCTGGCCCGGATCGTCGGCGCCGTACATCCCGCCGGGCGACAGTCCGTCGGGGCGGCAGGCGGCGAGCACCTGGCGCAACCGCGGACGCAGGCGGGTGAACGAGGAACGAACGAAGGCCCGGTCTTCGGAGGCGTCGTGGTACTCGGACAGCAGCAGGGCGATTTCGGCCGTGCCGCGGTCGTCAAGGATGTCCAGTTTGGTCAGCGAATGCCGCAGGATTTTCTTGACGCGCGCGGCGTCGCCCCAGCGCAGCGCGGCCCGGTTTGTCCATTGCACGTCCCAATGCGGGAAATAGCCGTACTTGTGGGTCGCCGCGCGGTTGGTCGCCAGGCGCGGCGTTTCGGCGACGGTCATGGCGTTGACAAACAGCGGAATCGTCCGGGCCATTTCACCTGCGGTCGGATGTCCCGCGATCTCGACCACGGGTGTCCGCCGGGCGATCGCGGCATAGCGCCGGGTCTGGGCGCGCCACGGCTCGCCGGGGTCGCGTCCGAGGCGGTCCAGTTCGCTCCGGCAGCGCCTCACGTCGCGTTCGAGCACCAGCGTGGCGCGCCGTTCGGACTCCCCGGCCCACGCCGTGCTGACCACCAGGTAGTCCGACTCGCGCCGCACGAGCCGCGCGCCGGCGCCCAGGGCCACCGCCAGGCACACCGGCTCGGGCGGGGTCATGTACCGGTAGACGGTCCCTTGGACAAGCAATGCTCCAACCGCTTCATCGAACTGAACGTCCCCCCAGGTCAGGACGGCCTTCCGTTCGGCCGAATAGTCGCGCTCATCCCCGGCGGGGAACATCCAGCTCATGAACTCGCCCCGCGCTAGTCCGGGCAGAGCCAGCATCATCTCCAGGGCCCGTCGGTTGGGGACTGCGCTGCGAAAGGCGAACTGGATCGTCCGCCCCTGCAGACAGAGGTCGTATTCAGAGCGGCCGCCGCCCTGGTCGGACGAGCTGGTGAAGCCGAAGGGGAGCAGGCAGACGCGATCCGGCGTGTGATAGAGGACGGGCGCGCCGTCACGCGTCGTGACAAACCGAAGCACCGGACCATAGAGACCGTAGCTGTAGTTGCGAACGTGCCGTTTTGAGAGGATCGGGAGGGTGTAGCGCTCGGCGTGGAAGGTCTCCTTCGCCTGCTGCACGGCCAGGTAGTTGAGTTCGTTCAAGCCGCCATTGCGTTCGATCTGCACCGACAGTTGGCCATCGGTGAAACTGTACGCTTCATAGGGAAAGCCGGTTTCAGCGCAGATTCCGAGCCGTTCCAGAGCTGCGGATGCGGCCGGTGCGGATGCCCGGCCCGGGACACGGTCTCCATTGGTTTTCAGCGCGCGCATTGTTGAGGCACCTCGTGAGCACAGACCTGTCGGATGGCGTTATCCACAGCATCCCTTTAACCGTCAGTATGACGCAGACGGGCATCTGAGCACAAGCGGGCGTCGCTGTATGTCTGCTTGTGAATGCTGTACGTTTGATCAGCGGAGGACTGCCCGCCTGGCCGCACGCTGTAACGTCCAGGCCTCATTTCGGAGTGGAAGGACGGCTACGATTGCCCGCGCCGCTGCTGGCGATAGGCGTCGGGCGTGACGCGGTAGTGCTGCTTGAACCAATGATGGAGGTGGGAGGCGTCGGTAAAGCCCCACTGGGTCGCCACGGCCTTGATGGGGTCGTCCGACGCAACCAACTGGGCGGCGGCGCCTTGCAGGCGATACCGCAGCACGAACAAGCGGAACGACACGCCCATCAGCCGCTCGAAGAGCCGGCTGAACGCGATCCGGTTCAGCCCGCAGACCTTCGCAGCCTCGGCAGTCGTAAGCCGGCTATCCACATCACACACCATTTGCAGCACGCGATCAATTTGGGCGACGGCCCCCAGCGCCACGGGCTCGGGCGCGGGAGGGGCCTGCCACGCCCTGCCGCTGAGCAGCAACGCTTCGATGAACTGCAGGCGCAGCCAGAGCGGGGCATGATCCGTCTTCGCCTCGATAACCGCCTGTATTCTCCGGCCCAGCGCGAGCCCGTCCGCCAGCCGTGTACCCGTGATCTGGGGCCGCTTTTCTGGCAGAGCCAGAAACGGGGCCATGCCGTTGAACGAAGGGGACTCGTCGAAATGCAGCGTCGAGCACAGCGGCGGCCACACCAGCAGCATCACCGTGGCGCAGGGCGCTTCCAGCACCTCCCAGCCGTGCGGCTCCCAAATCCCGGTGAACCAAATCTGTCCGGGACACAGGTCGGCGCGGGAATTCCGATAGTAGCGGCGCATCCGCCCGGAGAGCACGATGCCCAGTTCCAGGCCGTAGTGCATGTCGTCGCAGCGCCGACGCAACGCGCTGTCTGTCCGGCACTGCCCCTCGATCGGCGTGGCCGCCGACAGGCAGAACTGCACACGGCGTATCCAGGTGCCGCCTGTCGGCTCATCCCATGCGTATACCGTTTTGCACATAGAAGCTGAACAACCCTTGCACGGCGCGATCCCGGCCGCAGTTTTCCGTGCGCGGCCACAATGCCGTGCGCCAGACACATTGTCAGTAGTATGACACGCGGAACAGGGCGTGTAAATGCCGGACGGTAATGGGTCAGTTTCGAGTGCGCGTCAACTTCGTTGCCGCGCCCCGAGGGTTCAGGAAACAGGGTTCAGGGTTCAGGCTTGATTCCCAACGATTTATGCACATCCTCATTTCTCTTTTTGGTGTTTTCAAAATCAAGGCCATAAAGTCTAGTCATTTCCGTTCATTATGCGCTCAATTGACTTTGAGCGGTCCGATACGTCCCGCTCTACGGCTCACGCCCGGATCGATGCGTCCGCATAAGTAGCGCGGGACGTATCGGACCGCGCAGTCGCATCCGACGGTGGACGGCCCCATAGGTCCCGTCCTACTGTAATCTTAACCTAATCTTTGCCCAAATCTTTACCAACTCGTACGCCTCCTCGAACACCCGACAAAGCTCAAGACAAAGATATGGAATCGGTTCACGAGAACGGGCGACGAGAGCGGAACACGAGTCAAGAGTCTCCATCGTCCACCGCTTTGACGCGCACCCCCTCGACGGTAACAGCCTGATTGCTGCTTGCTTCCACGCGCCGATTGGCCTACGCTTATTCCATGGTCATGCCCGTCGTAAGACGCCTTATACCCTGCCGTGTACGTGACGGCGCCAATCCCGATGTGATGGTCATGACGCTGGGCGACGCGCGGACAGCGCTGGCGCAAGGGGTGTTCGATCCCGCACAGGACCGGGTGCGGCTCGTCGGCGGGCGGCTGCTGCCCGACTATTACCGCCGTCGCCTCGGCATCCGCTTTTTCCAGCCGCTGGACAAACGCCGGTTCCCGCTGCCGCCGTCGGGCTGGTGTTCGTGGTACTGCCACTATGGCAAAGTGACTGCGGCGGACATCCGCACCGGCGCACACTTCATTGCCGCGCACCTGAAAGCTTTCGGCATGCGCTACTGCCAGATCGACGACGGCTGGCAACATCCCGCGTTTGACGGCGACACGGCGGCGTTGGCGCAGGAGATTCTCGCCTGCGGCCTGATCCCCGGCATCTGGCTCTGCCCGCAGGGCCGCTCCACCCTCGCCGACACGACGGACAGAAGCCTGTTTGTGCGCACCAAAGAGGGCAAGCCGCCGCAGATGATTTTCGGCGGCCCCCACATTCTGGACCCCACCCACCCTGGTGCCGCCGCCTATCTGACCGCAACCCTGCGCGCCCTGGCCCGGCAGAAGTTCCGTTACTTCAAGATCGACGGCCAGTGCGCCCTGCCGGCCTTTTACCGCCGCTGGCGCAAGCTCCTGCACAACCCGCGCCGCGACCCGCAGGAGGCGTATCGCGACACGCTGCAGGCCATCCGGCGCGGCATCGGCGGCAGGAGTTTCCTCGTCGGCTGCGTGGGGTACGCCGACAGCGGCATCGGGCTGTTCGACGGCCACCGCACCAGCCATGACGTCGATCTCTCCTACCGCGGGTTCATGACCGCGTGGAAGGCCACGATGACCGGCTATTTCCTGCACAATGTCGCCTGGTACAGCGACCCCGACGTCGTGCTGCTGCGCACCGGATCGCCGCTGGAGACCGCGCAGGCCTGGGCCACGATGGTGGGCATCACCGGCCAGGCCACGTTCGCCGGTGACGCGCTGCCGGAACTGCCGCCGAGCCGGCTCGACATCCTCAAGCGCATCCTGCCTGCCGCGGACATCCGGCCGCTCGACCTCTACCCGACGCTGCGGTACAAACGGATCTGGGATCTCAAGATCCGCCATCTGGGCCGGGCCTATGATGTCGTTGCGGCCTTCAATGGCCGTGAACACACCTCGGCCAGCATCCACATCTCTTTTGCCGACCTGGGTCTGGGCTCGGAGGCATCTTATCATGTGTTTGATTTCTGGAACCGGGAGTACCTGGGCTCCTATCGAGCCGGACTGTTCCTGCGGGTTCCTGCGGCGGGCTGCCGGTTGCTGTCCCTCGTTCGTGACAATGGGCGCCCGCAACTTCTCTCCACCAGCCGCCACATCACCCAGGGTTGGATCGACCTGCGCCAACTCCGCGTCACACGCGACCGGATTCAGGGCCGCAGCGCCGTTGTGGCTGACGACCGCTACGAACTCCGGTTCGCACTGCCCCGAGGCTGGCGCATCGCCCGCGCCCGCGTGCCGAACCTGGCCGCGCCGGTCGCCATACGGAATTACCCCGGCTGGGGAGCCGTCGCCTGGACGCCGACCGCTACCGCATCCGTTCGCTGGACGGCGGTTCTGGAACGCGTACCCCACGGCCCCGCCGCTCTGACCGGGCATTACTGGTTCCTGGATGCGCACGACGTTGCCCCCGGTACAGTGGATATTGCCTGGACGCCGATGAATACGCCGGGGGGATATCGTGTGGTGCTGGACGGCCACATGCTGGGCGTGGCGCAGGACGAACGCATCCGCCTCGCCGATCTCGAGCCCGGTTCACGCCATCGCTTGGACGTTCAGGTGTGCGGACGGGACGGCCAGTTGCTGGATCAGCCGCAACGGCTGGATTTCACGGTCGGCACGGTGTTTCCCAAGCCGCTCTACCTCTCGGATCTGGAATGGGAGACGCTGGGCAACTCGTGGTTTTTCCCGCGCCGTGACAGGAGCGCCGGAGGATCGCGCCTTTCCGTCGGCGGGCGCGTCTGGGCGCGGGGCATTGGCGCCAATGAAGCGTGTGACGTGACCGTGAAACTCTTTGGCCTGTTTCGCCGCTTCAGCTCCGATGTCGGCATCGAGGACCACGACGGCTACTCGGCGCGGTCGGCACCCGAGGATCGCGGACAAGCGGTTTTCCGAATCTACGGCGACGGACGTCTGTTGGCCGAGAGCCCGGTCATGCGCTATGGGACAAAAGCCTTTCGGATGTCCGCGGATATTCGCGGCGTACGGGTGTTGCGGTTGTTTGTCACGAACCCGCGGGGCAGAGAACCGGGCACCAGCCATGCCAACTGGTGCGATGCGCGCGCGTGGCAGTGAGGCCTCACGGCCCTCACGGCGCAACGTTTACATTTTGTGTCGTCTTCGACGGAGGAACGGGTAAACTACAGGCCGCTCACCGGAGGATCGATGACGGAGCCCGCCCGATGAAAGCGAAAAAGGAACTGCGCCGATGAACTGGATACATCTGGATTTGAAGGGAATGATGCCCCGCCTCCCCGGAATGCTGCGGTGGATGGACTGGCTGGCCGACGCCGGCTTCGACGGCGTGGTCATCGAGTATGAGGACCGCCTGCCCTGGCGCGCCCTGCCCGGCCTGCACCGGGAGGTCCTCTCGCGGGACGACTGGCAGGCCCTGTGGGCGCACTGCCGCAAGCGGGGGCTGCAAATCGCCCCCCTGATGCAGACTCAGGGGCACATGGAGTGGGTGCTGCAGCACCCGAAGCATGCCCACATGCGCGAGGATGGCCACTGGAACGAGCTTTGCCCCAGCCACCCGGAAACGCAAAACCTGCTGCGCGGCTGGCTCGATGAGGTGATCGACTTCCATCCCGACAGCACCTTCATTCATCTGGGCGCCGACGAAACCTGGCACCTCGCCTCCTGTCCGAATTGCCGCAAGCGCGCCGGGCGATCGCCGCAGGGACGTCTGGGCGTCTTTCTCGAACATGTCGGCGGCCTGTGCCGGCAGGTCACGGCGCGCGGGAAGATCCCGATGATCTGGGCCGACATGTTCTGGCGCACCGAGACGTGGTCGAGCGACGCGCTACCGGCGGAAACCATCCTGGTCGACTGGCAGTACGGCAGCGGCGGCAACTGGCCTTCGCTCAAGGCCTTGAAGCAGTTGGACCGGACCGTCTGGGGCGCTTCGGCCATCCGCAGCGGCTTCGATGCCAAATACGCCCTGGCGCCGCTCGGCATGCGCCTGGAGAACATCGCCATCTGGAACCGCCTGCGCGAAGCCGGCGAAGTGAACGACATCCTCCACACCTTCTGGGCCCGGACCAATTCCCTCACGCCCAACTACGGTCCGTGGGAGGGCTGGCTGCCCGCCTTCCTCGCGGCGGCCGACGGCCGCGCCTGGGAAGACCACCCGCTCAAGGCGCTGTGCGCCGAAGTCGACCAGGCCATGATTGCGCCGGAATGGACCGATCTCACGCCGCTCATCGGGCGCCTGGAGGCATTCGGGAACGACGACCCGCTGGTGTGCGACTGCGTCGCCTGGTGGGCGCTGTCGCTGAAGCACCGGCAGCTCGTGCACAACACCGTGGAATCGGCGATCCGCCATGCCGCCTACGACGCCGTCGCGCCCTTCCGCGGCATCGATCCGGAGCAGGTTGCCAAACGTGCAGCAAGTACGCGCCGCTGGCAGCAGGACCTTGCCGATTGGCGGGCCGCCGCCACCGCCTGGCTGGAGGCGCACGACTACAGCGACATCCCGGAATACATGGCCAGCAAGACCGCCGGCCTCGACCGCTGCCTCGCCCTGCCCGCCTCGTCCGGGGCGTGAGTGGCTAGGGTCCTAGGCGCGGGTTTGTAAGTGTAACTTGTGTGTGAGTGCGTGGGCGTGTGAGTAAGCCGTCCGCACGGCGGCGCGCGATCTAGCTCTCGGGTAACTGCCCTGGGTACCGGTTGACGCTTACGGCGACGCTTACGGATTACGAGGAAGAACCGTCTTGTCGTCAACCATAAGCGTCGCCGTAAGCGTCAACCGAATCGAAAGCACCTGTGCGGATGCGCTGTATTTCGACGGTCTGATCCGTCCGACTTGCATCAATAGGTAGGGCGCGGCGTCCTCGCCAAGCCGCACATCGGAACGCATATTTAGGCAGCAGCCGGCCATCTGCGGCTCACCGGGACGGTTCGCCCTACCTTGGGAATATCGCTCAAGCGACAAGGGCCCGGCGCAACTTGGCCCGCGGCACGACTAGTCTGAGAACCATTGTCCAACGCTATGTCCTTCACTTTGTCGACAAAGCTTGCGACAAAGATTGTTCACGCATCACGTTTCACGCCTCACGTTTCACTTCCGCCCGGCTGACGGCGCCCTCGCGGCCGAAGCGGTTCACCGGCTTGATCTCGAGCACGTTGACACCGGCATGCAGGTGCCAGTCGAGCTCGGACCACTGGAGATCGGGATCGCCTGAACGTCCGCCGAGCGAGCGCCACTTGCCGCCGTCGATGCGATAGCGGAATTCATCGAAGTTGGGCGTGAGGGTCCGGGCCGTCACCGTCAGCCGGTCCGTCTTGCGGCCGGGCGTCAGCCCGAGCGAGACGCGGTCGAGGGTCCACTCGAAATCGCCCGGTCGGTCGCTGGTCCTTGAATACTGCGGACTTTGCCCATGCTCACCCCGGCCGCGCCACCACAGATAGCCGTTGGAGTGGTAGTGATCCTGTCCGTGATACTCCTCCCACGGTTCCTCCCGGTCGAGATGGTCGTTGCGCGGCGGATAGGCGAAGCGGGCGAACGTGCGCAGTTCCGGCGTCGGCCTAAGCATGTCGTGCGGCACGGCCTGAGCGTCGTCATTGTCGTACGTAAAAACTTGAAGGATGTCGTTCAGGGCCGGCGCATCCGCGTCGAGCGCCCGGTGATAGGCGCGGTAGACATCGAGGATGCTCAGGGGGTCGCGGGTCCTGGCGTCCACGTAGTGCGCCGAGGCGAACCGTTCAAACCGGACCGGGGGATAGATCGCCTCCACATCCATCGCCACCCATTTGCCGTGATCGGGCGACCACACATCGGCGATGAAATGACCGTTGATGATCACCGGGCGTGCACAATAGCCGAGCGACAGCGCGCACTGCGAGAAGAGGTTGCCGTAGTGGACGCACATGCCCTTTTTCCCCGGCGGCGCCGCGAGGATTTCGAGCGCGTCCCAGCGCCCGCCGAAGCCGTCGTTGCCGCGCCACTGGCGGCGCACCCAGTTGCGCAGCAGCAGCAGCTTCTCGAAGTCGGTCCGGCCCGCCGCGACAACCTCGTCGAGCCGATACTGCTCGCGCAGTTTCTTCAGCTTCCGCGACGGCCGTTGAAGATCGTAGGGATACGAGGATAGCCGCAACGGATGATCGTCGAGGCCGACGAGTTGCAGGCCGCGGCTTTCGGCCGACGCCGTCTCCGCCAGGCGTACCGTGACCGTCACGTTGGACAGCACGGGTGTGACCAGCGGGTTGTCGGTGCGCAGTGTCGCACGCCATTGCATATACCGGTTGCTGCCAACGCGCCGGGCATCGCTTGGCCAGGGGGGCCAGCGCCGGCCCGGCAGCGGCGTGTCGCCGAAACGCGTCTCCAGCAGGACCTCCGTTCCTGCGGGTGTGTGCGCGGCGTGGTCCAGCGCGACCTCAATGACGGTGGCCAGGGGTGCAATAATGTCGCCCTCGTCGGGATTGGCCAGATCGATCACCGGCGACGTGATGATGCCCGACTGCGGATGGCGGCGCAGCCGGAGGCTGATCAGGAATTCGCCCCCCGCCGCCGGCTCCCAGGCCCCGCCGCCGTCCCGGCTGACGAGGCTGAAGCGGGGCGGGTCGGCCTCGCGGTCCTGCGGCATCCGGAAGCCGTTGGTCAGCACCACTTCGTTGTCGCCGCTTTTCAGCCATTCGGGCGGGATCGAGACGAAGGACCAGCCGGCCTGATGCTGGAGCTGGGTGAACGTCAGCGGGTGTCCGTTGAACAGCGCCTGGCCGGCGTTGCCGAAGATGGAGAGGGTGGCGCCGCGGCTGCGGGCGTCTTCCAGCGGGAAGATTTTCTTGCCGAGCAGGCCGGCGGAAAATGTCAGCTTGCGTCCTGTTCCCGTCTTGGGGATTGTGCCGTAGAGCTTGTCGCCAGTGGCGTGGATGATGAATGCTTCATCCACCAGGCGGACGGCGCCCGTTTGCGATGTCGCATCGATGGCGGCATCGCGGGTGCAGGCGTCAAAATCGCCGCTCGTGCGGAACGTCCTTTCCTGCACCCGCTCCGCGCGTCCCGTCAGCGCCACCGCGACGACCAGGAAAACGAGCGCCCTGTCCAAATGCGTCCGTGACAAAAGGTAGGGCGAACCGTCCCCGGTGAGCCGCGCGAACGACCCCGTGTGCGGCTCGGCGGGACGCCTCGCCCTACCCCCCAGGGATGGACGCACCAGGTCCGTCATGCTCATCATCATTCCCGCCTTTCCGACTTGGGAATCTCCACCACGCAGATGGCCGGATGGCCAAAGGATTTTTCCCGTCCGGTGAATGTCCCGTTCATGACGAGGACGATGAAGTCGCCGTCCTTGGAGATCTCCATCCCGTAGACCTGGCTCCCCAGCCAGTAGCCGTATTTTTCGAAGTAGTAATCCTGCAGGAAGCAGATGGCCTTCTTCTCGCCGGTCTTGACATCATACTGCACGAGCGGCGAGGGGTAGTCCTTCGGCTGGTAGTAGACATAGCGACCCTTCGGGCTCAGCGCCATTTGCAGCACGTCGCGGCCCTTGTCCCACGTGACGCCGTTGGTGACGACCTGCGGCCCGTCCGGCGTCTCCGGCTTGAACTTCAGGAACGCGCCGTTGCCCGTCGCCCAGTAGAAGTACCCGTCCATCGCGGGGCGGCTGGTATGGCCGCGGAGGTTGGCCGCCTTGCCCGTGAGGGGATTGACCGGTACCGTGACGTCGAAGCGTTCGAATTTGAGCGTCGCGGGATCGAAGCTCATGAAGCGGTTCGTCTTGTCGCCGGCGTCCATGCTCCAGAACTTGCCGGTCGCTTCGTCCAGCAGCATGGCGCGCTGCCACCAGATCCAGCCGTTCGGCGGATAGCCGGCGAAGCGGACGCTCTCCGTCTTGATGTCCCAGCAGAGCAGGGTCTCGCTGTCGCCCGTCCCGACCAGATAGCCCCGCTGGGTGTCGACGGTGAAGCAGGGCAGCGAGCTCCGCTTCAGCGGGGCGCCGAAATTCCGGCCGGTGCCGGTCTTCAGGTTGTAGGAGAAGAGCCAGCTTCCCTGATAACCGTTGGTGTACCATTGCTCTGTCGGGTGGACGCCGAAATGCGTCGCGCCCAACAGGGTGCCGTCGGGCATGATGCCCATGAGGCCGTGGAGCTTGCCGTCGGTGTACTGGGTCTTGGTCCAGCCCAGCAATTCGTCGAGATCGATGATCCGCTTGAAGGAATCCTTCTGCTTCTGCTTCGGGTCGTACTCATAGATGTTGATGTCGCAGCCTTTGGCCAGATGGTCGCTGGCCGCCATGTAGAAGCGGTTGTCTGCGCTTCGTGCGACGTAGGCCCAGTTGGCCCAGCAGGCCATGTACTGATCGGCTCCGGTGAAATACTCCGGCTCCAGGTGCGTGAAGATGCGGAACTTCACCTCGGGCGGCGTCTTGGCGACCAGGAACGGACCTTCGATCGGCGTGTTGGTCGGCACCGTGAGGAAGTCCTTCGACGAATCGACGACGAAGTCGGTCTTCTGCCGGAGGTTGAGCTTGTCGAATTGCGCGTTCGTTTCGCGGCGCTTGGCTTCCTTGGCGCTGAGGTCTTCGGCCTGTCCGGCACAGGAGAGGCAGCACAGGGAAACGGTCAAGGCCAGTGCCGATGCGTAGCGGTGATTCATCATGACGGAAACCCCATCTCTTGTTAGGGGGCCATCTTAGCATCTGCGCATCCGGGAGTCGATGTCCCGAACCTCAGCGGACGATCACAGCCGTTCCGTCCGGCTGGTAGGGGGTGTATTCCACATACAACGTCGGCCGTGTGCCTGCCGACGACGGGCTCTGAATGCTGACGGACTGGTTGGCATCCAGATAGATCGCCCATCCCAGGTTCTTGTTGTCGCCTGTCCCGCTGGCTGCCCAGGTGCGCAGCGAGTTGGTGACCGCCAGATCAAACTCGGGGGAACTCTCGCCTGACGGTGTTTCCACATGAATTGACTCGGCCACAGCCGACACGGCTTCGCCGAGGTGCGCCGCGTTGCCGCCGACGACCTTGGTCCAGCTCGTGGCAGTGGACTTGACACGGTATCTCCAGTTCATGTCGGTTGTGTTGCCGACCCAGGTGTTCGCCTCGTCCACGATCCGGTGGAACTCAACGTTCACGTTGCGCGCCCCCGAGGTATAGATCTTGAAATGCAGCACGGCCTTGGTGATGGTCGACTTGAAGGGAATCTGCCCGGTTCCATTGCCGAACAGGTTGCGGAACGCCAGCCAGCTCTTGGTCGCATCGGCGTTTCCAGGGAGCCCACTCAGGTTGAGCACGGCGGAGATCTGTGGCGTCGAGTTCGCATACCCGAAGGAGTAGCCCCACGCCGCACTGTTCGAAGGGCTGAACGTGTAGTTGTCCCCTCCGAAGACGACCGTCCCGGAGGATGTTCCCGGGCGGAACGCCAGCCTTTCGGCGCAGGCGTTCGTGGTCAGGGCCAAGGCCGCGACTCCGGCGCCGAATGCCAGCCACCGTGCGATCCCCTGTTTTCGTGAAATCATGTTCCTCATCTCCTTATTGTTGCCGGGGGCGCTGTTGTGGCGCCCGGGCGAAGTTCGCATTTCAGCACCACGCGCGTCTCGGTTTCCGCCTGGCGGGCCGCCAACC
>CAZQKI010000074.1:0-20132 GCA_964592855.1 uncultured Lentisphaerales bacterium
TCGTTCCTTGCGGGCGAACCGCCACCCCCTACTCGTACACCTACTCGTACACTCAAATCTTGCCTTATCTCGGGAGATTCGCGTGTACGAGTAGGTGTACGAGTACGTGTGGTGGGACCGTCCACCGTCGGATGCGTCTGCGCGGTCCGATACGTCCCGCGCTTTTGCGGACGCATCGATCCGGGCGCGAGCGGTAGAGCGGGACGTATCGGACCGCTCAAAGTCAATCGAGTATCCCTGATCTGCACCCGAAGACCACACGGAAGACGATTGAAATACGTTTTCTTCTTCATGGCCAAAGGGCAGGATGAACCACTTTGCCGTCCTCAACAATGCGTTCATCCAACCATGAGATTGTCAGCGTGTACGGCTTCGCCGCATCAATGTCATATTGCCACGCTCTACTGGGGATGTAGTCTGAATCTTTGAAACAACGGCCTGTCGTCAAGGCTGTTTCACCGTCGGTTTCAGCGGGCGATAACGGGCGAAAACGGTTGGACAACCCTGCTGCCGGAGCTTAAACTGTTCGCCTGAGGAGCATTGGATGATAAAAAATTGGACACTTCGAATCTTGCTGTCAGTGCTCCTGCTCGGAACTTGGACCGACGTTGGCGCCGCGCTGACGATCCGGGCGGAGCAGGCTCACATCAAGACCATCGGCGGCATGCAGGGCGGCGCGTGGAATCTGTGGTCGGACGGCGAATGTATCTACAAAGGGAATGCGATCCACTATGCCTGAACAAAAGATTCTCATTATCGGCGGCAGCGGCTTCGTGAGCGGGACGCTGGCCCGGATGGCCCGCGATCAGGGCCACGAGGTCTGGGTCGTGACGCGCGGACAGAAGCCGCTGCCCGAGGGCGTCATCCCCCTGCTGGCCGACCGCAAGGACCCTGTCGCCTTCAAGGCCGCGGTGGCGGGCGCCAATGTGCGCTGGGATCTTGTGGTGGACTGCATCGGGTTCGAGGTTGGCGATGCGCGACAGGATCTCGACGTCTTCGCGTCGTGCGCCGGGCACCTGGTCTTCATCTCCACCGACTTTGTCTTCGACCCGCTCCGCCGCCGCTTTCCTCAACCGTTCGACACCCCGGCTACGCTGACGGACGACACCTATGGCGGCAAAAAGCGGCGGTGCGAATTGGAGTTCCTCCAGGCCGATGCCGGCGACATGCGCTGGACGGTGTTGCGCCCGTGCCACATCTACGGACCCGGGTCGGAGCTGGGCTGTCTGCCCGCGGCAGCGCGCGATCCCGGACTGCTGCGGAAGTTGAAGGACGGGGTGCCGCTCCAGCTTGTCGGCGGCGGGCATTTCCTGCAACAGCCGATTTTCGCCCCCGATCTCGCTGCGCTGATCCTCAGCGTCGCGGGAAACGCCATGGCCCACCGCAAGATCTACTGCGCGGCAGGACCCGAAATCGTGGAGTCGGCCGCCTATTATCAGATGATTGCCGATGCGTTGAAGGTGGAACTGCGGGTTGAGGAACTGCCGGTGACGCAAGCGCTGCAGACGCACCCCGAGTGGCGATTCTTCCTGTGCCATCGCATCTACGATCTGACGCCGCTGCGCCTGGACGGATTGAAAGTTCCCAACACCCCGCTGCGGGACGGTCTGTACCGTCAGGTCCAATGGCTGGAGGCACGTGAGTTGCGTTCACGGCAGGCTGGCGAGCCATGAGAGACACGGTCCGAGACCTGGCTCTCGCGTATTCCGGGACAGGCGATCGTCCCCTCGATGCGCTGGCCGAGAAGATGAAGCCTGCGTGCACGGTGGTCTACAAGACGGTCGGTTGCCGCTCCTTAAGCCTTCATGTTTTCAATCCCGAAGGCCACGGTGCGCGGGATCGACGTCCGGTATATGTGACGTTCCATGGGGGCGGATGGACGGGCAGGGGGCCGCAGTATTACTATCCATTTGCACAGTATTTCGCCGATCTCGGCCTGGTCGGCGTCAGCGTGGAATACCGGTTGATGAACCGGTCGCTGGGTTGCACCGTGCAGGACTGTGTCAAAGATGCACGCTCCGCGGTGCGCTATCTCCGGGCGCATGCGCCGGAACTGGGGATCGATCCCGGCCGCATCATTGTCAGCGGGGGTTCGGCGGGCGCTCATCTCGCGGCGGGGACGGCCTTGTTCGACGGCGTTGACGAGGCTGGAGAAGATACGTCCATTTCCTGCCTTCCGAACCTGCTCATCCTCTATTATCCGGTCGTGGACACCTCTGAAGGTGGATACGGGAAGGAGAAGATTGGCGAGCGGTGGCGGGAACTCTCTCCGGTGGACCAAGTCAAGCCCAACCTCCCCCCGACGCTGCTGCTGCACGGCACGGCGGATACCGTTACCCCTTTCGCCGGAGCGCTCCGGTTCGACGCGCGCATGCGCGAAGCCCAAAACGCGTGCGAACTGATCGCCCATCCGGGTGGAAGGCACGGGTACTTCATTTTCGACATGCAACTGTTTGTGCAGGCCATGGCGCAGTCGGCGGATTTCATCCGCAAGCACGGGATGCTGGATTTGAGGCTCGCACAAATTGGCGATACTGGCTAAAATGTAGACCTTTCATAGCGAGCCGTAATTGGGCCGGGGTTTCGGCCAAGGTTCGACTAGAGACACGGGAGCGATATGCCGAATACCGTTTTAGTTGGTGCCCAATGGGGCGATGAAGGCAAAGGTAAAGTCATTGACGTGCTCACCGCGCAGGCGGACCTGGTGGTGCGCTATCAAGGCGGCAGCAATGCGGGACACACCGTCATCGTCGAAGGCAAGAAGAATGTGCTGCATCTGATCCCCTCCGGCATTCTGCATCCCGGAAAGGTCTGCATCATCGGCAATGGCGTGGTCATCGATCCGCTGGATCTGCTCCATGAAATCCGGGCGCTTGAAAAGCAGGGGCATGAGGTCGCCGGCCGTCTCCATGTCAGCGACCGGGCACACGCGGTCATGCGTTACCACCGCGCGATCGATGTTGCGCAGGAATCGCTGCGCTCCGCGGCCCAGAAGATCGGTACGACCGGCCGTGGCATCGGCCCCGGGTATGCCGACAAGATCAACCGCTGCGGGCTGCGCCTGGGTGAATTTCTCGCGCCGGATTTCGCCGCCCGCGTGGCTGCCCATACCGAGGCGGCCAACGTCGACCTCGTCGCCTTGAGGGCCGCCCCCCTCGACGTCCGGGAGATCGTCGGCATCTATGTCGCCGCTGCGGCGGAACTGGCTCCCTACATCGCGGACACCGTGGCGATGGTGCATGAAGCTGACCGGCAGGGGAAGAGCCTCCTGTTGGAAGGGGCGCAGGGGACGATGCTGGATATCGACTTCGGTACCTATCCTTTTGTGACCTCCTCCAACCCGACGGCCGGCGGCGCCTGCATCGGCACCGGACTTTCCCCCCGCCGCGTCGACCGGGTGGTCGGGGTGATCAAGGCCTACACGACGCGCGTCGGTGCGGGTCCGTTTCCCACGGAGCTGTGCGATGCGGTCGGCGAGCACTTGCGGACGCGCGGCGGTGAATTTGGTGCGACGACGGGGCGGCCGCGCCGTTGCGGCTGGTTCGACGCCGTCGTGGGGCGCTATGCCTGCGCCGTCAACGGCGTTGATTTCTGGGCGATGACGAAGCTGGACGTGCTGGATGATCAGCCGGTCCTGAAGATTTGCGTGGCCTACGAGCACGAAGGGAAGCGCTACGAAACACTCCCTTCGGATATCCGGGTGCTGGAGAACTGCCAGCCGGTCTATGAATCGATGCCCGGTTGGCTGTCGGCGACAAGCAACATCACCCGATACGAAGATCTTCCCGCCGCCGCCAAATCTTATGTCGCGCGTCTGGTCGAACTGTGCGGTGGCACGCTCGGCATCCTTTCGGTCGGCCCCGGGCGCGAGAACACCCTTCGTCTGGCGCTCTAGGCGCCGCGGAGATGCCAGCCATGTCGAAGTCTGATGAAAAACCGGCACCCGTGCATGTGGCCTTCATCATGGATGGCAATGGACGTTGGGCGAAGCAGCGCGGCTGGCAGCGGGTCAAGGGGCATATTGCCGGCGCGGAGACGGTCCGCTGCGTGCTGCGCTGCTGCCGGAACGCGGGGGTCAAGTACCTGACGCTCTACGCCTTCAGCAAGGAGAACTGGAGC
Source organism: uncultured Lentisphaerales bacterium (assembly GCA_964592855.1). Taxonomy (GTDB): domain Bacteria; phylum Verrucomicrobiota; class Kiritimatiellia; order RFP12; family JAAYLN01; genus JAAYLN01. Next base: position 4,120 of record CAZQKI010000074.1, read on the forward strand.
CGCCCGCCGGACGAAGTCAGCGGCTTGATGCGCCTGCTGGTCGATTATCTCAGGCGGCAGGAATCGGAGCTCCATGAAAACGGCGTCCGGCTGCGTGTCATGGGTTGCCGCGAGGATCTGCCCGCCGCCGTCCTCCGCGAGATCGAGCGGGTCGAAGCCGCGACGGCCCAATACGATCAGCGTCATCTGATCCTTGCGATCAGCTATGGCGGGCGCACCGAGATCGCCTGGGCGGCCCGCCGAATTGCCGAGCGCGTGGCGCGGGGCGAGCTGGATCCGAAGATGATCGACGAGCAGACGATTTCAGCAAACCTCTATCTGCCCGATGTCCCCGACCCCGATTTGATCATCCGCACCAGCGGCGAGTTGCGCCTGAGCAATTTTCTCCTCTGGCAGTCCGCCTACAGCGAATTCCACGTCACGCCCGTGCTTTGGCCCGACTTCCGCGAGGCCGACTTCCAGACGGCGCTGGACGCCTATGCGGGGCGCCTGCGCCGGTTTGGCGGACTGGATGCCGCGGATGCCACCCAGGAGAATGAATGCTGAAGCAACGTCTGCTCTATGGTTTGACCATCGCATTGGGTTTTGCGGCGAGCATGGCCTTCCTGCCCGGCCCCGGCCTCTTTGTCATTCTGGTGGCTTTTGCCGCCGCCTGCCAGTCGGAGCTCTACCGGCTTGCCTCGCGGGGCGGCTATCGGGTCTACCATCATCTGGGCCTCGCCCTGGGCGGCCTGTGGATGGGTTCCGTTTACTTCCTCGCCGCGCCGCCCGGGTTGCCGCATCCGAATGTGCCGGGGTGGGAGGCGGCGATGTTGATCCTGATCTGTTTCGTCGTGCTGGTGTGCACGATGTTCGACGCGCAAGCCAAACGCGCCTATGAAACGGCGGCCGTCACCTTTCTGGGCATTTTCTACGGACCCGTGATGTTGAGCTATTACCTGCGTCTGGCGCAATGGGACGCCACGCAAGTGTGGGGCACCACACGCGCCGGGGTTTTCCTGTGCTGTTTCCTGTCGCTGGTCGTGAAGCTGAGCGACACGGGCGCCTACGCCTTCGGCACGCGCTGGGGGCGCCACAAGATGTTTCCGCGCATCTCGCCGGCCAAATCCTGGGAGGGCCTGGCGGGCGGCATGGTTGTCGGCGTGGCTTCGGGAGTGTTGACGGCGTCTATCGCCGGGCGCTGCCACTGGGGGCCCGAGGGGCTCTTCTGGGCACAGGCCGGCGGCGTGCCCGCCATGTCCCTGCTCCGCTCCGCCGTCCTGTCCACCCTGCTTGTCGGGGTGGGGGTGTTCGGCGATTTGATCGAGTCGATGTTCAAACGGACGGTGCAGATCAAGGACTCGAGCGGGATCTTTCCGGGGATGGGGGGGCTTCTGGATGTGATCGACAGCCTCATCTTCGCGCCGTCGTGCATGTATTTCTTCCTGTTATGGGTCCTGCCGTGAAGTCGCTGATCATACTGGGCAGCAGCGGGTCGATCGGCGAAAGCACGCTGCAGGTGGTTGCCGCGCATCCCGAACGGCTGTGCGTCAAGGGGCTCGCGGTACATCATGCCACCGAGAAGATCCTGGACCAGGCGCGCCGCTTCGGCGTGACGCACATCGCGATTTCCGATCCCCAAGCCGCCGCGGAAGCCCTTCGCAGGCTGCCGGCGGGCATGACGCTCTTCGCCGGCGACGAGGGGGTCGTTGAACTCGCCGCGACGGTGGAGGCCGACATCGTGGTCTGCGCCTTGGTGGGCATGGCGGGATTGAAGCCGGTGCTGGCCGCGATCGCGTCGGGCAAGGACATCGCCCTGGCCACCAAGGAGGTGCTGGTCGCGGCCGGTGAAGCGGTGATGCAGGCGCGCGCCGGCCGCGGGGTTCGCATCCTCCCCGTTGACAGCGAGCACAGCGCCATCTTCCAATGCCTGCAATCGCCCGCTTCCACCCCCTTTTGCGTCAGGCCGGCCGACGGGGCTCCGGGCTGTGCGGCGGAGTCGCGGGTCCGCCGCCTGGTTCTCACCGCATCCGGCGGTCCCTTCACCGCGCGGCCCGAGGTCGATTTCGACCGGGTGACGGTCGCGGAGGCCCTGCAGCATCCCAAGTGGTCGATGGGACGGAAAATCAGCATCGATTCGGCGACCATGATGAACAAGGGGCTGGAGATCATCGAAGCGCGCTGGCTTTTCAACGTCCCCGTCGCCGACATCGCGGTCGTGGTCCATCCTGAAAGCATCATTCATTCGCTGGTCGAGTTCGTTGACGGCGCGGTGCTGGCGCAACTTTCAGCCCCCGATATGCGTGTGGCCATCCACTACGCCCTGAGCTGGCCCGACCGCGCGCCGACGACCTCGCCGGCGCTGGACCTGGTCCGCTTGGCGAAGCTGAGCTTCACCGCGCCCGATCCGCGCCGTTTCCCCTGTTTGAAGCTCGCCCGCGCCGCCATGGAGACGGGCGGGACGGCGCCGGCCGTGCTCAATGCCGCGAACGAAGTCGCCGTCGCGGCCTTTCTGGCGGGTCGATTGGCCTTCTCGGGCATCTGGCATTGTCTGGAACAGGTGCTCGAACGCCATGCCCCCCTGTCCGCGCCGGCGCTGGGCGCGATCTTCGAGGCGGATGCCTGGGCGCGCCAGGCGGCGGCCGCGCACATTCATGCCGGGCGGTGACGGGACATGCCGATCTGTAAACACACGTTCATCGGGCTCGATCTGGGAACCAGCGCCGTCAAGGGGGTGCTGGTCGGCGACGACGGCGAGCTGCTGGCACGGGCCAAACGCCCCGTTGATTTCCTGCGACCCCGTCCCGGCTTCGTCGAGATCGATCCGGAAGCCCATTGGCAAAGCGTCCACGCGCTTATCTGCGAACTGGCCGCGCAGAGCCCCGCGCCGGTTGCCGCGCTGGCGATGGCGGCAGCCTCGGGCAACACGCTGCTGCTGAATGCCGACGGCACGCCGCGGACGAACATCATCAGTTGGCTCGATGCGCGGGACGACTGGTGTCCGCCGGCCTCCTGGAAGGTGCACGAGGTCGTCGGCTGGCCCGGCATCCCCAGCTTCCCGCTGGCGCATCTGCACTGGCTGCAGCAGCACCAGCCGGCCACGCTGAAGGGCGCCCTCGTCGGCATGAACAACGACTATCTGGCCTGGCGGCTCTGCGGACGCCGCGCCCTCGACCACTCTTCGGCAACGCCCTTTTATCTTCAGGACCAGCGGACGTTCACCTACCACCGCCCCTTCCTCGACGCCTTCGGCATCGCGGAGCACCAGCTTCCCGACCTGCTGCCCAGCGGCACCCGCATCGGCGCGCTTCACCCGGAACATTGCGCCCCGGGCCTGACTCCCGCGACGGCGGTCGTGAGCGGCTCCTTCGACCATCCTGCCGCCGCCCGCGCCCTGGATGTGACGCAGGCAGGCGACCTGCTGGTCTCCTGCGGCACTTCGTGGGTCGGCTTCTATCCCGTTCCCGAACGCCGCATCATCGAAGGCGAGCTCGCGGACCCCTTCCTGAGCCAGTCGGGCGGCCCGTGGGGGAGCATCTTCTCCGTTCCGCAAATCGGCCTGAGTATCGAAGCGTGGATCCGCGACCACTACGGAGCCTCCGCCGACCGCTACGCGCGCTGTAACGCCGATGCGCTCGCCGGCGATTCGCCGGCGCGCCGCATGATGCTGGAAACCATCCAGACGTTCATGACGAAGCTCGGCAGTCGAAGCCCCGCGCGGCTGGTGATGGCCGGCGGACCTGCGGAAGGGGCCGCCTGGCCCGTGCTGCTGGCCAGGCAGCTCGGAATCCCCGTGGCCGTTTCCGCCTTCCACCAGGATGCCGGCGCGGTCGGTGCGGCCAGAATCGCCGGCGCACCCCGCGTCCGCTGCGAATACCGGACTTTTTCCCCCGATGCCCAGGAGAACACCCCATGAAAATCGCCCTGCTTCCCCTCTACATCAAACTCTACGACGAAGTGGTTCCGGAGCGTCAGGCCTCCATGCAGGCCTTCGCCGACACGATTGCCGGCCAATTCACACGGCGCGGCTTCGACATCGTGCAAGCGCCCATCTGCCGGATCAAGCCGGAGTTCGACGCGGCCATCCGGACCTTCGAGCGCGAAGGTGCGGAGGCCATCGTCACACTGCATCTGGCCTACTCGCCATCCCTCGAGTCGATCGACGCCCTGGCCGGGACGAAGCTGCCGATCATCGTCCTCGACACGACGCCCGATGAGTCGTTCGGATTCGATTTCGGCGACAAGGTGATGGCCAACCACGGCATCCACGGGGTGCAGGACTGCTGCAACATGCTGATCCGCCGGGGCAAGCGGTTCCTGATCGCCGCCGGCCACTGGGAGAAATCCGACGTCATCGACCGCGCCTGCAATCTGCTGAAGGCCGCTGCGATGGCATGCAAGATGCGGACCGCGCGGGTCGGCACGGTCGGCGGCGAGTTCGCCGGCATGGGCGATTTCTGCGTCCCCGCCGGGACGTTCGGCATGGAGATTGTCGCCTATACGGAGCAGCCGGAGGCCGACGCCGCGGCAGTTGCGGCGGAACGGAGATTGGATCTGGAGCGTTTTGTTCCCGACGCACTTTTCGAAGCCGTGCATGAGCGGACGCTGCGCGCCTCGCTCAAGCTGCGCCGCTGGGTGGAGCAGGCCCGGCTCGACGCCTTCACGCTCTGCTTCCTCGGCATCACCCGCGAAGCGGGGTGGGAGACCGTTCCCTTCCTTGAAGCCTCCAAGGCGATGGCGCGCGGCATCGGCTACGCCGGGGAGGGGGATGTGCTGACGGCGGCGCTGGTCGCCGCCCTCATGCGCACCTTCCCCGAGACCTCCTTCACCGAGATGTTCTGTCCCGATTGGTCGGGCAACCGCCTCTTCCTGAGCCACATGGGCGAGATCAACATCGCTCTGACCGCGCAGAAGCCGCTGCTGGCCGAGCGAGCGTACATCTTCAGCGACACGGACAATCCCGTCCTCGCCACGGGCTGCTTCCGGGCGGGGCAGGCCATGCTGGTCAACCTGGCGCCGGGTCCGGCGGGCACCTTCACGCTGATTTCCGCCGCCGTGACCCTTGACGCTCCCGAGACACCGTCCACCCGCTCGAACACCGGCTGGTTCACCCCCGCGGCGCTCTCGGTCGAGCGTTTTCTCGAAGCCTACAGCCGCGCCGGGGGCACCCATCATCTCGCACTCGCCTACAAGGCCGATGCACCGACGCTGGCCCATTTTGCGGAGCTGATGGACTGGAAGCACCTGCATTTGGGATAAGCCCATTTCGGGTATGGATTATGCGCCGATTCTGCGATATAATTCCACCCGGCCTTCACGCGTGCCGCAGGGGCGCCCGTCCGCGGGTGGCACCCGACTAACAAAAGCATGGCTGTGGAGGCCTACTAGCCTGGAAAGCTGATCATGAGACTGATGTGGAATCCGTCGTTAAAAAATCGTTCGTTGATGACGCTGTTTGACTTTTCCGACCGGGAGATGCTGGACATGATCGACCTGGCGATCGCCCTCAAGGCGCGTCGGCGCGCCGGGGTGCGGGGCAACCTGCTGCATCGCCGCCAGATCGCGTTGATCTTCGAGAAGAGCTCCACCCGCACGCGCTGCGCCACCTCGGTCGCCGTTCGCGACGAAGGGGGAAGCGCCGAGTATCTCGCGCGCAACGACATCCACCTGGGCTCCAAGGAATCGGTGGCCGACACCGCGCGTGTTCTGGGCCGCATGTTCGACGGCATCCTCTTCCGCGGTTTCTCGCAGCAGGTCGTCGAGGGGCTGGCGCAGCATGCCGGCGTGCCGGTCTGGAACGGCCTGACCGATGATTTCCATCCCACGCAGGTTCTGGCCGACCTGATGACGATGCAGGAGAACTTCGGGCGCCTGCGCGGACTGACCCTGGCCTACGTCGGCGACGGTCGCAACAACATGGCGAACTCGCTGATGATCGGCTGTGCCAAGGCGGGCGTCAACTTCGTGAACTGCACGCCGCAGGAACTGATGCCCTCCGCCGAACTGGTGGCGCGGTGCCGGGTGATCGCCTCCGGCAACGGCGCAACGATCACCATCGGACACGATCCCCTGGTCAGCGTCCGCGGGGCGAACGTCATCTATACCGATGTCTGGGTCTCCATGGGCGAAGAGGATCAGAAGGCGAGCCGGATGGCGCTGCTGAGCCCCTACCAGGTCAATGCCTGTGTCGTCGCGGCCACCGGCAACTGCGGGGGCGAGCTGATCTTCCTGCACTGCCTGCCGGCCTTCCATGACGACCAGACGCTGGTCACGCGCGAAACCGGCGCGCTGGAGGTCAGCGACGAGGTCTTCGAAGCCCCCTATTCGAAGGTCTTCGACCAGGCCGAAAACCGGATGCACACCATCAAGGCGCTGCTGGTGTCGGCGCTGGCGACCCCGGAACCCGCGTGAGGCTGTCTGTCAAACGTTCAAGGAGCGAAGTGTCATGCGCAAGAAGATGATTGATATCTCCTGGGAGGTTTTCAGTGCACTCCCCTTGACCGAGAAGGTCCCCTACCTGAGCCAGGACGGCGGCGTCCCCTACCACACGCTCTTTGCGCAGCAGTTCGACCGCGAACTGCTCGAGCGGCTGGGGCAGCTGGCCAACAGCATCCGCACCATCGCGAAGACCCGCTCGGGGATGGATTTCCTCCGCCAGCTGGTCAGCCACAAGCGCGCCATGCTCTATTTCTCGCAGCCGAGTTCGCGGACCTTCCTCTCCTTCTACTCGGCCTGCCAGATCCTGGGCATGCCGACCGGCGAGGTCCGCGACACTTCGACCTCCTCGGAGTTCAAGGGCGAGTCCTGCGAGGATTCCGTCCGCACCTTCAGCTCCTATTTCGACCTGATCATCATGCGCTCGCCCGAGAAGGGCCTGGCCGAGCACATGTCCTGGGTCCTTTCCAATTCCGAACGCTCGGTCCCCGTGATCAATGCCGGTTCGGGGAAGGACCAGCATCCGACGCAGGCGCTGCTCGACATCTACACGCTGCAGCGGAGCTTCGAACGGGCGGGAGGGCTGCGGGACCGCACGATCGTCATGGTCGGCGACCTGGCCCGCGGACGCACCGTCCGTTCGCTGGCGCAGCTGCTGGCGAACTTCCCCAACATCCGCCAGATTTTCGTGGCCCCGCCCGTCTTCCAGATCGGCCAGGACATCCAGGACATCCTCCGGGCGAAGGGCGTCGCCTTCGAGCTTTCGAGCGACTTCCACCGCGCCATTCCGCAGGCCGATGCCGTCTACATGACGCGCATCCAGGATGAGTGGGATGACGAGACCCACGCCAGCAAAAAGGTCGACGTCTCGAACTTCAAATTCGGCGCGCGCGAACTCGAACTGCTCAAGCCGCAGGCGGTCATCCTCCATCCGCTCCCGCGCCGCGACGAAATCGCTCCCGAGGTGGATCATGATCCCCGCGCCATGTATTGGCGCCAGATGCGCAACGGCATGTGGATCCGCGCAGCGTTGATCGCCTCGACCTTCGGCTGCGAAACCCGGATTCTGGAATTCCATCGCGCGAATTTCTAGTCAACCCTTCTCCAATTATTTGAATGTTATCATCGTTCCGACATGGCCTGTGCCGCGTGATCCTGCTGGGCGTTCTGACGTTCGCGGCCGGGTGCGCCTCCCCCTTGCCGCCCAAGGGCGCCGTGTCGGCCTGGCGCGTCGGGCCGCTGCTGGAGGGCGTGCGGACGGAGTCGGGCGACCATCTGCTCGCCATCCGCCCGTTCTACAGCCATGAAGAGGCGATGACCGAGCCCTTCCGCCGCGTCACCGACGTGCTGTGGCCGGTCGGAATGTTTCAGCATCGCGGCGAGCGCCGGAGCTGGCGATTATTCCCGTTCCACGGCTCGGGCGATGACGCGCCCGAAGCTGATGACACCTATCGCTTCCGGCTCCTGCCCATCTATTTCGAGGGACGGACGCGCGGCGGCGAAAACTACCGTGCGCTCTTCCCCCTCTGCGGCGAGATCCAGGAGTTCATCGGACTGGGGCATGTCCGCTTCGTGCTCTTCCCCCTCTACGGCTCGGCCGACGAGCACGGGACCCGGACGACGACTTTTCTCTGGCCCTTCTACCTGACGCGGCAGGGCCGGGACATCGACCAGCTCCGGCTGTGGCCCTTTTACGGTGAGCGGACCCTCACTGGGCGCCACGCCGAGACCCGCCACTTTGTCCTCTGGCCTTTCTGGAGCGATGTTCACATGACGGGCGAGTCCATCCAGGGCGATGGCTTCGTCCTCTTTCCCATCTATGGACACTCGCGATTTGAACGGCGGAAACGGGGTTGGGAGGAGGGCTGGACCGTCCTGCCGCCTTTCTTCAGCTATGTGCACGGCCAGGACGGCTACCGGTCGCTGCGCGCGCCCTGGCCCTTCATCCGCCAGCTGGACGATGCCGACCAGCATCAGCGCCATTGGTGGCCGTTCTACGGCGCAACGGAGCGTGAAGGCTACCGCGACTGGTACGCGATCTGGCCGATCATATCGGGATCGCAAGCCGAGTTGCCGGAGGTGCAGGTCAACCAATTTGCCGTCACGCCGCTCTATTTTCAGGAGACGCGGGTGAAAAAGCCCGTGGCCGAGGGTGCGCCGCCGACGGTCGTCGACCGCTATCGGCGCCTCTGGCCGCTCTTCTCCTGGCAGCGGAACGAGGCCGGGATGCAACTGCGCATCCCCGAGCTGACCTTCTTTCGGAGGAGCGCCCCCATTGAACGCAACTGGGCGCCCTTCTGGTCGCTTTTCGTCCGGCGCGAACGGGCGGACGGCGCGCGGGTGACGGACGTGCTGTGGGGGCTGGCCGCCTGGGGGCGCGATGCGGATGCACGGGGTTTCGTCCAGTTGCTGTGGGCTTTGCGGTTTCATCCTTCCCGCGGGAAAACGGACGCGGCCACGGATGTCGCGTCGGAGGCCGGACCATGATCATACGTGAACCTGTACAGCATCCTTCGGCGCGGAATTGGTTCCAGTCGATCGGGCGCGATAATCTGGCGCTGATCGGCGAGGTGGGGCGCTGTGGCGTATTGCTCGGGCAGGCGCTGTTCGCGTTCCGCCATATCCTGACGTCGCGGCGCATGCGCCAGGAAATCGTTGCGCAGATGTATGTGTCGGGCGTTCGAAGCCTCACCGTCATCACCATCGTCGCCGTCTTCACGGGGATGATCCTGTCGCTCCAGACCGGCCTGGCGCTGAGCCGCTACAACCAGGAGGTCTTCGTCGGATCGGCGGTGATGCTCTCGATGCTGCGCGAAATGGGGCCCTTCATGACGGGGCTGATCCTGGCGGCGTGCGTGGGCTCCTCAATGGCGGCGCAGCTGGGGACGATGATGGTGAACGACGAGATCGCGGCGCTGGAGATCATGTCGATCGACCCCGTCCGGTTCCTGATGACGCCGCGGCTCATCGCCATGCTGGTCATGACCCCGGTACTCGGCTTCTACACCTGCATGATGGGCGTGCTGGGCGGCGGTCTCGTGGCCATGACGCAGCTCAATGTCGGCTGGAGCCAGTACATCGTCAACGCGATGGACTTTGCCGCCACGAAGGATCTCTATGTGGGACTTCTGAAATCGGTGGTCTTCGGCGCGGCGATTGTCACGATGGCCTGCTACGAAGGCTTTACGACGGAGCAGGGGGCGGTGGGCGTCGGCATGGCCACGCGCCGTTCGGTGATCGGCGCCTTTCTGCTGATTCTGGTGCTGGGCTATTTTGTCACCCGCCTCTTCTACAACTAATGATACGCTTTGAAAAGGTAACGAAGCAGTTCGGGCAGCGCAAGGTGCTCGACGACATCTCGTTCGAAATCGCCAAGGGCGAGGTGTTTGTGATTGTCGGCCCTTCGGGCACCGGCAAGAGCGTGTGCCTGAAGCACATGGTGCGCCTGCTGACACCCAATTCGGGGCGTGTGGTGATCGGAGACGATGTCATCAGCGAGGCCACGGGAACGCGGCTGGAACGCCTGCGCGAGCGCTTCGGCTACCTCTTCCAGGGCGGCGCGCTGCTGGCCTGGATGAACGTCACCGAGAATGTCGCGCTGCCGTTGCGGGAGAAGACGAAGCTCGACGAGGCGCAGATTCTCAAGAAGGTCCAGGAGACGCTGGCGATGGTGGGGCTGGACAATGACGGGACGAAGATGCCGTCGGAAATCTCCGGCGGCATGCAGAAGCGCGCCGGCCTCGCGCGTGCGATCGTCCGTGATCCCGAAATCGTCCTCTATGACGAACCCACTTCGGGGCTGGACCCGGTGACGGCCCGGATGATCGACCAGTTGATCATGCGGCTGAACCAGCAGATCGGCATCACGAGCGTCGTCGTCACGCACGACCTGCAGAGTGCGCTGACGATCGGCAGCCGCATCGCGATGTTGAAGGATGGGCAGGTCGTCGAACTCAGCCCCCCGGCGGCGTTCCGAAAATCGCAGAACCCCATGGTCCGGGAATTTCTGGATGCCCAGTTTATCACGCCGGAAACACAGGACGGAGGATTCTAACCATGAGCAAGAAGAGTGATGGCTATTCGAATCGCGAACTCACGCGGGAAATGATTGTCGGCACGTTCATCGGCAGCGTCTTTCTCGTGCTGATCGTCTTCACGATCGTCATCTCGGGCAGCCGGCTCTTCTCGTCCGGCCGCAACACGATCGAAGTCAACTTTGAAAAAGTTGGCGGCCTGCGCCGGCATGATTCGGTCCTCGTCCGCGGCGTGCCGATCGGCAAGGTCAAGCACCTGGAACTGAGCAAGGAGGGCGTGGTCGTCGCGTTGTCCCTGGACGAGGTGGTCCGCCTCCGCAAGGACTATCGCATCAGGGTGATGAGTTCCTCCCTCCTCGGCGGCATGCAGCTGGACATCGAAGAGGGCGTCGGCGAACCGCTTCCCAAAGGCGAGAAGTTGATCGGCGAATCGCCCGAAAACGTCATGGAGAACCTGGGAATCCTCGTCAAGGATGTGCGCAAATCCCTGGACGAAGGCGGCCTGCTGACCAATCTGCAGAAGGCCGTCGAGGACATTGCCGAGGTCACCGGACGCCTCCGCCGCGGCGAAGGCACGCTAGGCCGGCTCTTCTCGGCGGATGACACCCTCTACAAGGACCTCGAGGCCACCCTGGCCAACATCCGCAAGGTGACCGACCGGATCGAGAAGGGCGAGGGAACGCTGGGCAAGCTGCTGGCGGCGGACGATACGGTCTACGCCGACCTGCAGGGAACGCTCGACAACCTCCGCAAGATCTCGGATCGTCTGGAGAAGGGCGAGGGGACCTTGGGCAAGCTGCTCGCGACCGATGACACGTTGTACCGCGACCTCTCCGAGACCGTGGCCAGCCTGAAGTCCGTCACGGCACGGCTGGATGCCGGCGAAGGCTCCCTGGGCAAACTGCTGGCCAAGGACGACACCCTGTACCGCGACCTCGCGGATACGGTCTCCAACCTCAAGACGGTCACGGGGCGGCTGGAGGCCGGCGAGGGACTCCTGGGACAGTTGCTGGTGAAGGATTCGCCCGTCGCGAACGAGTTTGAAGGGCTGCTCAAGGATGGCCGCGACATGATCGACGACGCGCGCGAGGCCTCCCCCATCTCGACCTTCAGCAGCATCTTCTTCGGCGTCTTCTAATTCGGAATACCGATAGCGAGCTATTCGTTGTGTTTGAGAAAGGAACTACTCAATGCGGAGTGCGATACTTCTTCTTGCGGCAGCGTCGGTCATCACGTCGAATGCTCAAGAGGCAAAGGAGATCAAATACACCAGTTCGGCTGACAATTCCCTGCAGCCAGCCATGTTCTATGCTCCTTCAACCAATGTTTCTGTGCCGCTGATTGTCGCACTCCACTCCTGGTCGGCCGACTACAAACAAACCGCCCACGCTCCGATTGCCAAGTGGTGCGCGCAAAACGGGTGGGCATACATTCATCCCAACTTCAGGGGGCCTAGCAACAAGCCCGAAGCAACGGGATCCCGACTGGTCGTTGGCGACATCGCCAGTGCAATCGAGTACGCCAGGCAAACTACAAAAATCGATACTTCGTCGGTCTATCTTATGGGCACTTCGGGCGGCGGCTATGCGGCTCTTGTGATGGCGGGACGTCGTCCTGAACTATGGGCTGGCGTCTCCGCGTGGGTGCCGATCTCTGACTTGAGAGCCTGGTATTCGCAAGGGCGCTATACCAATGACCTTGTCAAGTCCTGTGGCGGCGCTCCCGGCAGCACCGAGGCTGTTGACCGAGAGTATGCTGAGCGATCACCCATCAACTACCTGAAGAACGCCAAGGGTGTGGTGCTTCACATAAATGCTGGTGTCATGGACGGTCACCAGGGCAGCGTTCCCATCAGCCACTCGCTTCTCGCGTTCAATGAAGTCGCAGAGCCCAAAGATCGATTGACCTCCGAACAGATCCGCTTCTTCGTTGAAAAGGCCGCCGTGCCCTCCGAATTGAGGACCGATGTCGTTGACCCCAGCTACGGCAAGAAGAAGCCGCTGTTTCGGCGAACATCGGGCAATGCCACGGTGACGATTTTTCAAGGCGGACACGAAGGTGTCCCTGCGGCAGCGATTGCCTGGATTCAAGAGGTGCACGGAAGAAGACAAGAACACAGCAAGGCGGATGCTGGCGACTCGCGGTAGCTCGCGCTTGTCTGTTGGCTACATCCTTTTGCGGATGCGGAATTTCTGTAACCAACCCTATGGTGCTGGATGTTCCGAACAGCGGTCGGGAGTTGGCCGGTAGGCTAAGTGGCCAATCTCTTATTCTCAAAGTACAGGGACAGGGTGCAATCAAGGGAAGCAGGTCGGTCGCCCTCTCGGTTTACGTCGCGGAGAAACCTCAGGGCATGAGACTACCAGTGCCGCCCCTTTTCACATCTGGCGTGACTGGAATCGGCTGACGCGCTTGGCAAAGTATCGTTCTGAGATCCGCGCGGCGGTTGTACGGATGTCGAAGTCCTCGCGGACCTGGATCAAGGCCCGGGACGCCAGGCGGTCGCGGAGATCGCTGTCGCCGAGCAGCCGATCGACGGCTCGCGCCAGGGCGTCGGGTGCCTCGGGATCGACGAGCCAGCCCGTCACGTCATGCTGCAGGATGCTCCGGGGCCCCGCCCGGTCGATGGCTACGACGGGCGTCCCCACGGCCATGGCCTCGCAGATGACGCGTCCGAAGGGTTCGGCGTCGGCGGGATGAACCAGCAGATCGAGCGCACGCAGCAGCAGCAGCGGCTGGTCGGTCGCGCCGGACACGATCACCCGATTCCCGAGCCCCGCAGCCGCGATCTGCGCGCGCAGTTGTCTGAGGTACCCGGCATGCTCCCCGAAAAGGTCGCCGCCCGCAAGGACGAAGCGTGCTTCGGGATGGCGGTCGGCAAGTTGCGCCGCCACGGCGATCAGGCGGTCATGCCGCTTCCAGGGGACGAAGTGCGCGAGCATGCCGACGAGCCGCACCGGCGGTCCCGGCAGGGCAAGCTGCCGGCGCGCCTCCTGACGCGACGGGAGCGTTGCGGCGTCGGGGAGGGCAATCCCGTTTGAGATCAGATGGATCTTGGCATGTTGGCAGGGGGGCAGAACCGCCCGGAGATGGGTCTCGACCGCGGGGGAGATGGCGATGATGGCCCGGGCGCGTCCGGCGGCCCAGCGCGCGGCCTTCGGACTCAGGGCGAGGTCGCGTACATGCCAGAAAACCGGTGGCGTCTGGAGGCCGCCCAGGGCCAGCATGGCGGTCAGGCTGTTGGCATGCACGAGATCGGGGTTGCACCCGCGGATCATGCGCCCCAGATCCCACCGGGCTGCGCAGAGCCGGAACCAGCCGGCCGCCCGGCCCGGATGCCGCAGCGATGGCCGGCGCAGGCGGACTTCACGAATGGGCTGGACGACCACTCCCGCCATCGTGAGCGCCTCTGCAAGCGGACCTTCCGGACAGGCCACAACGATCTCGTGCCCGAGTTGCGCAAGCGGGACGACGAGGTCGAGGAGACTTCGCTCGGCTCCCCCCATGGCGGCGACGGTATTGACCCAGAAAACTCGCATGACGCGCTCATCGTAGCATGTCGCCAGTGAGGCGAAAACACGAAAACGTCCTTCTGGGTAAGGGGTCAGTGAGATGTATGCGCGTTGGGATCGCATAAATCTTGCTTCTTTTGGACGAATCTTTGTCGCAAGCTTTGTCGCGAGCTTTGTCGATTCCCGATCCCATCTCGTACGCCACCCGCTGCCCGATCTTCCTTCACACCCATGCGCAGGCATCCCAAAATTTCTTCTGCGATATATGAAGGAGAACCAACGGCTTACACCCACAAGAGGCAATGTAGTGGCCACAAGGAGCGCCCAGGGATTCCGATTCGAGCATTGCGATCTTATCGTCGAATGGATTGCTGAACTGAAACCCCTCCATGCGCAAAGGGTCACAGCACATATCGGCAGTGAGATAGCCCGTGTGGGCCTTGTAGAGTCTGAATGGCTGAGATTGTTCTGCGACCGTTAGGCCAGAGAAATGGACCAATGGCGGACTGAAGGGTCGGCCCTAACCCAAGTATATGAATCCCATAAGGGTCACGTCTCGACTATCGATTCCGCTGAAAAAGTCAGTTCCATGGACTGTGATCGTCCTCGTCCTTCGTCCTCGTACTTGATTTCGCTGGGGATTTCGAGAACGAGGACGAGGACGACGACGAGAGCGAGGGGGGGGGAGAGATGCGATTTTTTCAGCGGAATCGACAATCGACAAATGACTTTGACGGCCAGGGCTAAGTGGGCGATCTCGGGTTCACGAAAAAAAACAAATAGCGATTGCGATGAATGTCTCGCTTCATAGAACCCTTCAGGGGCAGACTAGAAACGAGTTCTTACGTGCAAAGTTGTCTCTCCTCTTATCTTAGCGCTCTGCGGTCAGACGCTTGGGGAGGTCCCGCTCGCCGGCGACGACTTCCGTCTTCTGCTCCGGCGCAAGGAGGTCCGCCGCCTTATTCACAACAACGAATGGTGGTTCGTCATTGTCGATGTGGTAGCCGCGTTGACCGATTCCGCCGACCCCCAAGGCTATGTGAAGGATATGCGCCGTCGCGATCCGGAACTTGCCAAAGGGTGGGGGCAAATATGCCACCCCCTTTCCATTGCCACCGTCGGCGGTCCGCAGAATCTGAACTGCGCGAATACCGAGGGTCTCTTTCGGGTATTTCCCGCTGCCGTCTCAGGCAGCAAGGCGGGTGCAGGCTTGCGCAATAGCCGCTGTCGGATGTATGATTTGAGCGTTTTGAATGGATGACGCGACACGACAATCCATATATCAGTCGAGGTAACGTCCAATGAAAGTCGCCCCTGCCTGCTGCTATGACGCCGCAAATATTCTTGATCGCATTGTAACGATGCGCGGGTTCAAGGTCATACTCGACAGTGATTTGGCCGCGATCTATGGCGTCGAAGTCCGCGCCCTCAATCAACAGGTCAAGCGCAATGCGGCGCGGTTTCCTGATGATTTCGCCTTTGCCTTGACGCCGGAGGAATGGGCGCATGTACAGACTTTAAGATCACAAACTGTGATCTTAAAGCGGGGAGAACATCGTAAGTATCTGCCCCGTGTTTTCACCGAGCATGGCACCATCATGGCCGCGAACGTGCTTAACAGCCCCCGAGCGTTGGAGATGAGCGTCTTCGTGGTGCGGGCTTTCATCAAGATGCGCGAGCAGTTGCTGACCACGACCACCCTGGCCAAACGGCTCGCCGAGGTCGAAAAGCTGCTACTGACCCACGATTCCGCCCTGCGTGACCTCTACCAGAAGATCCGCCCGCTGCTTCTGCCGCCCCCCGCGCCGGAACGAAAGGCTATCGGGTTCGGCGTCAAAGAGCGCCGCGCACAGTACCGGCTGTCGCAAAAACCAATCCCCTCTTTCCAGCGATAGAGGCGCCTGAGGAGGTTCCGCTCGCCGGCGGCGAATTCCGGCTTCTGCGCCAGCGCCGCTTGTGCCCGATTTCGGGCTTTTCCCGCCGCCGACTTGCTTCCATACCGCCGGGGACGGCGGGCTCCATTTCTTCCCTTGCCACCTCCCACCCCGGGCTC
>CAZQKI010000075.1:0-19707 GCA_964592855.1 uncultured Lentisphaerales bacterium
AGTGGTGAGTGTTGAATGGAAAAGCCCGAGAAGCACGGGCAGAATGAGGAGTTACCCCATGAAGGCAGGAATGAGACTGAGTTCACCGAGGGTGCTGGCGGGCTGGGTGGTGGCCTTCGCGATGACGGCGGCGCTGCTGATCGGGTCGCCCGCACGGGCGGCGAACAGCATCTACGTGTCGACCAATGCGACGGATACATATGACGGCACATCCTGGGCGAAGGCGTATACCAATATCCAGGAAGCGCTTGCCGTAGCGTCGAACGGAGACACAATCTATGTCGCCGGGCAGACGTTCATCTTGACCAACCAGCTTGTGTGGACAAAATCAGGCGTCTCCGTCCGGGGCGGCTACGAAGCCGATCCCGGGGGCGCCTTGCCGGGTAACTACGACCCCGAGCAGTGGCCGACGTCGCTCACCCGCACCGGCGGGCCGAATCACCGCATCCTGTTCATCAACGGAGCGAACAACAGCACGCTCGAGTCGGTGACCGTCCGAGGCGGCAACGACGCGCGAACCTCCGCCCCGAACGGCATGGGCGGTGGGGTCTACATTTCCGGGAGCAGCGCGGTCGTCCTCTCGGGATGCGTGATCGAGAGCAACGCCTGTTCATATGGTTGGTATGGCGCCGCGTACGGCGGCGGTCTCTACGCCGGAGGCAGTTCCGTCACGTTGACGAACTGCATCGTGCGCAACAACAGCTTGAGCGGAGCTCACAACACAGTGCGCGAAGGCGGGGGGATTTGGAGCGATGGTACCTTGACGATCCTCGATTCTCGGATTCTCCGTAACAGCGTCTACATTTCCGGGGAGGCTCTCAGTATCAATAGCGGCAAAGGCGGCGGCGTGTTCTTCAAGGGGTCTAGCCTGCACATGAAAAACACCCTCGTGGCGGGTAGTCGTGCCTATAGAACCGGGTCTGGGGACGGCATCCAGGTGAATGCGGGAGCCGCAAGCCTGCTCAACTGCACCATTGCCGATCACCCCCTGGGGCAATCCAACGCGGGGCAGGGCCTTTACCGTGGAGCCGGAACGGTCGCGCTGACCAACTGCATCGTCTGGCATAACGCCGTCGACATTCAGGGCGATGCGACGGCCTCCCACTCGAACGTGGGCGGCCACGACTACGGCGGCAATAACATCAGCGCCGATCCCCTGTTCGAGTATGGCTACTACCTCGCGACGAACAGCCCGAGCGTCGACACAGGTTCGGACACCGCGGCCAACCTCGGCCTGGCGTCCCTAACCACGCGAGCGGACGGCGCCAACGACACCGACACGGTGGACATGGGCTGGCACTACGCAGCTGGTCCCGACCTGACCTACGCGGAGGTTTATGTGGCGCCGCCGCCTCTCGGCGATGATAATGCGAACAATGGCACCAGCCCCGCGACCCCGTTCGAGACCATCGCCAAAGCGCTCTCGGTAGTCCAGGACGGATCTTGCATCCACGTGGCATCCGGAACCTACTCGACCAGCAGCGGCGAAAGCTTCCCGCTCACGCTCGCCGACAAGACAGGCGTTCGAATCGACGGAACGAATGCAGCCGACACGATCCTGAACGCGACCGGATCGGGAGTCAGGGTCATGACGCTAACGCGGCTGCAACGACCGGTTGTGAGCCGCCTGACGCTGACAGGCGGCCAGATACCCGACCTGCAGAAAAACGCAGACTACAAAGGCGGCGGCCTCAACGTGACGGATTCCGGCACCGTTTTGCTCTCCGGCTGCATCGTGTCGAACAATACCATCATCCGCAACTGGAACGCCGGCATCGCGGGCGGGGGACTTTACCTTGCGAACAGCGACGTCATTTTGACCAACTGCCTCGTCAGGAAAAACACCGTAAGCAACAACAGAACGGATAATCGGCCGGGGGCGAAAGCCGGCGGAATTTGGAGCGATGGCGTTCTGACGGCGCACGCGTGCGTGATCGCCGACAACACGGCCTTCTTCGGAGGCACCGCCAGCGGGGATGGCGGCGGGCTGTATTTCAACGGCAGAGTCCTTGGGTTTCGGAATGTTCTACTGGCGAACAACATGGCCAGACGCGATGGAGACGGTCTGTACGCGCGGAAGCCAGAATTATCAACCTATCACCCGGCCGGATCATCTGAACTCCAGAACTGCACGGTCGCCGGCAACGCGGGACAGGGTATCTGCCGTTCCGACGGAACGGTCAGTGTCAGGGATTCGATCCTCTGGGGGAATGGCGTGGACAGTACTGGCACGGTGACGATCTCCTGGTCGTGCGTGTCCAACAGTACCGACTACGTCGACGGCGGTGGAAACACCAACGCAAATCCGCTCTTTGTCGACACAACCTACTATCATCTTCAATCGCAGGAAGAGAACTACGTCGGGGGCTACTTCAGCGGCGGCGCATGGGCGAAATCGGCGGCGCAGAGCCCTTGCATCGACGCGGGCGACGAGACCAGCGACTACTCGCGGGAGCTGGAGCCGAACGGCAGCCGGGTCAACATGGGCGCGTACGGAAACACGACCGTGGCATCCAAGACCATGGCGCCGCCTGCGGGTACGCTCATCTTGCTTCGCTGACGGTAGGCCGACATGACAAGGCTTGGGCATCTCAACGAGAACCGGACGAGATCCGGGAGGAGCCAGCGTGGCGACAGAACTGTGAATGATCGGCTGCTGGCCCGCTATCGCGCCAAGGGAGACCTGCGCCTGGCTTGGAAGGAGGAGGACTACGCCCGCTACCTGGCCGATCCCGATGCGCATGACCGGACCTCTCTCCATGACCGCCCGGTCTACCCGGAAGAATGCGTCGCACATGACATCTACGCCGGATGTCCGCTGCATGCGCCGGAGTTCGTCAAAGGGTGGGCGCCGTGTGAAAGACCATCAGCGCAAAGGATCTTGACGGACTTCAAGCGCGCCCGTCATCCGTACTTTCTGGCGGACGCAGCGCGATTCGCGGAAATCCGCGAGCTCGTGAAGACAGATGCCGTGGCCCGACAGTGGCACGACAATGTGCTGCGGGAGGCACGGGGAGAGGATGCTCCCGCGGTCACCCTTGCAGCCGCCTATAGACTGACGGGCAACCGCGACTTCGCCGAACGGGCCTGGACGACCGCGGACCAGTGGATTCGTGACCCCGAGGCCGGCTTCCATGGCCGCCACGGGTTCCTGCAGTCGGGCGGGGCGCTTCAAACCATGGCGTTCCTCTATGACTCCCTGTTCGACTACCTGTCCCCGGAGCAACGGCGCGAGTTCGCGGAGCACCTGCTGGTCAAGGGGGTTCGGGCCGGGCTGTTCTACCACCAGACGCGCGCGGCCAATTTTGTCTGGTCGACCGTGAACTGGAGCCCGGTATGCGAGAACGGCCTGCTGATGGCGGCGCTTTGCACGATGGACATCGAACCGGAAATCTCCGCACGGCTGATCAGCTACTGCGTCGGCGCGGTGGAGAAGTTCACGGTTATGTTCTACCCCGACGGGGGCTACGAGGAGGGCCCAGGGTATTGGTGGTACGCGAATCGGCACTTTGTCAATATGCTGGCCGTGCTCGAAAGCGCGTTCGGAACCGACTACGGGTTATCCAACGCCCCGGGTTTTTCA
This sequence comes from uncultured Lentisphaerales bacterium, assembly GCA_964592855.1. Taxonomy (GTDB): domain Bacteria; phylum Verrucomicrobiota; class Kiritimatiellia; order RFP12; family JAAYLN01; genus JAAYLN01. The sequence goes on from CAZQKI010000075.1 coordinate 3,584, forward strand.
CGCACGCCCTACTTTCCCGCCGCGCTGACAACGGGCGGGGGCGAATTCAATTTCCATGATTCGGTCGAAAAGGACAAGCCGTTCCTGTCGCACTTCGTGGATGCCGGCGCGGAATTTCTCTGGTTTGCCGAGAGGTTCGATAACCCTGATTTCTACAATCTGCGGCTGCAGTTCCCGGAGCAGCGGAAGGAAGGCGGATGGAAGGATCTGATCTGGTACCGGCCGAGGCCGGTCGGCTCGACTGCCGGGCTGCCGCTGAACTACTTTGCGGCCGGGGTGGACAACGCCGTGGGCACCGGAATGTTCCGGACCTCCTGGACCGATCCTGACGGTATGGCGCTCGGCTTTCATGCGGGGCGGCAGAATGTGGCGCATTTCCAGTACGACGCCGGAACGTTCGTTCTCGACGCCGGGGGCGTGCGGTGGGCGGTGGATCCGGGCGACGGCCGGGGCGACGCGGACGGCTACTTCGGAGGGAAGGGCGAGCGACTCTTCTATCGGCGGCTGGCCGAAGGGCACAATACGCTGGTCATCAATCCCAACGGCTCGCCCGGACAACGCCTGGACGCGAACCCGAGGCTCCTGAACCACGCCTTTGCCGATGACGTGTCCTTCGCCGTTTTCGATCTGACGAGCGCGTACGACAACGCGATTCGCATCGTCCGGCGCTTTGAGCTTGATCGTTCCGGGCAGACAGCCTGCGTGACCGATGAAGTCGAACTGAGGGAGCCGGGCGAGATCTATTGGTTTATGCATACCCGCGCAGAAATCGAAATCGGCACGGACGGACGCTGGGCAGTGTTGTCATCAGGTGATCACCAGCTTCGGGTTTGCCTCGAAGATGAAAGCGACGGAGTATTCGCACAGATGCCGGCCCGAAGTCTGGCATCGGAGGTGATCAACATGCGCCAGGGCATTTTTGCCGGGCCGCCGATACCGCACAAGCTCGTGATTCGTCTTGTCGATGTCAACCGGGCGCATTTATGTATCAGGTTCGCCGCCGTGAAATCGAAATGAAGTTGTCTAAAATAGAAAGGGTTAGATGATTTACAAAGAGGACTGGAACGATAAGCGTGATGGGCTGACCGGCTGGTGGCATCGTGAGGTGCGTGATCGTTGGGCATTAGGCATCACTGCACCGCGGACAACGGCTTTGCCGGATGCACCGCATCCGCCATCGCCCACGGAAGACTGGCGCACGTATTGGACGCAGGCGGAAGATGTGCTGGCTCGTACCGAAAGGCGGCACGCGCAAACCTGGTTCGGCGGCGTGGCGTTTCCGTATATATGCGCCGATCTGGGGCCGGGTGCGCTGGGTGTCTACCTGGGATGCGAGCCCGTCTTTGCGCCGAATACCGTTTGGTACAAACCGGTTTTCAACGATCCGGCCAAGGTGGATCTGCAATGGAATCCCGACAATCCCTGGTGGCAGTGGACACTTGAGACGACCCGGTTGTTCAAGCAACGGTGCGAGGGCCGCCAATTGGTGGCCATCGATATGGGAACCGGTTTACGCAGCGGGCAAATCAGCCATGTGTCTCGGCGCACCGCCGGAGGACGTGGAGCCTTTCGTGCGTCATTTCGGCGCCGCGGGAACGTTCATGTTGACGCGCCTTCCATCGGAGACCGAGGCGCGACGGTTTCTGGATGACGCCTCCGGGTGGGTGTAGGAAAATCCCTCGACACCTCCCATTCCTCGGAACTGCCCGACGCCGTTTCACGCGCCCCCGAGACCGCTCCCGTCTACCTGGCGCCGGGGGAAACGCTGAAGTTGCGCGTGTTCATCGACCGCAGCATTGTCGAGGTCTTCGTCAACGGCCGACAGTGCGTCGCCGCGCGCGTCTATCCGGGCCGCGCCGACAGCCTCGGTATCTCGCTGCGCGCGCAAGGCGCCGACGCCACGCTGCGCGCGCTGGATGCGTGGCGGATGAAGAGCATCTACGAGGCAGGCTGATTGGGATTTCACCACCACTTACCGGACATGCGGCGTGTCGATCCTCTCGGACAAGTCCACGTGTTGCTTCCGGTACTCGGCCGGGCCGACCGGATAATGGCGGCGAAAAGCTTTGGTGAAATGCGCGCGATCGCAGAAGCCGTGGCGCTCGGCGATGGCGTCTATCGAATTCCAACCGTGCAACAGGTCGGAGCCGGCCTTTTCCAATCGCAACATCAGTTGAAATCGCTGGGGTGATACCCCGGTTGCACCGTGAAAGAGCCGGATGAACCCGTTGGTACTCATGCGCACATCGCGAGCCAGTTGATCGTTTGTCAAGGGCTTACCCGTGTGGCTGCGCAGCGTTTTTACGACCGACCCGACCCGCGGATCGTGCGTGATGCGTTGCCAAATCTTGGGCGGCATGCGCCGCAACGTTTTCAGGATGAGTTCATAGAACGCCAGATCGCGACGGAATCGCACGGGCCATTGATCGGCGACCCGATTGGTCAGGTGCTTCAGGATCGCAAGGTCGTGCCGATCCGCTGGCCACTGGAAGATTCCCGCCGTCTTTACGCGGATATCGGCACTGATCGAGAAATGCACAAACAATTGGTGTGCCGGGCGGGACGTGCGCGGCACGAACAACGTGTTCGGCGGAATGACCGTAAGCCGCGAAGGCTCCAGCGGATACTCACGCTGCCCGCAGACCACGGACGCGCCGGAAGAGGCATTCCAGTATATCCGCCAGAACCAATCCGAAAGACTGGGGTGCGTCCAGTGCCTGAGCGCCACATAGCCGCACTGAAGGAGATGGACCTCGGGATTGGCATCCGGCATGTCGACGTATTCAGACATGTTTGTATGGTACAGGCAGCGGCATTCGCAGATCAACAGCAAATACACGGCCCGAAGCGCTTCCCGCAGGGTGCAGCCGTTAGCCCGGTACACAACTAGGCTTGCCTTGTACATAGACGGTCAGGAGTCGCAAATGGTTCAATATGCTCCAATGGAAAGCATTATTGAACAAACCCCTGAAGAAGCAGGAGAATGCGGCATGATGAAAGTATCACGGTCATGGAGCAAGAGGTGGATTCGCGTCCGAAATGCAGTGCTGACGGCCCTGCTCGGCAGTCTGTCGGCGACGCTGGCGGCGGCGGCAGACATCTACGTCGCCACTAACGGCGCCGCGCCCAATGACGGAAGTTCGTGGGCTGCGGCGTTTACCAACATCCAGGTTGCGCTGAATGCGGCTTCCAACGGGGACACAATCCACCTGGCGGGCCACAGGTTCGTGGTGACACAGGAACTCATCTGGACCAGCGATGGCATCAGCGTGCGCGGTGGATACGAGGCCGATCCAGGGGAGAGTTTTCCCGGCGCCAACAACCCGACCCACTGGCCAACCACGATCACGCGGTCCGGTGGAACCGCGCACCGCCTTCTGAAGATCGACGGCGCCGATAACAGCACGCTGGAGCAGGTGGCCCTGAGCGGGGGCAGCTCCGCGAGCGGGTCCGCCCTGCTGATCGCGGGCAGCAGCCAGAATGTCCGGATTTACGGTTGCGCCATCACGGGTAACACCTACAGCGCCTCCTCGATCGGCACGGTGACGCCGCCTGCCATCCACGTCGACACCGGCACCAGCGTCATCTTTTCCAACTGCGTGGTGCGTGGTAACACTGGGGCGAACTCGAACAGTGGAGGCAATGCGGTCGGCGCCGGAGGCGGCTTGTATGTCCTGGGCTCCGTGACGGTCCTCGATTCCCGCATCCTAGACAATGTCGTGACCGCGCCCAACCCGCGCGGCGGCGGGGTGTATATCGGCGGCGGTACGCTGACGATGCGGAACGTGCTGGTGGCCGGCAATCAGGCCGCAGGCGCCGGCGGCACTCAGGTGAAGGGCGGCGGGGGGATCTATGTGGCCGGCGGAACGGTCGTCATGCAGAACGTCACGGTGGCCGACAATGTCTATGAGGGCATCCGCCAGGCCGGGGGCACGGTTTCAGCGACCAACAGCATCGTCTGGTTCAATACGCGCAACGATGTCACCGGCACGGGGACCTTTGCGTACTCGAATGTCGGCGGTCAGGACTACGGCGGCAACAACATCAGCGCGAATCCGCTGTTCGTCAACGGGTACTATCTGGATGCGGGCAGCCCCAGCGCCAACGCAGGGTCGGATACCGCCACGAGCCTCGGGTTGGCGGGCTATGCGAAGAATGCGGACGGCGACGCCTACGGACCGACTGAGACCGTGAACCAAGGCTGGCATGCCGCCGTTGGGGTGTTGGATCTGTATGTCTCACCCGACGGCAACGATACGAACGACGGCACCGGTCCCGGCCCCTCCGAGGCGTTTCGCACGGTCGGCAAGGCACTGGCGGCGGCACGGGACAACACGCGCATCCATGTGGCGACCGGAACCTACTCGGTGGCCTCCGGAGAAGCGTTTCCGTTGACGCTCAATGACCGCGTCGGTCTCACCATCATTGGCACGAACCGCCAGGACACGTTGTTGAACGCCGCCGGGTCGGGGCAGCGCGTCGCCACTTTATCATCAGCGCTCCGTGCGTGCTTGCAGGGCATCACCCTGACCGGAGGACGCTCCGTCGCCGACAGTCCGGAGTACGGCGGCGGCATCTATCTCACAGGCAGAAGTCGCGGCGTCCTGTTGTCCGACTGTGCGGTCACGAACAACTCGGCCGGGGACAACCATCAATCAGGTTACGGCGGCGGCATCGCGATCGCCCCCAACGCGGAGATCAGCGCCGACAACGTCCTGGTCAGCGGCAATGTTAACAACGGGCGTGGTGTCGGGAACGGCTATGGCGGGGGCTTCTACAACGCAGGGACACTCGCGGTTCGGGATGCCGTGATTCGAAACAACAGCGTCCCGACCGACGGGAGCGGTGGTGGGCTCTACAACAGCGGCATCGTCGATCTGCGCAACGTGCTGTTGGCTGGCAACGCCGCGCAGGCACAGGGTGACGGCCTCTACATCTCCGCCGGCGCCGTCGCGGCATTGAACTGCACCGTGGCCAACAACGCGGGCGAGGGTATGCGGCGCGCCGGCGGAACGGCGGCCGTTACGAACTCCATCCTCTGGGGCAACGGCGTGGACAGCATTGGCGGAGTGACGATCGCGTGGTCCTGCACCTCGAACAGCACGGATCATGTGGACGGCGGCGGGAATCTCAGCACCGATCCGCTGTTTGTCGACACGACCTACTATCACCTCCAATGCCGCAACGGAAACTATGCGGGCGGGTACTTTGAAGGCGGGGTATGGTCACGGTCCTCTTCCAACAGTCCGTGCATCGATGCGGGCGCCCCGGCAAGCGACTACTCGCGCGAGCCGCAGCCGAACGGGCGGCGAGTCAACATGGGAGCCTACGGCAACACGGAGGTCGCCGCTTTAAGTGCGACTCCGCGAGGCTCGATCATCATGATGCGTTAACGGGGGTCACCGGTATCATCGCTCGGCCCTCGGGCCGGGACGGCCCGAGGCTACTTTCGTGAATCAGCCGCCCAGTTGGGAAGATGCACATGTCAACACGGACAGAAACAACGGATGTATTGGTCATCGGCGGCGGCACGGGAGGGGTGGCCGCGGCGCTCGGCGCGGCCAGGGCCGGGGCGCGCGTGATTCTCGTGGAGCGTGAGCCTTTCGTGGGAGGGACCATCACCGGCAGTTATGTCTCCATGCCCTGTGGCGGACCCCGCAACGGAATCTATGGCTTGATGCTCAAGCGGTTGGCGGCACGCTATGCGCTGCCCGCGCGTCCGGTGGATCTGAATTGGTATCTGCCCTCTTCGTGGCTCGTGGTGATGAACGAGATGCTGGATGAGGCGGGCGTACGCGTGATACACGGGTTGGCGGCGAACGGGGCCATCATCGAAGAAGGCCGCGGATGTCCACGGGTGGCGGGGGCGATCTGTCCGTTGCCGGGTGGCGCCGAGATGCGCCTGCGCGCCGCCGTGACCATCGACGCCACCGGCAGCGGCGCCTTCGCCGAAGCGGCCGGATGCGAGATGCGTTACGGCACCGACGCCAGGGCGGACTTCGGCGAAACGCACGCCCCCGAAGTCGGCTCCGATTTCGTCCAGCATTGCACGCTGATGTATATCAGCCAGAAGCGCGGCGACCGCCCGGCCTTCGACATGACCCGCCTGTCCTGTCCCGGCGTGCTGGAGGGCACGATCGGTTACTTTCATCGGGACCGGGAAGAAAGTTTGCGCCGTGATGCGGGGCTCTACCTGCACTGGGGCAGCGCCGCGGCTTGCCGCGACACGCGCGATCCGCTGGCGCTGGCTGAAGCTCAGGCAACAGCCCAGCGCGCGATTCAACCGGATATCGAGCTACTCCACGCGAACGGCTTTCTGGTGACGATTGCCCCTCGCCTGGGGGTGAGGGAAGTGCGGCGGACCATGGGCGAGCACGTCATTACCGAAAATGACCTGCGCAGCGGCATCCTGCCTGAGGATACCGTTGCCCTGGGCAAGTACTACCTGGACATCTGGGGGAGTACTACGACCGGGTCTGATTCACATGCCGAACGCGAACTGCCGATCTTCGGGATTCCCTATCGGGCACTCGTGCCCAAGGGCGTGGATGGTCTTCTGCTGGCCGGCAAGAGCATCAGCGGCACACACATCGCGATGAGCGCGTATCGGGTGCAACCGATCCTGGCCACCTACAGCCAGGCCGCCGGCGTCGCCGCCGCCTGGTGCGCGAGCCAGCAGGTCGCCCCCCGCGAGGTCGATGTCGCCGCGCTGCGGGACGGCCTGATGCAACCCGAACAAGGCGTGGTGTTGGATATTGAACGGTGTTGATCAGGATGCAGAAACAAGATTCCAGAACGCTCACCGTGGCGCCCGACGGCCATGACGACAATCCCGGCACCGAAGCCCAACCGTTTGCCACCCTGGAGCGAGCGCACGATGCCATCCGGCAGTTGAAAGAAACCGGCGGATTGCCGGACGGCGGCATTCGGGTGGAGCTGCGGCGGGGGACCTATGAACTCGCGCAACCGTTCGCATTGACGGCCGACGATAGCGGACGGCCCGACAAGCCCATTGTCTATTGCGCCCGAGCCGGCGAGGAGGTGCGCCTGTCCGGCGGCCGGCGTCTCGCCGGCTGGGAACTTGTCACGGAACCGGGCGAACTGGAACAGCTCGATCCTGCGGCGCGCGGCCATGTCTGGCGGACCGATCTAAGGGCTAACGGCGTGACCGACTTCGGGGTGGCGGCAACGAACCAACTCAGGAACACCAAGTTCCCCGTGCCCTCCGAGAACCGGCTGGAGTTGTTCTTTCAGGACCGGCCCATGACGCTGGCGCGCTGGCCCAACGACGACTTTGCGCGGATTGCGAAGACGGTGGGCGGAGACTCCTACGAGGCCCACGGCCGGACCTTCGACCGCATTGGCCGCTTCACCTGCGATGAGAAGCGCCTGGAACGCTGGGCGCAGGAACGGGATGTCTGGGTGCATGGCTATTGGGCCTGGGAGTGGGCCGAACAGCGTCAGCCGGTCGAGCGAATCGATGCGGCCACCCGGACGATCGACATTGCGCCGCCGTACCACACCTACGGGTATCGCGCGGGGCAGCCGTTTTACGCGTTCAATCTGCTCTGCGAGCTCGACGTGCCCGGCGAGTGGTATCTCGACCGCGAACGCGGCCTGCTCTACTTCTGGCCACCCGAATCCCTGGAACACAACGCGGCGGTCGTGTCCGTCATCCCGAACCTGGTCTCGATGCGCGGTACGGCGCATGTCACCTTCCGGGGGGTGACGTTCGAGACTTGCCGCAGTAACGCCGTGGAGGCCGCCGACGTCACCGATGTCTGGATCGACGATTGCACCATCCGCAACACAGGCGACTACGCCGTCAGCCTCACCGGCATCGAGAGCGGCGTCCGGCGCTGCGACATCCACGACACGGGCAGCGGCGGCATCTGGCTGTCCGGCGGCGACCGCGCCACGCTCACGCCCGGCAACCTGCGTGTCGAGGATAACGAAATCCACCATTACAGCCGCTGGCACCGCGCCTACAAGCCGGGCGTACTGCTGGGCGGCGTCCACAACCATGTGATTCACAACCGCATTCACGATGCGCCGCACTTCGGCATCTGGTTCCATGGCAATGATCACTTCATCGAGTTCAACGAGTTCCACCATCTATCCATGGAAACCAGCGATACCGGCGCCATCTATGCGGGCGCCGATATTGTTTCACTGGGCAATGTCATCCAGCATAACTACTTCCACAACCTTGGCAGTCGGGACGCCAAGTTGCCGCTGGTGGCCGGCATCTACCTGGACGATGCCATGGGCGGAGTGCTGGTGCGCGGCAATATCTTTGTGAGCACAACCTGGGCTGGCGTCTGCATCAACGGCGGGGCGGACAACACCATCGAGAACAACCTGTTTCTTCGATGCCAGTCCGCAGTCCGCGGAAACAATGGACATCCAGAGGCTTTCAGAAGTATGGAGAAGAGTGGCATATTGATGACGCTGGAAGCAGTCCCATACGCGATGTCGCCCTGGCGCGAGCGTTACCCGGAGCTGGTCGAGCGCATGCGGGAGTGGGGCGAACCCTGGCGGGCGATCAACAACCGGGTGGAACGTAATATCTGCATCGATTCGCCCTGGGAGATGAACACCCACCTGTACCAGTTCCGCGACAACTGGGGCACGCACCCCGGGCAGACCCCGGAAACGCGGCTGCTGAGCAGCCCCGACAATCCCCAGGCCGACGGGTTCGCCCTGCATCCGGATTCGCCGGCCCTCACCCGCGGCTTTCAGCCCCTGTTGTTTGCGCGGATGGGACCGGTCCGCGGCGGCGACACTCGCATTCTGCCGCCCTCCCAAGCGGCGATGGCTTTCGACGACGAGCTCGCCCGCCAGTGGGTGTCACGCGCGAATGAAGAAAGAGACGGAACATGAGCTACTGGAATGAGAATGCTCAACTAACGCCCGGACTGGAGGGCTGGCGCGAGTCGCTGGCGCTGGCGTGCCGGTGGATCACGGAGGTGAGCTTGATCCGGACCGAGGCGCATCCGTTCGAGCAGTCGCATTTCCCTGCGCTGGGGAAGTACCGCGACTGGCGCGGGGCCTTCCGGGGCGAATACACGGCGGCGACACACAAATGGGATGTCTTCTGCCCCATCTGGCACGGCGGACAGGGTGTCAAAGCCCTGGCCCTGGCCTACGAAACACTGGGCGAAAAGGCGTATCTGGAGGCGGCCCGCCTGGGGGCGGACTTCATCCTGCGCCACCAGGTCGGCGAGCGCGATCCCGACGCGGGCCTGATCCTGGCCTACGAGGACACCACCGGCATCAACACCTCCGCCGTGCTGGAGGCGCTCGACGGCCTGTTCGCGTTCGCGCGCGTGGCGAATGAACCGCGCTATGCCGAGGCCGCCGTCCGGGCGCTACGCTGGGCGCAGCGGCGGATGTTCCTCCCTGACGAAGGGCTGTTTTCGGACGACTATCATCCCGACTCCCGCACCATCAGTCGTGCCGGGTTCATGCCGGCTGGTCTCTACCCCCAACCGGGCCGGCCTTTGCTGGATGACGGCGTGTTCCTGACCGGCTGGCAGTTGACCGGCGACGCAACGCTCAAGGACGTGGCCGTTCGCACAGCCGACCGTCTGCTCCGCGATGAAGGTCCCGAGGGAAACTGGAAGGCGTATCCGCCGTCGCACCCGGTGACTGGGAAGATCCACCCCCGGCATGCCTTCTGGTGGGGCCGGCCGTTCTGGATGGTACACCGGGCCACCGGCGAACCGCGGTATCTCGACCTGTGCCGCCGCAGCGCCCGCTGGTACGTCAGGGCCATGCGCACGGATGGCGGACTGTTCCGCGACACCTATGGTGATTTCTCGACGCCCAGTTTCGGACACGCCACCAGCGGCATCGCCTGCGCGGCGATCCTGTGGGCGGACCTGGTGCGGGAGTATGGCGATGACGAATGGCGCGAGCCGATCCGCCGGGCGTTGCGGTTCTGCCGCGCGGTGCAGTTCGCCCGCGCCAGCGACTCGAACTTGCAAGGCGCCATACTGGAGAAGGTGCTACCGCCCGCCGGCAGTGACGCCCCGCCCTGGTACCTGCGCGAACTCGGCACGTTCTTTTACGTTCAAGCCCTCTGCCAGGTGCTGCGGGACTGCCCGGAAGCGCTGAAAGGAGAAGCATGAACCCGGACGTGTTACGCATGGAATTGCTGGATCGGCTGGGCATTCCGAAGACGCGGGTGGCGCTGGCGCCGGAGAAGCGCGGCGAACGGGATCTCGGCGACGGCACTATCGTCGAGAAATGGCTCTACACCGCCGAGCCCGGCTCGCACATCCCGGCCAACCTCTACCGGCCGGCATCCGTAAAGGGGCGCTTGCCGGCCATCGTCATGACCTGCGGCCACGGCGACAGCAAGAGTTTGGCACACATGCAATATGTGGCCCGAACCTACGCGCGGGCCGGGGTGGCCTGTCTGCTGGCGGATCCGCTGGGCGAAGAGGAGCGGCATCCGCAAGGCCGTCTGGGGACCCGCGAGCACGATGAGCAGTGGGTGGTCGAGGCCACACAGTCCGCCGGCCGCCCGGTGATGGGCAAACTCGTCTTCGACGCGATGCGCGGTCTCGATTTCCTCACCTCACTCGACTGCATCGATCCGGATCGCATCGGCGTGGCCGGCAACTCGCTCGGCGGCGCGGTGGCCGGCTGGGTATGGGCGCTGGAGCCGCGCCTGCGCCTGGCGATCGTCTCGGGCTGGGCCTTCGGCGATTACCTGTGCGTCAACGGCAAGCATTGCACCAACTGGCCGAACCAGGGCATGCGCGAAGTCTGTGCCTGGCCCGACTATCTGCGATTGGGCATGGCGAATGCGCCCCTGCTGATTCTGAATGGCGATGCGGATATCATTCTCGACCGCGATGGGAGCGGCACCATCTGGCGCGAAATGGAGGCTAATGTGCAGGCGGCCGACCCGGCTGGCGCATGCGTAACACTCGACTGGTGCCCCGGCGGCGGCCATCGCCCGTACCAGGGGAGCAAGGCAGCGCTGCGGTTCATCCACCAGCAACTCGGCACGCCCGGCATGAGGCTTGCCGAGATCGAAGCACTGCCGGAATTGCAGTACGGGACCTGGTGTGATCGGCACGGCGTGGAACTCGAACCGCTCTACGGGGTTGATCTGCATTACCGCGGCGCACGTCTGCCCGACTTTGGTTTCAAACCCATCCCCCGCGATAAACGGGCCGTGCTCGATCCCGGCGAAATTGGCCGCCCCGAGTTCACCACCGCTGGTTGGTTGAAAGCCCAGACGATAATCAGAAACCTGTAGCCCTGGAAGAGAAACGAACATGCCTACTCATATCGTCAGTTCCATCGAGACCCCAGATTGTGGCGGCATGACCCTGCGCATCGGCGACCTCAACGGCGACGGCGCGCCCGATCTGCTTCTCACGCAGAGCGAGTACGGCTCGCGCGAAATCCGCTGCCTGACCGCCATGAGCATCACGGGGGCGCGCCTCTGGCAAACCGGGGTCGCCTCGCCCGCCAATGGCCGTGTCTACAGCGACCTGCCCGTGCAGGTCTATGACTGGGACAACGACGGCGTCAACGAGGTGCTCTACATCCGCCAGGCCATCTATGCCGAGCCCTGCGAATACCTGAACGGTGACTGCCGGATCCGCGAGCGGGCCAATCGCTACGAGGGCCATGCTTCGATGGTGGTTCTGGACGGTCTGACCGGGCGCGAGAAGGCAACCGTTCCGCTGCCGGCTCCGGCCGACGACTGCATCCTTCTGGCCGATCTCACCGGCTGCGGATACCGGCGGGATTTCGTGGTCAAGGACCGCTACTGGAACCTGTGGGGCGTGTCGTGGGCAGGCGACGTGCTCTGGCACTGGCAGGGGGCAACCGGGCATTACCCGGCGGTGGCCGATGTCGACGGCGATGGACGCGACGAGGTGTTTGTCGGCTACGCGCTGATCGATCATGACGGCACCGTGCTCTTCGACAATCAGGCCAAGTATGGCATTGACAAAACCAACACCGGAAGCCTGCATTCCGATGCCAACGCCGTGGTGCGCCTGCCGGATGGTCAATGGCGCCTGCTCTTCGGCAACCACGGCGCGCACTGCCTGGCGCCCGACGGCCGGGAAATCTGGCACCGCGAGATGGACGAGGCCCAGCATGTGGTGGTGGGCCGCTTCAGCCGGGAGACCACCATGCAGGCGGCGGTGGTCAACCGCGGCATGCCCCGCAACGAAAAGGGCGCCGCCGATCTGTATCTGTTCGATATCGAGACCGGACGCGAACTCTGGAAGCGCACGCAGCCGCGTGGCGCGTGGGGCGCCAACTGTCAGGATGTGCGCTGGACCGGAACCGACGGGCTGTCGGAGATTCTGCTAGCGCGCTCGGCGGGAGGCTGGCCGGCCGTCATCTACAACGGCAAAGGGGAGATCATCGAGGAGTTGGAGATTCCGCAGGCGTACAGCGGGACTTACGATTCCGGAGGGCTTGGCGGGATCAACACGGGCGTCCACTACTGCTATCGGGCCGACGTGTTCGGGGACAGCCGCGACGAAGTGATCGTGGTCGGCTGGAAGGGCGTGCGAGTCTACGCCAACGCCCGGCCACTGGCCATCCCCACGCTGTACAACACTACGCTCTACCGGGGGATGTGACGCGTGAGACCATTCCGCTACTCGACCTCGGGCCGCTGGTTCAAGGGGAACACGCACATCCACAGCTCCGCCTCTGACGGGGGCAAGACGTTTTCGGAACTGGCGGAGCTCTATGCTTCCGCGGGATACGATTTCTTGTTTCGCACCGACCACTGGGTTGCCTCAGATGCAGCGGCGGATACGACGTCCTACCCGCTGCTCTGGATGGACGGGATAGAACTGGACAACGATCATGAAAGCGGATCGGCTTTCCACGTGGTGTGCCTGGGAAAGGTTCAGGGTGTCTGCCGTGACGATGGACTCGATTCGGCTTTGAGACGGGCGAAGGCACAGGGCGCACTGACCGTCCTGGCGCATCCGCATTTGTCCGGGAATTCCCTGGAAGACTGCCTGCGCCGGGAGTTCGATGGCGTTGAGGTATATAACCACGTCTCCTGTTGGCTGAACGGGAAGAGCGGAGGTCTGGTCCATTGGGATGCCGCGCTCATGAGCAACCCCCATACGCTGGCGTTTGCCGCCGATGATGCCCACCTCCAGCTGGAACATCCGGGCTGGAATGGAGGCTGGATTGTGGTCAATGCGGAGGCCTGCACTCCCGAGGCGATTATCGGTGCCATTCGCCAGGGCACCTTCTATTCCAGCTGCGGCCCCGAATTGCGCTCGATCGCTCTTGATGAGGATCTATTGACCGTGCACACGTCACCCGTGCAATTCGCGAGGTTGGTGGGGCCAGGATGGAACGGCCTGAGGCTGGGGTCGTTCGAGGGTCCGCCGTTCGATACGATTCGCTTCCACGTGCCACGCGATTGGAGGTACGTCTACCTGGAAGTCGAGGATGCGGCAGGCCGCAGGGCCTGGACAAATTCTCTCTTCCTCATGCCGATGGAAGGAAAGGTGCTGCCATGACATCCGAAATGAAGACCTATATCGATCGCGCCTCCGGGGTGGAGGTCACGCAATTGACCGACCATAGGGGGCACAGCCATCACTTCTACTTCACCAACCCAGGGTGGTATGCGCAGGGGCGGAAATTGCTGTTCGCTTCGGACCGCAACAACCGGACCAATCTCTTCGGCGTGGATCTGGTAACCGGCGACCCTTGCGAGCCCTCGGGCCGGGACGGCCCGTGGCTACGGCGCTGCGCCTCGAAACGCGGGACGGTTCGAACGAACGCTCGTTCCGGGAGGAATCTTCACGCCATGACCGCATATTGTCCTACCTGCCCGGTTCCGAATGTGGCAATATTCGTCTCCACGAGGCGTTGAATCAACCGAAGGTGTATCGTACGTAGAAAGCTTGAACTAGAGAAAGAGAAAAAAAGGAATGAAACCACGCGAATGGAATACGATCGGCCAGGTCGGGCGCGAGACGCCGGAATGGCAGCATAACTGTCAAGATCGCCGTAATCGGGTCCGCAACGGATCCGCATGAGACATCGCCAAAGCCCGCTTGACGCCAACGGCAGATATGGATACGCTCTTCTTAGTTAACGCGAAGATGAAAAAAACTCGCAGACATCCATTGAAATCCATGTATCCACCGCCGCCCGCGGCATGGCCGACGGCAGTGCGTCGCATCCCTACCCCACCCTGGAAGCCGCGCACGATGCGTTGCGGAAGCGTCGCAGGAAGAACGTCGCGGGCGAGCCGATCGCCATCCGGCCGGACACATCGGCCGACATGCAGGATCAGGAAGCCGGCGCCGAACTCAACTGACGGGTGCCCCTTATGACAAACAACAGCGACAAAATCGGCTTCGAGGTGCGGCCGCACCATCTGCTCTGCCTGTACTGTGCACTGGAACAGCCGGCGGCGGTTCCAAACCCGGAGGCGGTCGCCCGGCTGGCCGAGACGGTCCGGCGGGACCCTGGAGTGCCGCTGGCGCTGCGGTGCCCGTCGCACGATTCGTTTGGCTATCAGTCGCCGGAGCAGAAAACGGAAGACGCGTCGCGGGCGTGCTTCATGCAGAAGCAGGATATGGAGATCCTGTTCCGCATGGACCTTGCGCCGGGGACGGTGCTGCCGGCGCGTATCGCCATTGCCCGTGCGCGCAAGGCGGTCGCCTCGGTCTCGGCCATCTGCGGCTATGGCGTGGCCACGTCCCCGGCCTGGGAAGGATGCCCGCTGGCCGGGACGGGGCTCTACGAGCGCGCCCGCGAGACGATGCTGGACCCGATTATTCCACCACGGGAGACGGCGGAGATGGAGCGGGACAAGGCGTCCTCGCTAGCCGCGATGGATGCAGCCAGCGCGATCCGCACCAGGCCGCATATCCTGCTGTGCGCGGTCGCCCAATACGGGCGGGGGATCCGGCCGCCTTTCAAGGACGATAACCTGCCGGAACTGGTTCAAAAGGTCATCCGGCAACCGGACACGCCCATCGAGCTGGTGGGCGGGGCGGATGCCATGATGTGCGCGCCGTGCGGCGTCCGCTGTACCGCTCGCGGCACCTGCATGGGGCCGGGATTCGTGCACTCCGGCGGGCTGTTTAACGAGCTCAAGGATCTGCGCATTCTGCAGATTCTCGGGCTGACCTTCGGCGATGTCGTTCCGGGGCGCGAGTTGTTTGCCCGGATCTTTTCACGGATGCCGACAACCGTGAACACCTGCGCGCTCGAACGATCGGTGCCGGAGCTTTCGGTCTGGTGGGACCCCTGCCCCTGCGGCGGGTACGAAAAAGGCCGAACGGAACTGATGCGGGCGATGGGCTTAGGACGCGAAAGGCGTGATCAAGCCATCTAAAGGTTATTCATGAGCGGTTGCGGACCCAGCCCGCATTGGAATCGCAAACCAGAATGACTCGATATTGTCCTAACGTTTTCTGGCGGAGGCGGGTACAATAGGGGCGACGAAGACCAGCCTTTACGGACTGGCCTTCGGCAACGAGGAACTGACCCGCCACGATGTCTTCGGGTATAGCGGCTACGCCGGTTCGGCAAAGAACACACGCCCGGAGCTGTACGCCGCCTGCATCGGCCCAGAGGTGACCGGCTGCAGCCTCTGGATGCGATTCGAAGCGGTGAACGACGACCCCGATCCCAAGATCGGCCGACGCGTCATGGCCTGGGCCTCCGCGTCGGGCGATTTCCCGGACCAGTACCAACTCGATCACATCATCGAGGTTGAAGCCACCATCAACGGCCATGAAAACGGCTATTCAGGCTGGGTGCAGCTCGATGATGGGCGCATTTTTGTCGTCAATTACACCGACGACACCGCCGCGGCCTGCAAGGTCAATCCCGGCATGTTCGGCGTGCCGTGGATACGGGGCACGTATCTGGAAACAACCGATCAGACCGGCCCTGATTTCAATATCAAGCTGCATCCATGAGAATATGGTGTCGGAGGCGAGTCAAGTGCGTTGACCTGCAGAGCAGCAAGGGTTCAGGGTTCAGTCAAGCCGCTGGCCCGGCTGCGCCGGGCCAGTTGGATCGAGTAGGAGACTTGCCTATAAATTGGCCATTTTGTCGCACTTGTCGGTGGACGACTACGGCGACGACTA
>CAZQKI010000076.1:0-19463 GCA_964592855.1 uncultured Lentisphaerales bacterium
TCCTCGCTCTCCTCCTGCCGCTTCCCCCGAAAACCCAAATGATTTGGAACCGTTGGCCATGCGCCCTCGGGCTTGCCGGATTCGATGTTTTTCGGTAAAGTGAGACCGTCTCTAAAGCCACACAAAGGCCGTGAAAGGATTTGAACGATGTCAGAGCTGGAACCAGTAGCCGAGGAATCGGCCCCCGATATCAACAAGCCGAGCGCCTATATTTCGGCCCGCCACCGTCAGGATGCCGTGTTGAAACCTGCGCAATCCTCAGGAAACTACCTGTTGGCGGGAATTTGCGCGATTCTCGCCCTGCTCGTCTATGCCGTCATGCTGTTCATGCTTTACGACGATTTCACCGTTTTGAGCATCGCCTAGCGTTCAAGGCCGTCAGGTCGGCTCGGGCAGCCGCTCGAACTGATCTTCGAGATCCTTGATTTCGCCTTTCCAGAATTCCGAGGTGCCCCATTCGGCGTGGGTCGCCGCAAAGCCGTAGTCGTGATATTGGCGCGCGCACCAGGCCAGGTAGTGGATCATCCGCATGGCCCGCAGGGGTTCGATCAGCTGGAGCGTCGCCCGGTCGAAGGGCATGAAGCGCTCGTAGCCCTGGATCAGGGTTTCAATCTCGTTGACGCAGGCTTCGGGCGAGTCGGGCAGCAGCAGCCACATGTCCTGGACGGCGGGGCCGTTGACCATGTCGTCGAAGTCGATGGGCAGGAGGCCGGTGTCGGGGCGCTCCAGAATGTTCGTCCGCTGGAAGTCGCCGTGCAGCCGGATCGGCGTGACGTCGTCGAAAAGCGGCCCCACGATTTCCGTGAGCGCGTCGCCGAGTTCTTCGAGATGCTCGCGCTCTTCCTCGGGAATGAAATCTCCCTTGACGAGAAAATCGAGATCCTGCCGCGTCGAAGCGTCGGGGTGGAGGTCGCGCCGATGCGAGGCGTCGCAGGCCACACCCACCTGATGCATCCGCCCGAGCAGGGCGCCGACCCGCTCCCAGGATTCCGGGTCGGAGGGTTCGAAGGGCCGGCCGCCCCGGCGGGGAAAAATGGCGAAGGCGATGTTGGCATGGGCGCCGAGCGTCTTGCCGCTTCGCAACTTCATCGGCTCGACGACGGGAATTTCTTCCGCGGCCAGTTCCTTGACGTACTGCTGTTCCTCGCGAAGGGCGTCGAGCGACCAGCGTCCGGGACGATAGAATTTGGCGACGAGCGCTTCGCCGGTTTCGGTCCGCAGGCCGTAGACGCGGTTGACGTAGCTGGGCAGGGGCTGTGTCCAGGGCTCCAGCCGGACCGACAAGGCATCCTCCACCGCTTCGAGAACGGCCTCGGGGGTCAATAGGGAAAAGTCGGCAGGATGGGTTTTGGACATGGCGACAGTATAGGGAAGACACGCCGCATAGAAAAGCCTTTTGGACAGCGTCTCATTTTTCTGTTGCTTTTGCACGGTGGTTCTGTATCTTAACGCTGTGCACGGTTAATTCCAACCCTGCACGCAAGGAGATCATCAAGATGGCACCTATTGCAAAGAAGGCCAAGGCGAAGGCCGCAGTGAAGAAGGCTGCACCCAAGAAGGTCGCAGTGAAGAAGGCTGCAGTGAAGAAGGCAGTTGTGAAGAAGGTTGCAGTGAAGAAGGCGGTTGTGAAGAAGGCCGCACCGAAGAAGGCCAAGTAGCTCTCGGCTGAGATTTCGGATTCACCGGAATCAAGAACGTAAAGGCGGGATCGGTCGCTCTCAAAAAGGACGGTCCCGCCTTTTTTGTTTACAGAGGTGCTTGCAAAACCTTCGGTTTGTGCAAGCCTTGCATACGTCCCGTGCTTTTGCGGAAGCATCACTTCAGGTTCCGGCTACTTCAGCAGCGCGCGCCTGAGATAGGCGTTGCGTCGCTCGGCGACCGCGTGGTTGATCTCCGCCCACTGCGGCACGTCGCGTTCGTAGATGGCGGCGATGTCGGCGTCAGGCGCCGGCGCGGTCAGGCGCCGGCCGGCCTGATCCAGCTCGTCAAGCAGCGGCGCCAGTTCGGCTGCGTAGAAGGCGGGATCGCCCAGCACGGGATTATTCCACGTCTGAATGAATTCGCCGGCATTTTGCCGGATCGCGTGGTAGCGGTTGAAGGCCTGTACCGCGACGTGCCGCTTGATCGCGGTCAGTTCGGCGGGCGTGAAGGTGAAGCTCAGCGCGAGAGCGCGCGCCAGTTCGTGGACGCTGCCGCTGAGGGTGACGGCATGCCGACCCCAGCGCTGCATGCCGAACGTCCAGACGGTACCGTCGACGGGCAGCCTGTCGTAGAAGGCCAGCCAGGGGATGAAGGTGTGCGCCACGACCGCCTCGGGCGTGGTGGTCGAATCCTTGGTGAAGTGGTCGTAGGTCAGACGGTAGCGCGGCGTGGGGCTCGCCCAGTTCACCAGGTGGGGTTCGTCGTTGTCTTGCGGCGGGGCGTTGAAGTACCAACTGTGATAGGCGGCATCCTCGCCGGGCCGGACGAGCAGTTCGATCGAATCGCCTTTGCGCGTGCCCGCGACAATCTCGCCGACCGCCGGATCGTCGCAGCGGATGTAGATGTGCAGGCCGGTCTCGTCGTGAACGAGGTGTACGCCCGTCCGATAGCCGTCGGGGATCGCCGGCGGCGGCGCCGATTTCAGGTGGCGGGCGATGTCGGTGCTGTTGCCCATGTCGTAGCCGTCGCCGTAAGGCACGAAGCGCGTCTCCATCCGCGCCCAGTTGCCGTAGTGCGTCGAGCGCGCCCATCCGTCCGCCGTCCGGGGGGCGTTGGGGAGGCTTTGCACCGCATAGGACTTGTAGTTGACGGGCGTGAACATGTTCTGGAAGACCTCCTCGTGGGCCAGGCGGCAGAGGTCGTAGCGCTCGCCACGGAACAGAATTTCGGAGGCGCGTCGGATCAGGAGCATGCGCTCCGCATCGGTGAACGGCTGTCCGCCGAAGACGTCAGCGTCGAATGTCTTGAACGCCCGGTGTTCGACGATGGATCGGATGGCCCGCAAGAGCGATGTATTGGCGGCGCTCTCCTTCTCGTTCGCCAGGATCGGATCGATGACGGCGCGGACGGCGTCCAGGCTGTTTGAGCGGAGCGCCTGGCTCAGCGCCAGCGGCACAAAGGCGAAGTCGAGGGGATGGCTGCCGCGCGCTTCGGCCAGCATGGCCGCGGCGAAAGGATGGTCGCCGAACTCGTCGGCGGTCTGGGCCAGTTCGTGAAACTGGCCGGCCAGCGTCCGGTCACGCTTCAGCGTGCCGTCGGTCAGCGCCCGGCCGACAACAAGCAGATCTTCATCCGCCAGCACCCGGTAACCTTCGTAGGCGCCCGGCGTGAAAAAGCCGTAGTTGAAGGCGCGAGGCCGGTTCAGCATGCGGAGCTGCAGGAGCAGGGTGTGCCGTTGGGCATCGGTATAACCGGGACGCTTCAAGGCCTGGCGCAGGATGCTTTCGGCGGTCTCGCGGTCGTCACGGGCCAGCGCCGTCGTGACCGCCGCGTAGTGGGGCAGCTTGGCTGCGTCGTCGGGATGCTTTTCGAAATCGGCCAGTGCGGCGTCGAAGGCGCGACGGTCCTTGTTATCGAGCGCAGCCAGCATGCGGGCGAGGCTCAGCGCCAGCCGCTCGGCGGCGTTGAAGCGCTCGCCGCTGGCGGCTACGAGCCGCTGCGCTGCTTCCCCGTCGTACCGCATCAGCGCCGCCGCCAGGGCGACGAGAGTCTCGGTTCTCTGCTTCTCGACGGTGGCCACCGCCGCCGCGTCGGCGCCGCCGGGCGCCTCGAGCCGCATGGTCGCTTCGTACCAGGCCGTGAACCGGTCGAGGTCGCCGCTGTTGCGCAGGGTGCCGCCGGCCAGCTCGATGATCGTGGCGAAGCGCTGCCGCAGTGTCAGTCGGTCGCCCAGCCGGGCATAGAGCGCCTCCGCCTCGGCCAGTTGGGTGGCACCGGCCTTGGCCAGGTCGCGCATCAGGGCCTGCAGCATGTTGGCCTTCGGGTCGCCGTCGGGTTCGCCGTTCACGCGTGCCCAATGGCGGTCGTAGGTTTCTCGATCAGCGGCCAGAGCGCTGATGAGGATGCGGCGGTGCAAATCCAGTCGCATGTTCTCGGCCAGCCCCGGCGTGCCGTCGAGATAGGCGAGATAGGCCGCGCAGGCCTCCTGGGGCTTGCGGCTGGAGGCACGGTCGATCTTGCCGACGGCGTCGTTGTAGACGGCCTGCGTGACGGCCGGTGCGGTCGGCGCCGGTTCGGCGCCGGTCGCGGCGCTCAGGGTGGCCATGCAGAGGGCGCCCACCAGGATCAGAAGCGGTACTGTCGGATTGGTTTTCATGGACGCCCCCCCTTCGGGGCTTCGTCGAGTTCGAGGATGTAGCGGATGGTTTCGCTGCGGAAGGCGTCGAGATCGTCACGCTGCTCGTCCCAGTAGGCCAGGAAGCCGAGCGCGCGGCGGCCGAGCAGCCGCCTGCCGCCGTCGGGATGCTTCAGGGCCTCCCGCGCGCGGTCGCGGAGCGCGGTGGCGTAGCGGATGTCGTCCAGACCTTCGCGAACCCCCTCCCAGGCCAGGGTGTCGATCACGTCATCGGCGGTGCCCAGAACCATGACGATGTTGCGCAGGGTATTCTCGTAGGGCGTCGCCATGTCGTTCCAGTTGTTCCGCCACCAGCAGTAGTTGGCGCTGACATCGTAGTTTCCCTTGTAGGCCTGCATGCCGTGGATGCGGCGGAAGTAGTTGGGGTTCTCCGGGCCGCTGTGCGGGTTGGCGTACCAGCCGCAGAGCGCGTCGGGATTGGCTTCATGAAACTTCCGGACCTCGCCGGCACGCTTCTCGACGGGCATGCCGGGCATGATCATGAAGTCGAGCGCGAAGAGCAGCCGCCGCCAGGGGTAGCTGGACACCATCACTTTGCCGCCGGCTTCGTGCGCCGTCCGCCAGGCGGCCTGTTCGCGCCGGATGACGGACGGCCCCCCTTCGTCAACGCCGTAACTGTAGAAGTCGGCGTGGCCGAGATGGCGCGAGGTCAGTTCGGCGGTTTCGGCGATCTCGCGGCGCAGCACGTCGAGTCTGCGCCGCTCCTCGCCGGAGGGCTGGTCGGGGTCGGCCGTGATGCCCACGCTCGCCGTGCTGCGGAAAAGGGGCCGCGTCGACAGGCCGGCTTCGCGGGCCAGTCGGATATCGTCGGTAAAACGGGCGGGATTCATCGTGTTGACAGCCGGGAAACCCATCGTGTGGCGCACGTTGTGCTCGGCCAGATTGCGCAGGACCTTCGGATTGCTCGTGTCGGTGCCGTAGAGGCAGAGGTAGAACGTTTTTTCCGGGTCGTAGTTGGTTTTGGGATCGGGTAGCGTGAAGGGCAGCACGCGCAGGCGCAGGGGGATGGCTCCGGCGTCCCGGCCATCGGTGAGCAGGTCGATGCATCCGGTGTAGAGGCCGGGGGCCGCGTTGGTGGGCACCCGTACCGTGACGAAAAACTGCTTGAATTCATCGGGATTGAGCACCACGGGCTGCAGCGTCCTGGCATCCTGAATCAGCCCCTGGTTCGCTTGATTGGCGAACGCGTCGTTCACGACCATGAAATTGGCGGTCATCCACTGATCGTGCGTGGAGCCGTCCTTGTTGCTGTAGCGGACATAGTTGTCCCTGGTGTTGCCATCCACGCGGACCAGATTCTCGTCGTTGAGCAGCATTTCGGGAACGAGACGCCGCCCCAGGGCATCGGCAAAATAGCCATACCAGGCGGCGCCGGACTGATACCAGACCTTGATGACCTTGATGTCGATGTCCGCGGCCGGGATCTTGGCGCCGGACGGACCTTGGAGGTCGCCGGCGCGAAGCAGAAAGCGGTCGATGGGCTGTCTCGACGCAAAGACGAGCGAAGCAGGCTCGAATTCGCCCTGTGCGGCGATGATCTCCAAGGGTCCGAAGGCGACGCCGTCGGCAGGATAGCGTTCCGGGGTGCGGGGGATGTCGCTTAACGGGGCAACGACATAGTAGCTGACGGGCGCCTGTTTCCACGCCTCCGGCGCCTGCGTCAAGTCGGCGGCCAGGCGTTGTCGATTTTTCGCCGCGAGGGCGGCATCCACCGGGTAGCACTGGCGGAAGGCCGGAGCACCCGGTGCGGAGCATACGCCGACCAGCGATGCGGCGAACAGCAGCGGCGACAGTTTATTCATCATCATGCTCTTGTTGATTGTTCATGAACAGACAGATACGCATTAGCAGATCTTATGCCATATGAATGCGATGCGATTCCCGTGCGCCCGGGGCAGTTCCGGCGGGGTTGTTCTTTTCAATGACCGCTGATTGGTGCATAATGGCACCCGTTTCAATGAGCACTGAAACAGGAGTCCACCGGATGAGCCCGAAAGATTTGAAAGCCGCCTATCGCACGATCATCGACGACCCGTTTCCCGCCGATCTTGAGATCAGCTTCGGCAAGGGGGAGGCGCGTCAGACCCTGGTCTATGAAAAGGTCGTCTGGCAGATCGGCGACGAGGTGCGCGGATTGCGCTACGGCGAAAACCCCGACCAGCCCGCGGCCATGTACAAGCTGATCAACGGCAATCTGTCGCTGGCGGACGTCTCCTCCATCCTGCCCGGCCGCTACCTGGCCTCCGATCCCGAACTGCTGCAGTTCGGCAAACACCCCGGCAAAATCAATTTCACGGATGCCGACAACGCCCTCAACATCCTCCGCTACCTGACGGACACGCCCTGCGCGGTCATCGTCAAGCATAACAACCCCTGCGGCGTCGCAAAGGCAGCGACCCTCGCCGAGGCCTACTTCCGCGCCAACAAGGCCGACCGCCTCGCGGCCTTCGGCGGCTGCATCGCGCTGAACCGCGAATGCGATCTCGACACCGCGCGCCAGATCGCCGAGAACTATGCCGAAGTCGTGCTGGCCCCCGAGTTCGCACCCGGCGTGATGGCGATCTTCGCCGCGAAGAAGAACCTCCGCGTCATGAAGATCGGCAACATCGCGCGACTGGCGCAGTTTTCCGCCGAGCGCTTTGTCGACTTCAAGTCGCTGATCGACGGCGGACTGATCGCCCAGTGGTCGTTCCTGCCCGCCGCACGCAAGACGTCCGACTTCCTCCCCGCCGCCACGGTGCATCAGGGCGTCACCCACACGGTGAAGCGCGCGCCGTCGCCCCGCGAACTGGATGACCTCCTCTTCGGCTGGCTCGTGGAGTCCGGCGTGACCAGCAACTCCGTCCTCTTCGTCAAGGATGGCGTGACGGTCGGCATCGGCACAGGCGAACAGGACCGCGTCGGCGTCGCCGAGATCGCCCGCGACAAGGCCTACCGCAAACTGGCCGACTGGCTGGCCTTCGAGCGCTTCGGCAAGCCCTACAACGAACTGCAGGATGCGGTGAAAAGCGCCGCGCTGGACGAAGAGGTCAAGGCCTGCCAGGGCGGACTCGCCGGCTGCTGCATGGTCTCCGACGCCTTCTTCCCGTTCCGCGACGGCGTCGAAGTCGGCATCCGCGAGGGCGTGAAGGCGATCGTCCAGCCGGGCGGTTCGCTGCGCGACTGGGATGTGATCGATTGCTGCAACGCGGCGGATGTCGCGATGGTCTTCACCGGCCAGCGCAGCTTTAAACACTAGTGCCTTACTTTTCACGCCTCACGTTTCAACGACCGGAGTTCAACATGTGGGATTATACTGAGAAAGTTCTGGATCATTTCCGCAATCCGCGGAACGTCGGCTCGATCGAGCAACCGGACGGGGTGGGGACGGTCGGTTCGCTGGCCTGCGGCGATTCCCTGACGCTCATGTTCAAGCTGGATAGCCAGGGCCGCATCTGCGACGTCAAGTTCAAGACCTTCGGCTGCGCGAGCGCCATCGCCTCCTCCTCGGCGCTGACGGAGATGGTCCTGGGCA
Organism: uncultured Lentisphaerales bacterium; assembly: GCA_964592855.1. Lineage (GTDB taxonomy): Bacteria > Verrucomicrobiota > Kiritimatiellia > RFP12 > JAAYLN01 > JAAYLN01. Next base: position 7,851 of record CAZQKI010000076.1, read on the forward strand.
AGACGGTCGAGGAGGCCGGCAAGATCACCAACCAGCAGATCGCCGACTTTCTGGGCGGCCTGCCGGAACAGAAGATGCATTGCTCGGTGATGGGGCGCGAGGCGCTCGAAGCCGCCATCCACAACTACCGCACGGGGGAGACGGTCGTCCGCGACCTCCACGAGGAAAAGATCATCTGCGCCTGCTTCGGCGTCTCCGAGAACGAGGTGCTGCGGGTCGTCCGCGAAAACAACCTGACGACCGTCGAGCAGATCACCAACTTCTGCAAGGCGGGCGGAGGCTGCGGCCAGTGCAGGGACGAGTTGCAGGAACTGCTGAATCAAGTCATCGCGGAGCGCACTGCGCTGACGGCGCCTCCTCCGGCGAAACGCAAGCTGACGAACCTCCAGCGCATCCAGATGATCCAGGACGTCATCGAACGCGAAATCCGCCCCGCCCTGCGCCGCGACCAGGGTGACATCGACCTGGTCGACATCGATGGCAAGCGCGTCGTCATCGCCTTCCGCGGCATGTGCTCGGGCTGCCAGAGCGCCGAGCTGACCCGTCGCGACTTCATCCAGGCCAAGCTGCGCGAATATGTCGCGGACGACATCGAAGTCGTTGAGGAGACCCGCTAAAATGGCCGCTCCGCTCGTCTATCTCGACAACAATGCCACGACGGCCGTCGCCCCCGAGGTCATCGCGGCGATGGAGCCCTACTTCACCACGTTGTGGGGCAATCCCTCGAGCATGCACCGCTTCGGCGGCCAGGTGATGCGCGACGTGGAACGGGCGCGGGCGCAGGTCGCCGCGCTGATCCATGCCGATCCATCGGAGATCGTCTTCACCAGTTGCGGCACCGAGAGCAACAACACCGCCATCTACGGCGCGGCGGAGATCCTGGGGCCGAATGCCGCCATGCTCACCTCGCGTGTCGAGCATCCCGCCGTGCTGGGGCCCTGCCGTCATTTCCATGACGACCACGGCTACCGCGTTGTGGAGATCGGCGTGGACGGCGGCGGCCTGCTCGACCTCGACATGCTGCGGACGGAGCTGCAGGCGGGGCCGGCGGTCGTTTCGCTGATGTGGGCGAACAACGAGACCGGCGTCCTCTTTCAGATGGACGAGATCGCGCAGATCGTCAAGGCGGCCGGCTGCATCCTCCACAGCGATGCTGTCCAGGCGGTCGGCAAGGTTCCCGTCGATGTCCGCAAGACCCCCGTGGACATGCTCTCCTTCTCGGGGCACAAGCTCCATGCGCCGAAGGGGATCGGCGTCCTCTACATCCGTCGCGGTACACGCCTGAAGACCTACATGATCGGCGGCCACCAGGAGCACGGGCGGCGTGGCGGCACGGAGAACGTCCCCTACATCATGGGCCTGGCGCGCGCCTGCGAGCTGGCGCAGGAGCATGTGCAGCACACGGCGGCCATGGCGCAGCTGCGCGATCGTCTGGAGGCGGGGTTGCTGGCGACATGCGCCGATGCGAGCGTGAACGGCGACCGCGCCCACCGCGTGCCGAACACGACGAACATGAGCTTCTCGCTGATCGAGGGCGAGGCGATCCTCTACCACCTCAGCGATCTGGGCATTTGCGCCTCGTCGGGGTCGGCCTGTTCCTCCGGCTCGCTGGAGCCGTCGCACGTCATCCGCGCCATGGGCATTCCTTTCACCGCGGCGCACGGCTCCATCCGCTTCAGCCTCAGCCGCTACACGACGGAGCTGGAGGTGGACTACGTGCTCGAGCACATGCCGAAGATCGTCGCCAAGCTCCGGGCCATGTCGCCCTTTGTGAAGTAGATGCCGCGGGCCGCCGGACTGTGCAGGATCGGAGATGAGCGGGAAGTGCCAACTGCGGTGGTAAGTAATACAGGAAGAATCGCGACAACGATGAAGATCGACGAGGATCGCGACTGCCTCCTTACGCACCTCCCGTCGCGGCTCCAGGCAGGCAGGAATGCCTGCCCCACCTTGCGCTGGCGCAACCGATCCAAGCCCGCACAGCATCAAGGGCCCCCGTCGCGCGGCTCACCGGGACGGTTCGCCCCACCTTTCGAGCCTACCCTGCCAATGCCGCCTGTCCCTAAAGGTGGGGCGAACCGTCCCGGTGAGCCGCACCCGCATGGATTATCGATACAAGCGGATCGTTTTGACGAGTGCATCAAGAATGAAATGGACCCGGGCGTCCTCGCCCGTAGTGAAAAAGGTGGAGAGCAATCTATATCGCGCTTCGTCGACGCAGCTCAAGTCAACTATTTTGACACGCACCCGGCTGGGGGGCGCTGTACAAGTTCCTTCGTGATTTTCTCCTCAGAAAAGTGCTACCATTTCACTTCCCCTATTTATGCGTCATGAAAAATCTATATACCAAAATCGTCTGGAGCGGCCGCGTGCCGACCGCCGTTCAAGTCAACGCCCACGGCTGGGCCGTGGCCTCCTGGTCTGTTCCGGCGGGTGAACCGTTCGCGGCCACCTGCCGGCTCGCGCTTCCGGAAACCGCCAAGCCGTTCTGGTGCATTCCCGGAGTATTCTGGGGCGACAACCAGCAGGATTCCACGGGCCAGTACTACCCGCGCTTCCGGGCGGATCTCGCCGCGCCGCGCCGGTTTGAGAGTTCGTTCTGGGAAATTCATGTCTGGCGCACGACGCAGCCGCTGGCGGCCATGCACGATGGCTCGGCCTGGTGGATTCTGGAGGTGCGCCCGCAATCCGGGGCGCTCTGCGCGAGCGTGGGTTTCGAGCATGAGCACGGCCGTCCGACGCTGGTGGCCTCGCTCCCTGCCAGCGAACGCCCCTATCGCAACGCGGGCCACGACTACACGATGCCTGTGATCGGCGCTTCCACCTCGAATGCTGCGCGCGAGATCACCTGGGCGGTCCGGGCGCTCCGCGTGGCGGGCGATTGCCGCTCGCTTCTGGATTTTCTCCGGACCAACTACCACGCCCAGGAGGACCGTGCCTTTGAATTGCCGGAGGCCGATTTTGCCGGCGCCACGCGCAACGCCCTGATGCAGTGGCACTACCATCCGAAGGACCGCTATTTCCGCTACACGGTCGCCTTCGACCGCGTGGGGCAGCAGATCGCCGAGGCCATGGGGGCCTCCCTCGACCGACACGAGATGGCCCTGGGCTGGGTCAGCGGGTGGGTTGTCTTCGAGGCGCTCATCGAATACGCCGCGACGCGCGACGACGCGGAGGCGCTGCAGGCGGTGGAGGCGGTCTGGCGCAAGCTGATCGATTCCGGCCTGCGCTCTCCGAGCGGTTATTGGTGGACGCGGTTCGCGCCTTCGCGCGGCCGGGTGCCGGGGATTTTCGACTCGAAGTCGCCCGATGGTTTCGATGGCAACTGGATGCCCGACCCGGACCAGCTGCACCTGCGGACGCTGGGCGACGCCGTCTGGCGCGCCGCCCGCTCGCTGCGCCGGCACGGGAAGTCGCTCTCCTTTGCCGCGGCCTTGCAGGGCCAGCTCGTCCAGCAGGCCGGTCAGGTTGCCGCGATCGCCCGGCGCGGGTGGCCGCTCCCGCTCAGTGTCGATGCCCGCACGGGGGAACCGGCGGGACTGCAAGGCACCGCGGCCATGATCTGGATCTCGGTCTGGGCCGAACTCGCCGCGATGGGCCTGTGGCGCGATACGGACTTGATCGCGCAGGGACTCGATCATTACCGGGACGATGTGGCGTCCGGACAGCTTTTCGGCGCGCCCGAGGATGTGGGCGAATGCGTGACCTCCGAGGACATCTACATCGCCGTGAATGCTTATCTGGACGGCTATCGCGCGACCCGGCGCCCGGAGGATCTGGAGACGGCCCTCCAGGCCGCCCGCTGGCTCTACCTCTGGCGCAAATCGTTCAACCACGCGCTCGACCCGCGGACGATCGTCGGCGTCTATCAGCTGAAGAGCCGGGGCGGCGACCTGGCCTCGTTCAAGAACAACCACCTCCACCTCTACGGACTGGATGTGGAGGAGAGCCTGCTGGAGTTGACTCAACTGACCGGGGACGACCGGTGGAAGGCGCTGGCCGACGACCACTGGAAGTTCGCCGCCCAGCTCACGCCTGTCGTGGATGGCCAGTTCAACGCCTACGCCGGGATGGTCACCGAGCAGTTCTACTTCATGGATTGGTCGGCCCTGGGGAATTCCGTCCACTTGTTCGAGGCCGACACGCGCCGGTCCAGCTACGACGTGGGGCCGCACTACCGGAACCACGGCAATCTGGCGGGATTCTCCCATGCCTGGTGTACGGCCTTTGTGCTGCGCAGTGCCTTGAGGAGAGCATGCCATGCCTGTGTTCAATGAGTTGGCGCCGGATGTGCACGTGTATTCGCTGGTGGGTGAAAGCGCCAGTCATCTTGTGGTTCGCAAGGGGCGGAGCCTGCTGATTGACTGCCACAGTCCGCAACTCGGGCGCTGGCTGGAACGGCGCGGGCTTCCCGCGCCAGAGATGATCCTGCACACGCAGGTGCAGCCGGAGCATTGCCGGGAGGCGGATTCGTTCGCGGAAGCATGCATCCTGGTGCATGAACCGTTGCGGGAATTGGCTGGCGATCGTGCCGCGTACGAGAAGGCGGCGCATACGGTCTGGGATAATCCAGCCGAATGGATGATTACGCTGGGCCGTGAGAAATACGGCATCGCCGGCAGCATCACGGTTTTCCCGCCGGATATACCCCTCAAGGTGACCGGGACGTTTCGCGAGGGGGAACGGCTGACCTGGCAGGATCTGGTATTCGAGGTGATTTCCCTCCCGGGGCATGGCCGACATGCTGTGGGGTTCGTTCTCGAATGGGAGGGCAAGCCGCTGGCCATCTTCACCGGAGATGTGCTCTGCCATCCCGCCAAACTGGTCAATGTGTTCGATCTTGAGATCAACTATGGCGGTACGACGCTCGCCGCTTTGCCTGCGGTGCTGCGGGCATTGGCGCAACGTCCCGTGCAACGGTATTTTCCTGCGACAGGTCCCGCGATAGATAACGGGCCCGCGCAGGCACTGGAACTGGCGGAGGCCATCGATGCCTACCAGGATGCGCTCGGATGGAAAAGCGGGACGTTCACGCCCATGCCCCAACCGGAATACCCCCGGTCGGGGCGGTATCTTCAACTCCATCGGGGCGTCTACCAGATCGACAGCATCGGCAACTGCATTCTGCTCATTGACGATCAGGGACGCGGGCTGATGTTCGATCCGGGGCCCTGCGATTATGAATTGACGACCCGGGTGGCGGATTTCCACCGCGACCTTGATCACTTTGAACGCGCGTGCGGACTCAAGATGATCGACACGACTCTGGTTACCCACATCCATGGCGACCACTTCGACATGACTCCGGAGCTCCGCAAGCGCTATCCGGGCTGCCGGTTGGGGGCTTGGGATCGGGTGGCGCGTGTCATGGAGGCCCCCTGGGACTATCCCTATCCGGCGCTCCTCCCCTGGTACAACCTGGGCTTCGATCATGTGGCGGTGGACGATGTGCTGAGCGAGGATCATCCTTTCGACTGGCATGGGGTGGCCATCCGTTCGATCCATCTGCCGGGACACTGCGACTGCCACGCCGCCTACCTGCTGACCTTCAATGGGCTGCGCCTGGCGATCACCGGCGACACCATTCAAAGCCGGGGTGAGCCGGATGGGCTCAATTTCATCATCTCCAGCCACAGTGTGCCCGACGGGGACAGCGGCATCCTGAAGACCTATCGCCAGATGGCGGGTGAAGCGGTGGACCTCAACCTTGGCGGCCACGGCTCGCACTTCAGGGATTGTCAGGCAAACTATGCCGAGAGTCTGCGGCGCATTGAACATGCCCTGCCTTTATTGCGCCGCTTGGTGCCGAACGGCGAGTTGGACGCCGCTTTCGTCAGACGGTGAGGCCCAACTCCAGCACCTTGACCGTATCGCCCAGCGTCAGCGAATTGCCCTCGATGGCGGTGGAGTCGTGCGTCCAGACCGTGGCGACCTGTTGCAAGAGCTGGTCCCGGATGTCGGGGGAGAGCCCCTCGTAGAAAAGGCGGGCCCCGCGCCGTTTGCGGCGGCTCTTCGCGAACGCGAATACGGCGTTGTGGGTCACCTCAAGCCCATGGGCGCGGTTCAACGCCTCGGCGACCTGCCTGAAACTGCGGCCCGCGTCCAGCATTACGAAGAGTTCATCCTCGTAAGGTTTCAGTTTCGATTGGAAGGGCTTGCCGGGCATTGTAACCTCTTATTAGCCTTTACGACCGGTTGTTGTAACGACTTGATGCTGATAATCAATCGAAAAGTGGTTACATAAAAGATTCAGGGCGCGCGTCAACTTCGTTGTCGCCACGAGGGTTCAGGAGACAGGGTTCAGTGAGGCCGCTGGCCCGGCTGCGTCGGGCCCGTTGGACCGAGTAGGAGACTTGCCGCATCGTCCTCGTCCTCGTTCTCGAATATTTGCATCGAGGACGAGGACGAGGGTGCCATGGCGCCCTTCATCGCGTCCCCGACTCAGCAACGGAGGACGCATTGGACCCCGCCGTCCCCGGCGGTAGGCAAAATGACAAGACACTACGACACTTTTTTCACTACGGGCGAGGACGCCCGGCTCCAGATCACCTTTGTCGCGAGACGGATAATAAGCGTGGTGATTAAGTTGGCGGAGTTGCCGAACGGATGCCAGTCCGGCTCTTCTTCGTGAAGAGGGTGTAGATCAGCGGCAGGATCGTGAGCGTCAGCGCGCCGGCGACGAGGATGCCGCCGACCGAAGCGATGCCGATGCCGGCGCGGTTTTCCGAGCCGATGCCGGTGCTGATGGCGATCGGCAGCATGCCGAGGCCCGAGGCGAGCACCACCATCAGCACCGGGCGGAACTGGTCGGTCAGCGCGGCCAGCATGGCCTCGCGCCGGCAGATGCCGGCCTGGATGTTCTGGGCGGTCTTGTCGACGATCAGAATGGCGGCATTGACCACCACGCCGATCAGCATCAGCACGCCGAGCAGCACGAGAATCGTGATCGCCGACCGGCTCAGGACGAGCGACCAAATGACGCCGATCAATCCCATCGGCAGCGTCAGCAGCACGAAGGCCGGGCGGCTCCACGACTCGAGAATCGCCGCGAGCAGCAGCAGCGTGAGGAACCCGGCCAGCAGAATCGCCTCGCCGAAGTCGGCGATGGTTTCCCGCATCATCTCGCTCGTCCCCGAGGTGTTCAGGCGGTAGCCGGGTGGAATCAGGTTGCGCTCCGCGATGACACGCGCGATCCGGTCGCCGACCTGGCTCATCGTGCTGCCCGGGCTGATGTCGCCCAACAGCTTGACCGTCCGCTGCTTGTCCATGCGGAAGATCTGGATCGTCGAACGGGTGTCCTCGACATCGGCGACGGTTTCAAGCGGAATGGGGCGGCCGTCGGCGCCGGGGAGAAGGAACTGGCGGATTTGCTCCTTGCCTTCGGTCTCGGCCAGCTTGACCCGGATGTCGTAGGTGCGGTCGCCGCGCTTGTAGTCGGCGGCCTCGATGCCGTCGACATTGGCGCGGACGATCATGCCGAGTTGCGATGCGGTCACGCCGAGGTCGGAGAGGACCGTCCGCTTGGGGACGATCCGGATCTCGGGCTTGGGGTCGCGGACCGTCGTATCCAGTTGCTCCACGCCATCGACGCCGCGGGCGGCATCGCGGATGGCCGTCGCCGCCGCTTCGAGGGTGCCCAGGTCGTCGCCGGAGAGGTTGTAGTCGATCTGGAAGCTCTGTCCGCCCATCTTGCCGGGGACGGCGGCGGAGATGACGCAGTCGGTCTCGTCGCGCAGCAGGGTGCGGATCTCGCTGAGACGCTGATGGATGGTCCAACTCCGCTCGGTCTTCGGCTTGAAGAAGATCTCAATCTGTCCGAGGTAGACGCCTTCGTTGGCCTGGCCGCCGCGGGCCTCCGCCTTGCCGGCGGTGGTCAGCACGTGATTGAGATCGGACAATCCGAGCAGCCGTGTCTGGATGCCCTCCAGGCGGCTGACGGTTTTAGCCAGATCGTAGTAGGGCGGGAGGTCGACGCGGATGAAGGTGCGCCCCCGGTCGTCGTTCATGAAAAAGCTGAATCCGAGCTGCGAGCCACCGAATTTCATCGTCAGGACCAGGAGCACCACGAAACCGGCCACGATCGGCAGATTGAGGTATTTGTGGCCGGCGATGTTCCGGATGCCGGCGGTGTAGCGCTCGGCGAAACGCAGGAAGCCGCGGTCCCATCGCTTGCCGAAACGGGTGAAGGCGTTGTTCTTCCGCTTGCTCGCCGGCTCCAGCAGCAGGGCGCAGAGGATCGGCGTCAGGGTGAAGCTGATCAGGATGGAGGCGGCGTTCACGATCAGGGTGGTGACGGCAAAGGAGCTGAGCATCATCCCCACCAGGCTCGTCATCATCGCGAGCGGGAACATCACCACCACGTTCGTGCCGGCCGAGGCGAGCACGGCGACGGTGACTTCCGAGGCGCCGATGCGGGCCGCCTCCCAGTGGTCGTCCATCACCTCGAACTTGGACACGATGTTCTCCAGCACCACGATGGAGTTGGAGACCAGCACGCCGGTCGAAAGGCCCAGGGCCAGCAGGGTCACGGTGTTCAGCGACTGTCCGGCGAGCTTCATGAAGAAGAGGCTGATGACGACCGTCACCGGCATCGTGATCGCCACGATCACGGTTGTGCGGAGGTTGACCAGGAAGACGAAGAGGATCGCGGCGCACAGCAGGATCGCCTGCCAGATGCTCGATGTCGCGGCGTCCACCGAGGCGACGACGCTCTCCGACTCGTCCGAGACCCAGGTGAGCGCCATGCCGCCGGGCAGCGCCCGGCAGATCTCCTCGAAGCGTTTCCGCGTCTCGCGGACGACCGCGACGGTGTTGCCTTCGGCCTTTTTGACGACCTTGAGCACGATGCCCTGCTTGCCGTCGAGGATGGCCCGCTGGCGGATCTCCTCGGTGGCGAGACGGACGGTTCCCAGATCGCCCAGCCGACGCCGGGCACCATCGCGGTTGGCGACTTCGAGGTTGGCAATCTCCTCCACGGACTTGTATTCGGCGTCGAAACGGATGGAATACTCGTTGCCCGATTCGCGCACGCGGCCACCGGGCAGGGAGAGGATGGCCCCTTGCAATGTCGAAACGACGTTGAAGCTGGTGAGTCCCGCCGCGGCCAGTGCGTTGCGGTCGAGTTCCACCCAGACCTCGCGCTCGTTGCCGCCGATCACCTGCACTTCGGCCACGCCGGGGACGGTGGCGAAACGGTCGGCCATCGTGTTGTCCGCATAGTCGTAGAGCTCATCAAGCGGGGCCTCGCCCGAGAGGAAGATGTTGGCAATCGGCTTGGCGTTGATGTTGACCTTCTGGATGACCGGCCGGTTCGCGTCTGCGGGCAGGTCGTCCAAAACGGCGTCGACCTTCTCGCGGACGTCCTGGGCGGCCACATCCACGTCGACGCCGATATTGAATTCCAGCACCACCTGATTGACGTTCTCGACACTGGAGGCTTCGATGTGCTTCAGGCCGTCAATGCCCGAAACCGCGTCCTCGATACGCTTGCTGATGTCCTTTTCAATGTCTTCGGGCGAGGCGCCGATCCAGGCGGTGACGACGGTCACGTAGGGCATGTCGACACTCGGCATGTCTTCCAAGGCCAATTTTCGATAGGCGTTGATGCCCAGGGTGACCAGCGCAATGAGCAGGCAGGTCATCGCGATCGGGCGCTTGGTGGATGCAGTGGCGAGAAACATGGATCATCTCCAGTCTGGAAAAAGGGGGGACAAGGGGTCAGAGGACTTCCACCGGTTCGCCGTCCTGAAGCTGGGTCTGGCCCTCGGTGATGATCGGCTCGCCCGCTTTCAACCCGGCCAGGATCTCCGACCAGGCATCGTTCTGAAAGCCGGTGGTCACCGCGACCTGAACGGCCTTGCCGTCGCGGACGACGAAGACGACCGGACGTCCGCCGCGGTTCAGCAGCGAGGCGGTCGGCACGCCGATGCCCTGGCGCGTTTCGAAGACGATCGTGATTGCCGCCATGCTGCCGGGGACGGCCAGGCCGGAGGCGTTTTCCACATGCCCCTTGATTTCGAAGGTGCGCAGCACCGGGTTGATGGTGGGGCTGCAGTAGCTGATCCCATGCGTTCCCGCCGGCCGGCCGTTGACTTCCAGGCGGAACGGCGTCTTGCCGGGGATGATGTCGGGATAGTACTGGGCGGGCAGATAGGCGGCGGCTTCGATGGTCCCCAGATTCACAATCTGAAGCACGGTGCGTCCCACGGCCATCTGCTCGCCGGGTTCCCCGCTTCTGCGGCTGACGATGCCGGTGATCGGCGCCAGGGTCAGCGAGTCGGCAAGATTCTTGCGGGCGATGGCCAGGGCGGCTTCGGCCTGGTTGACCTGGCGCCCGGCGAGGTCCACCTGCGCCTCGGCGACGGCGATGCCGGCCTTGGCCTGCTGGTTCATCGTGTCGGCTGTCTCGTATTCGTTGTTGCTGATTTTGCCGTCCTTGTGCAGCCGGGCGTAGCGTTCGTAGTCGAGGCCGACTTTGCGCGCCTCGGCGCGCGTTTTGTCGGCTCCGGCCTGGGCGACCTTGAATCCAGCCTTGGCGACGTTCAGAGCCTGCTCGGCGATGCTCAGCGCATTGGAAAGGCCTACGGGGTCGATCTGGAAGAGGCGGGTCTCGCCGGCCTTGACGGCATCGCCCTCGTCGACCCAGACGGCATCGAGGTTCCCCACCACGCGCGCGGCCACGCTGGCGAAATGCTTCGCCTCCAGCGTCCCCTGCACGGTGAGCCGGCGTTCGAAGACACGGTTGGTCGCGACCTGCGTACGGACGGCAAGGACGCGCGCCGCTGCCGCGTCCGTGGCCGCCGCGTTTCCTTCCTTCTTTCCGCACCCGGTGAAAGACAGGGCGAAGAGTGTGACAATGACGGCTCGTTTGATAGGGATTGTGTTCATGGGAATGAGGCCTGGTTGAAGAGTGTGTGGGTGTGTGGGTGTGTGAGTGTGTGGGGAGAGAGAGTGTGTGGGTGTGTGGGTGTGTGGGGCGAGAGAGTGTGTGTAGGTGTGTGGGTGTGCGGGGAGAGAGAGTGGGGGGGGTGGGTAAGGGGGTTAATCTGGGATATTGTAGGGTTCGTCATCCTCTTTAACGTGAGGCATGCACCAGAGGTCGGCATTGGCCATCGTATTTACCAATGCGGGCGGAGCCTGCAACCCAATCGAACCGCAGATGTCCCGCTGCGCGGGCGCATCACCCGACGAATACTGAACCGCAGAATTCCCGCTTCGCGGGCGCATAACCCGTCGAAGTCAATCCGGTTCCTTAGCGGTTGTCTTTGTCTTTCCTTCATGATTCGGACCTCATTATTCGTCAATCTGCGGTTCTTGCCGGTTCCGGGTCTTGAACAACGTGATATTTGTAGGTGTTGTTGGGCCGTAAGGCGCTAAAATGTTTGACCATGCTCATCGCTCGTCACCTACAAACTCACAAACTCACAAACGCACATACTCACTCACTCACGCTCTCACCCACTATGCCCATGGCCAGTTCGAGGCTGGCGATGGCCAGCTTCTCGGTATAACGGCTCTTGACCAGGGCGACCTGGGCCAGATCCATGACGGCGCGTGCGTCGAGGGCGTCGCTGAGCGGCAGGAGCCCCTCGCGGCTCTTGGCTTCGTAGTCGG
>CAZQKI010000077.1:0-8799 GCA_964592855.1 uncultured Lentisphaerales bacterium
AGTCAGCGCGTGCATCGTCCGGGCGAAGGACTCTCGCGCCCCTGGCCCTTTTCCGAATACGCCTACCTGGCACTGACGGCATCGGTTGTCGCGCGCCAATTTCCCGATGGCCCGGCGGGTGAGGTCGCCCTGCAGGCCGGCCAGGAGATGCTCCGCAGCCAGCACCCCGACGGACACTTTCCCGCCGAACACAACGAGGCGCCGGCGGCGCCGCATCTGGCGGACCTGATCTACACCGACAACTGGGCGGTCCTGGCCCTCCAGCATCTGCACGCCTGGAGCGGACAGTCCGCCTACGCCAGCGCCGCGCAACGCTCGATGCGCCTGCTGGCGCAGATCCAGGACACATCCAGGGATCCCCGCTTCGCCGGCTGCTGGCGCGGGATGTACGACACGCATGCCGGGGCCTGGGGGGGCGGCGACCACTTTGAGGGCGGCGCCAACAGCATCTACTCGGGCTGGACGAACGCCCCCATCGCCTGGTCCTTCCTCTTCAACAGCGGCACGGGGTCGCTGTTTGCGGGTTGTCCGACACTCACGAAATAGACGGTTCAATAAGGTTCATTCCATGAAGAAAAAGCCAGTTCAGTCCAAGACTCCGAAAATCCAGGCTGCCCCGGCGCCCGCGGCGGCGGGCGAGGCCGACGGGATGACGTGGTTCTCCCTCTGGGACAAGCCCTTCCGCGTCCTGGGAATGGGCTGGCCCATTCCCGACGGCGGCCTTCGCCGGATGCCGGTGAAGCCCCAGTGGACGCTCCCCGAAGGCGTCGAAGGCCAGGCCTGGCACACGGCCGGCGTGCAGGTGCGCTTCCGCACGACCGCCCGGCGGATCGCCCTGCGCGTCAAGCTGCGCGGCACCCATTCGATGGACCACATCACGGCGACGGGCCAGTGCGGGTTCGATGCCTACATCGGCGAGGTCGGTGCGATGACCTTCGCGGGCGTCTCGCGCTTCAGCCGCGGCGCCGACGCCTATCAGGTGACGCTCTGCAACTTCCCCTCGGCGGAGTTGCGTACCGTGACGATCAACTGCCCCCTCTACATGGGCGTCGCGGAGGTGGCGATCGGGCTGCCGACGGGCTGCCGCCTCGCGGCCGCGCCCCGGCCGGCCCTGAAACGTCCGGTGGTGATCTACGGCACCTCGATCACGCAGGGCGGCTGCGCCAGCCGCCCCGGCATGGCCTACACGAACATTTTGAGCCGCCGGATCGACTGTGAATTCCTCAACCTCGGCTTCTCCGGCAGCGGCCGCGGCGAGCCGGAGGTCGCCCACACGATCGCCACGCTGCCGCCCCCCGCGCTGTTCGTGATGGACTACGAGGCCAACTGCCATGTGCTGGAGAAGATGCAGGAGACGCTCCCCGTCTTTCTCGGCATCCTCCGCAAGCGGTGGCCCCGGACCGAAATCCTCGTCGTCTCCAAGATCCCCTATGCAGCCGAGGCCTACGACGCCGTCGCGCGGCAGCGCCGCCTGGCCAACCGTGACTTCCAGCGAAAAACCGTGGCACGCCTGCGGCGCGCGGGAGACACGCACATCACCTTCCTTGACGGTAGCGGTCTTCTGGGAAAGGACTACACGGAGTGCAGCGTCGACGGCGCGCACCAGACCGACCTGGGCTTCCTGCGCATGGCCAACGGGATGGAGAAAACCCTGCGGAAGCTGCTCAACTAGGGGCATGGGGACGGGGATCGGGTAAGCGTATCCGAGTAAGTCCCGCGGTTAAGAGAGCGGTTAAGAGTTCGAGTGTTCGGGTGTATGGAAATTGTGGAGCACACACTTAAACGCGTTCTTGAACGGCACACTTACTCAACCTGCTTACTCGTTTCGTCATTGCTCTCCGACATTACCTCGCGTTCGTCAATGTAAATCCCCCCGCGAACCCGGAAGCGCCGATTGCAGCGAGTGCCAGAAACAACATGAACATGATGCGCATCGGAGAATCCTTCCGTCTCTCTCCTGCCGAACGTCGCTGCGGGCCAACGAGCTAGTGCGCATTCGGCCCGGCGGCTTGTTGTGCCACTCTCATCATCTCAGAATCGCAACGGAGGCACTCGGCAGTCTCCGGCGAGCGTCGGGGGGCAGAACATTGATCGCAGTAGTTCCGCCTGCATTTGGGGCATGCATAGATGGCAGTGGTCATCTTGCCTGTCGCATCGCTTATCTGGCCGGGCTTTGCACCACAGAAAGAACACCACGCATTGTTGCCCCAGGGCTTTCCTGTCTCTCTCTTAGTTTTCATTTCATGATTGGGCATAGCGAATAGCGTTATATCCCTCGTCCGGCAAGTGTAGAGCGGCTGCGGATTAGTGACAAGCGGTTTTTGTCGAATGGCAGCAATTCTCTTTTTGGCATCCGAACAGCGGTCGGGACGGAGCCCGACCCTCTCATTATCCGATACAAGCCCTTGTTTCTAGCATCTGGAGGGACGACCTCCGTGTCGTCCGTATCGGGAAGATGCCAAAAAGAGAATTGCTAGTCGAATGGGGGATAATATGTTGTCGAACGGAGCCGCGGCGGACCAACGACAACGCAATGGGGGATGTGGCGAGCATGTTCATGCGGGGCAGTCGCGGTCTCGGTGGAGTTCGCTGACGCAGACCAGATGGCCCTTGCCGCAGCGTGGGCAGCAGGTGACGTCGATCCCGGTGAACAGGATGCTGTGGATCCGGCGGTCCTCCGCCGTAGCGATTCGGGAGTCGGGACGGCGGCTTCATTCGCCACCGCCGGGGACCGCGGGCTCCAGTTCTTTCTTTGTCGCGCCCAAGAAAGAAGTGGACTCGGCGGTCCTCCGCCGTAGCGAATCGGGAGCCGGGACGGCAACTTCAATCGCTGCCGCCGGAAACGGCGGAGCACACTATGTCGCCACACTGGATCCCACGCCTAGTCGTCGCCGGTGGCGTTCAACGGAAGGGGGGGGGAGGGTCGGTTGACGACTACGGCGACGACTACGGATCACGATTTCCTTCGGTCAACATCGAACAATGAACATTCAACATTTAACGTCGAACCGAACGTGCAGACTTCAATGTTGAGCGTTCGATGTTGTTTGTTCGATGTTCGCTCCGCATGAACCCTCTCCTCGGCAGAACCGGTAGGACGGGACGTACCGGACCGTCCCGCGTCGGGTGCGCGGTCCGATACGTGCCTGTGCCGCGAGCGGCGCGGCAGGCAATGGCAGATCTACGGCACCAGTCAGTCCGCACGTTCTGAGAGATCTGGCCGGTAGGGCCGGGCATTCGCGCCGGCTGCCTCGTTTGGCGATCCGAAGTAGGACGGTGCTCCCGCGCCGTCCTGTCTCTGCGCATCAGCCGGGACGGCCCGGAGGACCGTCCTGCGTCGAGTGCGCCTCCGCTTCCTTGTCCCCTACGGTTGAATCGTCACCCCTATGAATAGGTGTGCAGCAAGGGAAGAACTAGACCCCGCCATCCCCGGCGGTGGTGAATGGAGCCGCCGTTCCGACTTCCGATTCGCTACGGCGGAGGACCGCCGGGTCCATTTCTTAAAATGAAGTGTCATCGCTTCGGAAATCAGGCATAATTCAACCCGTTTGTTTCGAGGGAGCGTCGGCAGCGAGATCATCAACATGCGTAGAGAATTGAACGAGATCCACGTCAAGCGTCTGCAGACGTTCATCGGGCGCCTGTCCAAGGACATGGTCTACTCCGCCCATGTGCCGCTCAAGGCCGTCTGCCGCGTGAGCGACGAGGCGATCCCGTATGCCGGACGGCGCGGCAGGGGAGGGGACTACAAGCCGGTTCAGGTCGGCGACACCTGGGGCGCGGCCTGGCAGAGCGCCTGGTTCCACCTCACGGGGGTCGTCCCCAAAGCCTGGCGCGGCGCCGACGTCGCCCTGCGGTTCGACGCGAATGGCGAGTCGCTGGTCTTCGATGCCTCCGGCTGTCCCGTCTACGGACTGACGAACGGATCGATCTTCGCCAGCGCCTACAGCAAGGACATCTACCGCCTGTGCGAACCGTGCCGGGGCGGCGAGACGGTCGACCTGTGGATCGAGGCGGCGGCCTACGGCCTCTTCGGCATCAACCGGCAGGGCGATCCCGCGCGCGACGCCCCCGAGCGGCACGGCAACTACACCGGCAAGGTTGTGCAGATGGAGTTGGTCCGGTTCGAGACGGCGGTCTGGCACTACTGGCTCGACCTGACGACGCTGTTCGACCTGTTCGAGTCGCTGGAGGCGAATGCGCCCCGCCGCAATCAATTGCTGGAAACGATGGTGCGGTCGGTGGATATCTTCGAGGTCAAGGGACTCGCCGGCGTCGCCGCGGCGCGGGCCGCCCTGGAGGCCGTCGCGGCTGTGCCGCCCAATCCGGCCGACCTGACCGTCACCGCCGTGGGGCATGCCCACATCGACGTCGGCTGGCTCTGGCCGGTATGCGAGGGGACGCGCAAGGCTGCCCGGACCTTCGCCAGCCAGATCGCCCTCTTCGACCGCTATCCCGACTACGTCTTCGGCGCCTCGCAGCCCCACCTCTACGCCGAGGTCAAGAAGCACTACCCCGCCCTCTACGCAAAAATCCGGGCGGCGGTCGCCGCCGGCCGCTGGGAATGCCAGGGGGCGATGTGGGTCGAGGCCGACTGCAACGTCACGGGGGGCGAATCGCTCGTGCGCCAGGTGCTGCACGGCAAGAACTTCTACAAGGACGAGTTCGGCGTCGACGTCCGCAACCTCTGGCTCCCCGACGTCTTCGGCTACTCCGCCGCGCTGCCGCAGATTCTGCGGCGGGCCGGCGTCGACTTCTTCCTGACGCAGAAGATCTCCTGGAACTTGCACAATGAATTCCCCCACAACACCTTCCGCTGGCAGGGGATCGACGGCTCCGAGGTGCTCACCCACTTCCCCCCCGAGAACAACTACAACGGCTTCATGCTGCCCAAGCCGCTCCGCGCTGCGCAGACCCGCTTCAAGGAGAACGGCTTCGTCGACGGCTTCGCCAGCCTCTTCGGCATCGGCGACGGCGGCGGCGGGCCGCGCGAGGAGCATGTCGAGCAGGGGCTCCGGCTGCGGGCGCTCAATGGCTCGCCGCGCGTCGCCTTCGGCACGGCGGAGAGTTACTTCGAACGGCTCCGCGGCCTGCAGGACCAGCTCGAGACGTGGCGCGGCGAACTCTATCTCGAATGCCACCGCGGCACCTTCACGACGCAGGCCAAGACCAAGCGGGGGAACCGCAAGCTGGAACTCAAGCTGCGCGAGACGGAGATGTTCCTCTCGATGCTGCCGCCGAAGGCCTACCCCCGGCCGGCGCTGGACGCCCTCTGGAAGATGCTGCTGACGAACCAGTTCCACGACATCCTCCCCGGCTCCAGCATCAACCGGGTGTACCGCGAGGTCGAGCGGCAGCATGCCGAGGCGCTGGCCGCCTGCGACGGGCTGATGGACCGCGCCGCCCGGACGCTGCTGCGGGCCGATGCCCGGGCGGTGACCCTTTTCAACAGTTTGGGCGTTGTCTACACCGCGCCGGTCCGTCTGGACGCGTCGTGGAAAGGATGCCGCGTGCTCGCGGCCGACGGCGCCGAGGTCGCGGTGCAGGACAATGCCGACAGCGTGACCGTGGCGGTGCCGCTCCCGCCCTACAGTTTCACCACGCTGCGTCGAGGCGGACCGCGCACCGCCGCCCCGGCCCGATGCGAGCCGAAGGCGCGGGTGCTGGAGAACGACCTGATCCGCTACGAGTTCGACGACGCGGCTGTCGTCACGCGCATCTACGACAAGGCCCGCCGAGCCGAGTTGCTGCCGCCCGGTGCCCAGGGCAACCGGCTGGCGCTCTATGCCGACCGGCCGCACAACTACGACGCGTGGGAGGTCGACGTCTGGTACCAGCGGCAGCGGATCGAAGGCGCCCGCCCCGTCGCCTGCCGCGGCCGCCGCCCGGGCGTGGTCTGCGACGAGCTCGACTTCGAGCTGGCCATCGGCGAACAGTCGACGATCCGCCAGCGGGTCCGCCTCCCGCGGCACAGCCGCCGGCTCGATTTCGAGACGCAGGTCGACTGGCGCGAACTGCACCGCATGCTGCGCGTCTCGTTCGACACCGGCATCGACGCGGCCGAGGGAACCTGCGACATCCAGTACGGCTACCTGCGGCGCCCGACCCACCGCAACACCAGCTGGGACATGGCCAAGTTCGAGGTGGCGGCCCACCGCTATGTCGATCTCTCCGACAACCAGTCGGGGCTGGCGCTGCTCAACGACTGCAAGTACGGCTACAAGCTCGACGGCCGGCAGATCGATCTCAACCTGCTCCGCTCGCCGACGCATCCCGACCCCGACGCCGACATCGGCCTGCAGACCTTCACCTACGCGCTGCTGCCCCACGAGGGGCGGCTGATCGACTCCGGCGTCATCGCCGAGGCGGCCATGCTGAACCAGCCGCCGGCGGCGTTCTACGGACGCGCGGCACGCGTGGGAACGGCCCTGCCTTGCACGCTGGTGTCGGATGGCATCTCGCTGGAGGTGCTGAAGCAGGCGGAGCGCGAGGATTGCCTGGTGGTGCGCCTGGTCGAGACGCGCGGCTGCCGGTCGTGCGGCGTGCTGCATCTGCCCGAAGGCGCCAGGCTGGTCGAGACGGGGCTCATGGAGTGGGACGACGGCGCGGTGATCAGCGGCTCAACGGCGGTCGAAGTGACGCTGTCCCCCTTTGAAATCCGGACCTACAAGATCCGCTAATATGCAACTATCCGTAAAAGATGCAGCGGCTCTGCTGAACGTTTCCGACGAGACGATCTACAAGTGGGTCAGGCAGGACGCGCTTCCCGTCCACACGCTCAACGAGCAGATCCGCTTCAACCGGACCGAATTGCTGGAGTGGGCCACCGGCCGGAACCTGCAGGTTGCCCCCGGCCTGTTCAGCGCCGGCACGAATGGCAACGCCGGGCTTCCGACGCTGGCCGAGGCGCTGAAAGCGGGAGGGGTTGTGTACCGGGTCGGGGGCTCCGACCAGCCCTCCGTGCTGCAAAACATCGTCAACCTGCTGAAGCTGCCGGAAGCGGTGGACCGCGAGTTTCTCTATCAGGTGCTGCTGGTCCGCGAGCGCCTGGGCTCCACCGGCGTCGGCGATGGCATTGCGATCCCCCACGTCCGCAATCCCGTGGTCCTGCACGTTGCCGAACCGATCGTCATGCTTTGCTTCCTCGAGACGCCGATTGATTTTCACGCCATCGACGGCCGGCCGGTCAACACGCTGTTCACGATGATCTGTCCCACGGTCAGGATTCACCTGCACCTGTTGTCGCGGCTGGGCTTCGTCCTGCGCGATCCGGTGTTCAAGGCGGCGCTTCAGCGGCAGGACGCCAGCGGGACGCTCATGGACCGGCTGGCCGACGCCGAAGCGGCGATACCAGGATGAACACTTTTCAACTTCAGAGGCGCGTCCGTGTTTCTTGACCTGAGTCTCTTGGCCATCCTCCTCGCGGCCATCAGCGGGCTGCCGGGGCTCGTGATGTCGCGAACCTCGGTCTGGAGCGAACGGATTGCCGCGGCCTGCATGGCGGTTGCCGCAACTGCGGGGCTGGCCGGCGTGGTCGGCGGCCTGAGTGGCGCCGGTGGCGCCGCGTACGGCTTTCCCTGGCCAGCGGCGGGCAACGGCGTGGTTGGACTCGATGCCCTGAGCGCCTTCTTTCTCGCGCCCATCTTTCTGGTGGGCGGCATCGGCCCCCTCTACGGACTGGGCTACTGGCCGCAGCGGCTCCATCGGCGCAACGGCCGCAAGCTCCGCCTCTTCTGGGGGCTGCTGGTCGCGGGGTTGGCGCTGCTGGTCATCAGCCGCCACGCGATGTCGTTTCTGCTGGGGTGGGAGATCATGGCCCTCTCGGCCTTCTTCCTCGTCGCCACCGAAGATGACCGCAAGGAGAGCCGCCGGGCGAGCTGGGTCTATCTGGTGGCCACGCATGTCAGCACCCTGACGCTCTTCGGGCTGTTCGCCCTGTGGCGGTCCGCGACCGGTTCCTACCTCCTGCAGCCGGTCTCCCCGGAGACGCTGAGCCTGGGGACGCGGCACCTGCTCTTCCTGATGCTGCTGCTGGCGTTCGGGCTCAAGGCCGGCATGATGCCGCTGCACTTCTGGCTGCCCGGCGCGCATGCCAGCGCCCCCTGCCACGTCTCTGCCATGCTGTCGGGCGTGGTGCTTAAAATGGGCATTTACGGCTTGGTCCGCTGGCTCTCGCTGCTGCCCGTCCCGCCGGCCGCCTGGGGCAGCATCATTCTGGCGCTGGGCGCCGTCAGCGGCCTGCTCGGCGTCGTCTACGCCATCGGACAGCACGACATCAAGCGTCTGCTGGCCTACCACAGCGTCGAGAACATCGGCATTATCCTGATGGGGCTGGGCATCGCCCTGCTGGGACGCTCGACCGGGCACGCCGGGTGGGTTGTGCTCGGATTGGGCGGCTGCCTCCTGCATGTCTGGAACCACAGCATCTTCAAATCGCTGCTGTTCTTCGCGGCGGGTGCGGTCGTGCACGGGGCGCACACGCGGCAGATCGACCGGCTCGGGGGATTGGCCCGGGCGATGCCGTGGAGTGCCGCCGGCTTTCTGGTCGGCGCCGTGGCCATCTGCGGCCTCCCGCCGCTGAACGGCTTCGTGAGCGAGCTGTTCATTTATCTGGGCCTGTTCAACGCCGCGCTCGCCGGATCGACGATGGCCATGGTGGGCGTGCCCGTGCTGGCGGCGATCGGCGCCCTGGCCGTGGCCTGCTTCGTGAAGGTCTACGGCACGGCCTTTCTCGGGGTGGCGCGGACGCCCGCCGCCGCCCACGCCCGCGAGGCGCCGGTCACGATGCGGGTGCCGATG
>CAZQKI010000077.1:8899-19453 GCA_964592855.1 uncultured Lentisphaerales bacterium
ATCACCTGGGACTGCGGCTATGCGCGTCCGAACGCCCGGATGCAGTACACCGCGACCTCGTTTGCGCAGATGATCGTCGGCCTGTTCGCCCCTGTGCTCCGGCCGCACGTGCACCATCCGCAGGTGGCCGGACTCTTCCCGGCGCCGGCTGCGGCGCACAGCCATGTGGACGATGCCGTACTCGACCGCATGCTCCTCCCCATGGGGCGCCGCATCGAAAACAGCTTCGGCTGGTTCCGTCGCTTTCAGCGCGGCCTGACTCAGAACTACATGCTGTACATCCTCATCATGCTCCTTGTGCTGCTCGGCACGTTGTTTCCCATCCGGGCGATGGTTGAACGCTGGCTGGCGCGGTAACCGACTGAATCTATGATTGTTCTGACGCTAGTGTTGATGGCCATCGCCCTGCTCGGGTTCAGTGGTTTCCCGGCCTGTCTCCTGCCGGCGCACTCCGCCGCCGGGCAGCGCGTGACAACGGGGCTCATGGTGTGCGGAGGCTTGCTGGGCCTGGCGGGTGTTGTCCGTGCGCTCGTCGCCCCGCCCGCTCCGGCGCTGAGCCTGGCCTGGGGGTTCCAGCACAGCCAGTTCTCGGTCGCCGTCGATCCGATCAGCGCCCTGTTCCTGCTGCCGATCTTCCTGATACCGATGCTGGGATCGGTCTACGGGCTGGGCTACTGGCGGCAGTCGGAGCATCCCGCCAACGGATGCCGCCTGGGCCTGGCCTATGGTCTGCTGGCGGGCGCCATGGCGCTGGTCGTGATCGCCCGGGATGGCCTGCTCTTCCTGATAGCCTGGGAGGTAATGGCGCTGGCGGCCTACTTTGCGGCCTCGGCGGAGGACGACAAGGTGGAGGTGCGCCGCGCCGGCTGGATCTATCTGATCGCCACGCACATCGGCACCCTCTGCCTCCTCGCCCTGTTCGCCCGCTGGCGGCAGGCGACCGGCTCGTTCGCGCTGACGGCAGGCGCGGCAATTCCCGCCGAAGCGGCCAACGCGCTGTTCCTGCTGGCGGTGATCGGCTTCGGCTTCAAGGCGGGCCTCATGCCCCTGCATGTCTGGCTGCCGGGGGCGCATGCCAACGCCCCCAGCCACGTCTCGGCCGTGATGTCCGGCGTGATGCTCAAGATGGGCATCTACGGGATCGTGCGGATGACCGCCCTGCTGCCGGCCCCCGCGCCGTGGTGGGGCCCGGTGTTGTTGGCGGCCGGCGCCCTCTCGAGCCTGGCGGGGATCGCCTTCGCCATTGGCCAGCGCGACATCAAACGGATGCTGGCCTACAGCAGCATCGAGAATATGGGCATTATCGCCCTGGGATTGGGGCTCGCGCTTCTGGGACGCGCCCTGGGCCATGCGGAGTGGGTGCTGCTGGGCCTGGGGGGCGCCCTGTTCCATGTCTGGAACCACAGTCTTTTCAAATCGCTGCTCTTCTTCAACGCCGGCGCCATCATCCATGCGACGGAGACACGCGAGATCGACCGCATGGGCGGCCTGGCCAAGCGCCTCCCGTTCGTGATGGCGCTTTTCGTCGTCGGTGCGGCAGCCATCTGCGCCCTGCCGCCGTTGAACGGGTTCGCCGGCGAGTGGGTGCTCTACGCCGGGCTGCTCCGCACGCTGGGGCTTGGCGCCGCACCCGGTGCGCCGGCGGCCGCGCTCGCGGCTGTGGCGCTCGCCATGACCGGTGCCTTGGCCGTGGCCTGTTTCGTGAAGGTGCTGGGGACGGTGTTCCTGGGGGCACCGAGAAGCGCCAGCCCCCGGCATCTGCACAAACCCGGGATCGCGATGCTGGTCCCCATGGTCCTGCTGGCCGGCTGCTGCGTGCTCATCGGCCTCTTCCCCCGGCTCGTCACGCCGCTGCTCGATGCGGCGGTCGGGACCTGGACCGGCCAGCCGCAACCCCTGTCGATCGCGGCGGTCGTCCCGCTGAAGGCCCTCGGCTTCGCCGGCGGCGCGCTGCTCGGGCTCCTGGCGGCGTGGGCGCTGTTCCTGAAGGCGAATCTGCGCGCGAAGCAGGTGCGTGCGGGACTCACGTGGGACTGCGGCTATGCGGCGCCGACGGGACGCATGGCATACACCGGCTCCACATTCGGCGATTCGCTGGTCAAGCTGACGGCCTTTCTGCTGTGGCCGAAAAGGATCCAGACCGCGCTCCACGGGCTCTTCCCGAAGCCTTCGCGCTTCAAGATTTTCGTCCCCGACACCGTGCTCGACCGTCTGGTGGCGCCGCTGTTCCGGGCCTCCGGACGCGTCCTGCCGCGGCTGCGCGTGCTGCAGCGGGGACAGACGCACGTGTATGTGCTCTACATCCTGATCGTCGTGATTGTGCTGCTCGTCTGGGGCAACCTGGAGCGTTAAGAATATGATCAACCTCATCATCCATCTCGCGGTCCTGCTGGTCCTGCCGCCGCTGCTGCTGGGCGTCATCACCAAAACCAAGGCGTGGTTCGCCGGCCGTGTCGGCGCGCCCTTGCTGCAGCCCTACTACGACATCTTCAAGCTGATGCGCCGGAGCCTGGTGCTGAGCACGACGACGACCTGGATCTTCCGCGCGGCGCCGATCGTGACGGTGTCGACCGCCCTGCTGGCGGGGCTGCTGATCCCGATCGGCGGCGGCGGGGCCCCCATCGCCTTCGCCGGCGATCTGATCTTCTTCGCCTACCTCTTCGGGCTGGCCCGGTTCTTCACGGCTTCGGCGGCTCTGGACACCGGGTCGGCGTTCGCGGGCATGGGGTCGGCGCGCGAAGTCACCTTCGCCTGCCTGACGGAGCCGGCGCTCTTCTTTGCGCTGCTGGTGCTGGTCAAGGTGTCGGGCTCCCTGACGCTGACGACGATGCTGCAGGGCGCCACGGGCCCAGGCGCCGCGAATGTCACGGCGCCGCTGGTGCTCATCTCCATCGGCCTCTTCATCGTGCTGCTCGCCGAAACCTGCCGCATTCCCGTGGATGATCCGACCACGCACCTGGAGCTGACCATGATCCACGAAGCCATGGTGCTGGATCACAGCGGTCCGCTGTTCGGCCTGATCCTGTATGGCGCCGCCGTCAAGCTGCTCGTCCTCGGAACCGTGCTGCTGCGGGTGGTCGCACCGTTCACATTCGGCCGGGCGTGGCTGGACTGGCCCCTGTACCTGGTGGAGATTCTGGGGCTCGCCGCCGTCATCGGCGTCGTCGAGTCCATCATGGCGCGTCTGCAGATGCGGCACGTGCCGTATCTGCTCGTCGGCGCGCTGCTCTTCTGCGGCTTTGGATTCATCCTTCTGATCAGGTGATGTCATGACCAATCTACTCCAGACCATCCTCGTCGTCGTCCTGGTGCTCAACCTCTTTGCGCTGGGAACCAGCCGGATCCTCTCGCTGATCCGGACCGTGGCCATCCAGGGGGCGCTGCTGGGTCTCCTGCCGCTTCTGCTGCACGGGCATCTCTCGCTGGCGACCGTTCTGACCGTCGGCCCCACGCTTGCGCTGAAAGGCATTGCGATTCCCTACATGATGGTCCGCGCCATGCGCAGCGTCAAAATCAAGCGTGAGGTGGAGCCCCTGGTCGGTTTCCAGTCCTCCGTGATTCTGGGTGCGCTGGCCACGGTCTTTGCGCTGCTGTTCGCCGGCCAGTTGCCCCTGGCCGAGGCCCATGTGGATACGCTCATCGTCCCCACGGCCATCGCGACGGTTCTCACGGGCTTCATTCTGCTGACCACCCGGTTCAAGGCGCTGACGCAAGTCGTCGGGTACCTGGTGCTGGAAAACGGCATCTTCATCTTCGGCATGCTGCTGGTCGAGGCCATGCCGCTGGTCGTCGAGATGGGTGTGCTGCTGGATTTGTTCGTCGCCATCTTTGTGATCTGCATCATCGTCAACCAGATCAACCAAGCCTTCGCCTCGCTCGATACGCGGCATCTGGTTTCGCTGAAGGAGTAATCCATGGCTTTCGCAATCATCCTGTTGCCCATCCTGATGGCCGCCCTCGCCGCCCTCATTCCCTCGAACCGGTGGCGTCCCTGGGTTCTGCCCGTGACAGGGGTCGCCCACCTGGCGCTGACGGTCTTGACCCTGTCGCGCCCCGAGTGGGCGACCTGCCGGACCTGGCTGGTGCTCGACCCCCTCGGCAAGCTGATCCTCCTCGTGGTCAGCACGCTCTTCGGCTTCTGCTCCTTCTATGCGGTGGGCTATCTCCACAACCGCCGCGAGCGCGACAACCGCGTCTTCTGCGCCTGCCTGACGGCTTTTCTCGGCGTGGTCAGCCTCGTCACCTGGGCCCAACATCTCGGCTTGATGTGGGTCGCCATCGAGGCCACGACGCTCGTGACCGCGCCGCTGATCTACTTCAACCACACGCAGCGGAGCATCGAGGGCACCTGGAAATACCTGCTCGTCGGATCGGTCGGCATCGCCCTGGCGCTGCTGGGGACCTTCTTCCTCGCCTACGCCTCCCTGCATACCGGCATGGAGTCCACGCTCACGCTGGAAGGGATCCTGGCGCAGGCGCCGCAGCTTTCCAAGCCCTGGCTGCACGCCGCATTCGTCCTCCTGCTGGTGGGCTACGGCACCAAGATGGGCCTGGCGCCCATGCACACGTGGAAGCCCGACGCCTATGGCGAGGCGCCCGGCGTGGTCGGCGCCATGCTGGCCGGCGGCGTGACCAGCTGCGCGTTCCTGGCCCTGCTGCGCATCTACCACATCTGCCTAGCCGCCGGCGAAGGCGCCTACGTTTCGCGTCTGCTGATCTTCATGGGAATCCTCTCCATGGCCGTCGCCTGCCTCTTCATGGTGGGGCAGCGCGACTTCAAGCGGATGCTGGCCTACTCGAGCGTCGAACACATGGGCATCCTGGTGCTGGGACTCGGCATCGGGGCGCCGGCGCTCTTCGGCACGCTGCTTCACGTCGTGACCAATGGCCTGACCAAAGGCGTCCTCTTCCTCTCCGCCGGCAACATCCACCGCGCCTATGACAGCAAGAACACCGAGCAGGTGTCGGGCGCCATGCGCCGGCTGCCGTTCTCCGGCAGCCTCTTCCTCGCCGGGTTTCTGGCCATCACCGGATCGCCGCCCTTCGGCCCGTTCATCAGCGAGTTCTCCATCCTCAACGGGGCCTTCGATGCCGGACGCTACGCCCTGGGCGGGCTGTTCCTCTTCCTGCTGCTGGTGGTCTTCATCGGCATGGGCGCCACGGTGCTGAAAGTCGTGCAAGGCCAGCCGTCGTTCGAAGCGCGCAACACCCCGTACCGCGACAGCTTCCTCACGGGCGCCCCTGTCCTGGGACTCCTGCTGCTCGTGCTGCTCGTGGGGCTCTACATCCCCGAGCCGCTCAACGCACTGATCCGCGATGCGGTTGAATTTCTGGAGGTCCGGCCATGAGCGACGCTTGTCCCGAACTCGCCCGGCTAGCCAACGGGAAGGCCGTCACGTACGACACCCTCCCCGTGCTCGCGGTCGAGGCCTTCCGCGACGCCATCCTCGGCGGGGCGGCCGCGCATCAACGGGTGAGCGCACTCTTCGGTGCGGCCTCGCCGGTCCCCGGGGCGGTCCGGCTCCACGTGGTCCTTGCGGACGACGCGCAGAATCGGCTCTTCGCGGCGGCTACGGACATCGCCGGCGGCGAATTCGCCTCGCTCACGCCGGCGTGTCCGCAGGTCCACCTCTTCGAGCGCGAGATCGCGGAGCAGTTCGGCCTGCGGCCGGTCGGCCATCCGTGGCTCAAGCCGGTGCGCTACTGCCGATCATGGACCGGGCGCGACGCCTGGAACCGTCCCGCCGACCAGCCGATCCTACCCGCCGTGGGCGACTTCTACCGCGTCGAGGGCGAACAGGTCCACGAGGTCGCGGTCGGCCCCGTCCATGCCGGCGTCATCGAGCCCGGCCACTTCCGCTTCCAATGCCACGGCGAGCAGGTGTTCCACCTCGAGATCGCGCTGGGCTACCAGCACCGCGGGGTGGAGCGGGCGCTCATCGGCGGTCCCGACACCCGCACGCTGCACTACGCCGAGACGCTTTCGGGCGATGCCACGGTCGCGCATGCCACCACCTACAGCCAGGTCACCGAAGCGCTGGCGGGGTGTCGGACGAGTCCCCGCGCGCAGGCCATCCGGGCCGTGGCACTGGAACTCGAACGCCTGGCCAACCACATCGGCGACCTCGGCGCCCTGGCGGGCGATGTCGGCTTCCTCCCGACCGCCAGCTTCTGCGGACGCATCCGCGGCGACTTCCTCAACATGACGGCGCTGCTGTGCGGCAGCCGTTTCGGGCGCGGCCTGATCCGTCCCGGCGGCGTGGGCTTCGATGCCGATGCCGGCCGCATCGCCGAACTCAGCCGCCGTCTCGATGCCGGGCTGAAGGACGCGACGGTCGCCATCCAGATGCTTTGGAGCACCCAGTCGGTCATGGCGCGCTTCGAGGATGTCGGCCACCTGCCGCGCCAGGTCGCCGCCGACCTGGGCATCGTCGGTCCCGCCGCCCGCGCTTCGGGGCTGGACCGCGACATCCGCCACGATCAGCCCTCCGGCATCTACTGCTTCTCGCATTCCCCCGTTTCGACCTGTGAAGCGGGCGACGTCTTCTCGCGCGCCTTTGTGCGATGGATGGAGATCCAGTATTCCCTGGCGTTCATTCAGAACCAGCTCCGCTCGCTCCCTGCCGGCGCCGCGCAGGCGCCCGTCCAGGCGCTGGCGCCGAACAGTTTTGCGGTTGCGCTCAACGAAGGGTGGCGCGGCGAGGTCTGCCACGTGGCGATCACCGACGCGCAGGGACGGTTCTCCCGCTACAAGGTGGTGGATCCCTCGTTCCACAACTGGCCCGGCCTGGCCTACGCCCTGCGCAACCAGGAGATCTCGGACTTTCCGATCTGCAACAAGAGCTTCAACCTCTCCTATTGCGGACATGATTTGTGAAGACGTGAAAACGTGAGACGTGAAGACGTGATTTGAAGGGACCTGGCATGTTCAAGGCGATTGCTGCGCGTATTCAACAGAAGCACCGGACGATGAGCTATCCCGACGGCGCCCCGCCGCCGTTGCCTGACCGGTTCCGCGGCCGGCTGGTCATCGACACGGCGAAGTGCCCCGACGGGTGCCGCGCCTGCGAGGCGGCGTGCCCGACGGGCGCGCTCAGCGCGGAGGATCGCGGGCACATCGATCTGGGCAAGTGCCTGTTCTGCACGGCCTGCGCCGAGGTCTGCCCGCACCAGGCCATCACCCATTCGCAAAACTACCAGCTCGCCGCCCGCAACCGTCCGGATCTGATCGTCGCGCGCGCGCGCCCGGCCGTCGAGGTCGCCGGGGCGGCGCTCGATGTCCGGCTCAAGAAGCTGCTGGGGCGGTCGCTGAAGCTCCGCCAGGTCAGCGCCGGCGGCTGCAATGCCTGCGAGGCCGATACCAACGTGCTCGGCACGGTGGGCTGGGACCTGGGACGGTTCGGCATTCAGTTCGTCGCCTCGCCGCGCCATGCCGACGGGTTGCTGGTGACGGGGCCGGTCTCGCAGAACATGGCGCTCGCGCTCAAGAAGACATACGATGCCGTCTCCGATCCGCGCATTGTCATCGCCGTCGGCGCCTGCGCGATTTCGGGCGGCCCCTACATCGGCCACGCCGAGGTCGGCAACGGCGCGGCGTCCGTTGTGCCGGTCGATCTCTTCGTCCCCGGCTGCCCGCCAAACCCGCTGACCATCCTCGACGGACTGCTCCGGCTGATCGGCCGCATCGAAGACGGCACACGCAAAGTTTAAGGCATACTAAGCGTCGCATTGTAGTCCTTATACGGAGCATCCGAAAAATCCTGCAAATCCTGCAATCCTGGCAAAAACAATTTTGAGGCTCTTAGTAAATGGCCCCGTCTTCAAAACACTTGCCGCACACCGCTCTGGCGTATGTCGTGCCGGAGGAAACCGCGTCGCCGGAGTCGCTGAGTCCGCGGGAGCGGCGCTACACAGTGGCCCTGTTCATCCTGGGCATGGCGATTTACTTCGTCGTCAACATCCATCGCGTCGCCATCCCGGGACAGATCTTCTCGCAATTGCAGGCGGAGCTGAAGGTGTCGGCGTCGGCCATCGCGGGACTGGGCACCTCCTTCATGTACATCTACGCCGTGACACAGCTTCTCGTCGGCGTGCTGGTGGACCGCTACGGCGGCATGCGCGTGCTCACGCTGGGGGGCGTGGTGCTGAGCATCGGCACGGTGCTCTTCGCCTACTCGAACACCTTCTGGATGCTGTTCGCGAGCCGGGCGCTGATCGGCCTGGGTTGTGGTTGCGCCTATCTCAGCATGGTCAAGGAGTGCGCCCGGCTCTATCCCCGTCATTTCACGACGGTGCTTGGCTTTGTCGTCTTCTTCGGCTATTCCGGCGGCATCGCCGGAACCTACCCCTTCGTCAAGAGCGTCGAAGCCCACGGCTGGCGGGTCGGCATGCTGGGCATCGCGGCGCTCGGGATCATCGTGCTGGCGGGCATTGCCGTCCTGTGGCGCCGGGCCAGAAAGCCGCCGGTGAACCGGGCCGCGGTCATTTCGCTCGCCCCCTACCGGCATGGACTCACCAATCTCAACAATCTGAAATGCCTCTTTTCAATGTCGGTCAGCTTCGGCCTCTACTATGTCATCCTGACGGTGTTCGGCAAGAAACTCCTCGAAGACATCGGCGGCCTGAGCGCATCGGCGGCGGCCCTGTGCTGCTCGGTCATGGTGTTTCTCTCCGCCATCTGCAATCAGGCCACCGGCATTCTCAGCGCCTATCATGGCAATCGCCGCCGGGTATTCCTCCTCTGGCAGACGGGGGTGGTCCCCGCCGGCAGTCTGCTGGCGGTCATCGGCCTGCTGTTCCTGCCGCACAGCCCGGCGCTGGGCGCGTTGCTGGTCGTGGCTTTTCTCGCCATCACGATGACCTCCGGCTTCTCGCCGGTCACCAATGCGATGCTGCTGGAGGTCAACCCGCCGGCCCTGACGGGCGTGGCCGTCGGGCTGGGCAACTTTGCCGCCTACGCCGCGGTGGCGCTCTTGAGCAGCCTGGCCGGCGGAATCCTCGATGCCTTCCGAAAACAGGCGCAGGTCGACGCCGCGGGGACGGTGCTCTATCCGGCGGCTGCCTACCTCGTGCTGTTCGGCGTCTTTCTGCTGATCGGCGCCGGGGCGCACGCCCTGGCGCGGAAGCTCCCGGAGACGAACGGGCGGAACATCTACGATGGTCGCCCGCGGCCCTTCAAGCTCTTCGGCGTGATCGCGCTGAAGCTGCACACCTAGAATTTCAGGTGTTTCCGGAAGAACGCCTGCGAGCAGTTGGCTCCCCAGGCGTGTTCGTTAACATGGAAGTCGAGCTCGATGTTGCCGGCGGCCCCGGCTGCCTGGTAGATGGACTCCACGTGGCGGTAGGCCTTCAGGGTGGTGTCGACGAGGAAGCAGGTGTCGTGCGCCCCGACGTCGAACAGCAGCGGACGCGGCGCCAGCAGACCCTGCAAGTCGGGGAGATCGACCAGCTTGTAGAGTCCCGGGGCCACCTGCATGCCGCAGTAGTTGAGGTCGCGCATGCCGAAGACCTCCCAGAAATCGCAGTAGCACATGATTTCGGCGGCGCTGAAGCGTTTGTCGCAGAGGTAGGTCCAGGTGGTCATCGTGCCGCCGCCGCTGAGCCCCATCACGCCGAGATGCGCCGCGTCCACCTGCGGCAGCGTGCAGACGAAATCGGTCGCCACGCGGCCGTGCGCCACGTTGATTGAAATGGAAGTCATGCCGAACATCGTGGCGTG
Source organism: uncultured Lentisphaerales bacterium (assembly GCA_964592855.1). Classification (GTDB taxonomy): domain Bacteria; phylum Verrucomicrobiota; class Kiritimatiellia; order RFP12; family JAAYLN01; genus JAAYLN01. The sequence goes on from CAZQKI010000077.1 coordinate 18,618, forward strand.
GAGATAGAGGAGGTTGCACCAGTCGCGGCCGCCGGAGGACTGGGTGTGGTTGGGCTTGTGCTCGGGATGCCGCTCGCCGCAGCCGATCCAGTCGATGGCGTAGGTGATGAAGCCGGCCTTGGCCATTTGAAAGCCGTAGTCGTAGTTGTGGTTGCGGATGGATTCGGCCAGGGCGGCCGAGGAGTTGTTCCCCATCACCGGTTCCTTGCCGAACGCGCCATGACCATGCCAGCAGAAAATCGCCGGCCGTTTCTCGCCCGGCTTGAGATCTTCGGGGATGTTGACCAGCAGGGAGGCTGAGAGGTGGGGTTGCACATCCAGCAGCCAGCGCTGCACCCGCAGGCCGCGGTCGCTCCATTCGGCGACCAGCTCCGGATTCGGGGGGACGGACTGCGGGAAGTCGCCGAGGCAGGCCAGCACTTCGGGAAGGGCCTGGCTGTGCCAGCGGTCGAAGGCCGTGCGGTCGGCGCCGTCGAACCGGTATTTGGGCCGATGGTTCTGGGCCATGGCGATGAACATCTGATTGGGGTTGAGATTGCGCTGGATCATGAAGGTGCTCCTGCAGGTTCTGGCTGGCGCGGATGATCGAACGGAATAACCGCACATGCGCCGCCACGGCCTGTGTTTAAGAATGGTCGCACAGTCGGCCGGAGCGCGTCAAGCGGCGGTTGCGCGTCAACTGCGTTGCCGCGCCCCGAGGGTTCAGGAGACAGGGTTCAGGGTTCAGTGAGGCCTCTGGCGGCCAGAGGCCGCCAGTTGGATCGAGTAGGAGACTTGCCGAATCGTCCTCGTCCTCGTTCTCGAAATTTTGCATCGAGGACGAGGACGACGACGAG
>CAZQKI010000078.1:0-19440 GCA_964592855.1 uncultured Lentisphaerales bacterium
CGACAAAGATTGTTCTCCTGCTCGATCCAACTGGCCCGGCGCAGCCGGGGCAGAGGCCCCACTGAACCCTGAACCCTGAACTCCAGTATTTCTTTTGCATTCAGCCGGATAGTAATGATATATAGATTTTTTCAGGGCGAGTGAAGACGCGGCTGTGGCCTGCACTTCGCGGATGATGCGGGAGTGAACGGAACCCATGAGCGAAACGAATCGAAAACCCTTGGCGTTGGTGGTCGGCGGTAGCCGCGGGATCGGCCGTGCCATCGTCTGCCGGCTGGTGGAATCGGGCTTTGACATCGCGTTCACCTATCGGGAGAACCACGCCGCGGCGGAGGAAGTGCAAGCCTGGGTGGAAGCGCACGGGAGTGCCTGCCGCCTGCTGGCATTCGACCTTGCGGACCGCGCGGCGACCCGCGCGGCGCTGGAGCCGCTGCTGCAGGCACGCTGTCCCGATGCCCTGGTGTTCAACGCCGGCATCGCACGCGACAACCTGGTCGCTTTCATGCGCGACGACGAGTGGGATGAGGTCCTGCGCACCAACCTGGATGGCTTCTTCAATGTGGTCAAGCCGGTCATCTTCGAGATGCTCCGGCGGAAACAGGGGCGAATCGTCGTCATCTCGTCCATTTCCGGCCAGCTGGGGCAGGCGGGACAGATGAATTACGCGGCGTCCAAGGCGGGGCTGATCGGTGCGGCGCGGGCCCTGGCGCGGGAGGTCGGGCGCAAGAACATTTTCGTCAATGTCGTTTCCCCCGGTGTGATCGAGACGGAGATGACGAAGGATCTACCCCGGGAGCAGGTGTTGCCGCTGATTCCGCTGCACCGGTTTGGAACGGCGGAGGAGGTGGCCTCGATCGTGAATTTTCTCTGTGCCGAACCGCACATGTACATCCATGGCCAGGTCATCGGCGTTAACGGCGGCATGGCGGTATGAACGGAATCAACCGGAGCCGGTATGACGATTTGGTGGTTGGCGCCGGAACGGCGGGCCTGACGGCGGCGTTGCTGCTGGCCCGTTTCGGACGGTCGGTTCTGCTGATCGACCGGGCGGCGGCGCCGGGTGGCGGCCTGCGGCGGTTCAAGCGGGACGGCGTGTTCTTCGACACGGGGTTCCACTTCACGGGAAGCCTCCTCCCCGGCGAACTGTTCGATCACCTGCTGGTGCAATTGGGCGTGCGGGACGAGGTGTCGCCGGTGCCCTACAACACCTCCTGCGCCCACCGGTTCATCTTCCGGAAGCAGGGGGCGGAGGTCGATGTCCCGATCGGCGTTGAACAGGCATGCAGCCATTGGCAGTCGCTGTTCCCGAAGGAGGCGGATGCGATCGCCTGGTATTTTCAGGCGCTGGGGTCCGTGGCCGACCGCACGATGGGCATGCGCGTCGGGCAGCCCCTGACGACGTTCGGGATGATCGACGAGGACTTCGTGTCGCTGCGCTCGGTCCTCGACAGCCGCTTCCACGACCCGGTTCTGAAGGGCGTGATCGGTGCGTTTTCGATGTGCTACGGCTCTCCGCCCGCCAGCGTCTCCTTTGCGGCGCACGCGCGGGTGGCGTACGGCATGCACCAGTCGGTCGGCGGTCTGGCGGGCGGCGGGGACGCGCTGGCGGCGGCGTTGGCGAAGGCGGCGGTCCGCGCAGGGGTGCAGATCTGCTGCGGGTGCGGTCTGGAGGCGTTCGACGGGGTCGAGTCGGGCCAGCCCCGGACGGCGGTGCTCTCCGGCGGGCGGTCCGTCGCGTTCGACCGCTGCCTGCTGACGATGGATCCGGCGCAGATTCTGGAGCTTCTGGCCCCGGTGCGGCCGTCTCCGGCATTTCGGGACCGCGTGCAAGCCTTCGAGCCGTCCATCGGCTTTTTCGTCGCGTACGGGGTGGTCGGCGGCAGCGCCCCGGTGCCGGGTTTCGCGCGGTCGATCTTCTCGGAGTTTCCCGACACGGATTTCGATGCGATCATGGACCCCCGTTCGCCGGGGGAGCGTCCGCTGGTGGTGATCGAGGTGCCGGGCGATGCCACCACCGGCACGCCGCCTTCGCTCTCGGCCCTGGAGTTGTCTTTCGCGCAGGATGTGCTACCATGGACAACCTCGCATATCGGACGCCGACCGGAGGAATATGTCCGGTACAAGCGCCGGCGGTCGGATGCGATTCTCGCGCGGCTGGGACGGCTGGCCAAGTATGCGGATCGTGTCCGGTGGGTCGATACGGCGTCCATGCTGACATTCAGGGATTACCTGAATTCACCGTGCGGCAGCGCGTACGGCATCATGCAGAAGGTCGGTCAGTACGGTTTGTTCGGCCGGTTGCCCGGGCGGAATCTCTACGCGGCCGGGCAGAGCGCGCTGCTGCCGGGGGTTTTGGGAGCCATGATGTCGGGCCTGTTCGTCGCCCGGCAGATGGTGGGCAAGGACGAGTTCGACAAGATCATTTACAACAAGGTGCCTTGACAGACAGATGAAACGGGTGGTCATTACCGGAATGGGCGTTGTCTCGCCGCTCGGCGGAAACGTGGACGAGCAGGCGGCCGCATTGGATGCGGGGCGTCACGGCATTCGCCGCATGCCCGAGTGGGACGTCTATCAAGGGCTGCGCAGCCGGATCGCGGCGCCTGCCGAATTGAAGAACGAACGTGCGATTCCGCGGCAGGCCCGGCGCTCCATGGGCCGCATGAGCCTCTTTGCGGCGCAGGCCGCCCTGGAGGCCCTGCTGGACGCCCGCTGCGAGGCGGGAACGTTCGGGGGCGGGCGCGTGGGGTGCGTGGCGGGGTCGACGACGGCCAGCACCATCACGCTGAACCAGGTGTTCGAGACGATGCTGCCCAACCGCGATTTCTCGCAGTTGCAGGCCATGCAGTTTTTCCAGTGCCTGTCCCATACGGTGGCCATGAACCTGGCGCAGTACCTGGGGCTGCAGGGCATTCTGCTCTCGACGAACGCCGCCTGCGCCTCGGGGTTGCAGGCGATCGGGACGGCCTTCGATCTGATCCGGTCGGGACGGCAGGATGCCGTCTTCTGCGGCGGTGCGGAGGAGTTGCATCCCACGGTGACGGGGTCGTTCGACATGTTGATGGCCGCCTCGACGGGGTACAATGATCGCCCCGACGAAGCCTCGCGGCCGTTCGACGCGGCGCGCGACGGCCTGGTCTGCGGCGAAGGCGCGGGAATCCTGCTGATCGAGGAACGCGAACGGGCCCTGCGGCGCGGCGCGCCGATCCATGCGGAGATCCTGGGGTTCCACACCTGCAGCGGCGGCGCGCACATCAGCGAGTCGAACCGGAACGAGATCGCGCGCTGCATGCGTACCGCGATGGAGGATGCGGGGTGTGCGCCGGGAGACGTGGAGTACGTCAGCGCACACGCCACGGCGACGCTCCAAGGCGACGAAGAGGAGGCGGCGGCCATCCGTGCCGTGCTGGGAGACCGCGTGCCGGTGAGCAGCCTCAAGGGGAACCTGGGACATACGCTGGGCGCCTCCGGCGCCATCGAGATGATTGCCACGATCCGGGGATTGAAGCACGGGCGGCTGTATCCGACCCGGAATCTGGACCACGTGGCGGAGACGTGCAGCGGCATCCGGCATGTCACGGCCCTGGAGCCGTCGTCGGCCCGCTGCTTCATGAAGAACAGTTTCGCCTTCGGCGGAATCAACGCTTCGCTGGTGTGCCGACAGGTTGTTTGAGGAGTGCGCATGACAAAAGCAGAAATCGTGTCGATCACCAATGATGTTTTCGCCGAATCCTTCGAGATCGAGCCGGAACGCCTGGTTCCGGAAGCCCAGATCTTTCAGGACCTGGGGCTGGACAGCCTCGATACCGTCGATCTGGTGGTGGCGCTTCAAAAGCGCTTTTCCGTGCAGATTCGCGACGACGCGCGCATTCGCGGCATCCGCACGCTGGCCGATGTCTACGCCTTCATCGAGACGATTCGGAAAGAGAAGGGCGATTGAGCAGAGGCCTCGCCATGGGCTACGCGTTCATCTTCTATCCGCTGCTGGTGCTCTACACCGCGGCGGCGATCCTCCTCCTGTCGTCCGTGATGGCGGTCGGCGCGCCTTTTCTCCCGCACCAGGAGCGGATGCGCCGGTTCAGAAGGATGATCGCCTGGTATGGATACGGTGTGATTCGCGGCTTGGCGCGTCCGGTCGTCCGCATCGTCTACGAGTCCCCTGCGCGCGTGCCGCAGGGCGCGAAGATTTTCGTTTCGAACCATGTCTCGTCGTCGGATCCGTTTCTCATGGCCTTGCTGCCGGAAGCGGCGGTGCAGGTCGTGAACCAGTGGCCGTTCAAATTGCCGGTCTGGGGCGTCTTCGCCCGCTGGGCCGGCTATTTGAACATCCGGGCGATGACGCCGGAGGCGTTCCAGGAAAAGGCCAGGCGCCTGCTGGCCGAGGGCATCTCGATCGTGGCGTTTCCCGAAGGGACGCGTGCGGGGGACCGGCCCATGGGGCCCTTTCACGGAACGATGTTCCGTCTGGCGCTGGCCGCGCGCGCGACATTGGTGCCGATGTGCATCACCGGCAACGCCCGTTCGCCGGCGCGGGGGGCGCTGCTGGTGGAACCCGCGACCATCCATGTCAGTTGCCTGCCCGAAATGCGCTGGGAGAGTTTCCAGGACAAGTCTCCCTTTCAGTTGAAAAATCACGTCCGCCGATTGATCCAGAACGAGGTGGATCGCCTGAGTGCGCTGCCATGAACCCGTTACGCCGTAACTTCCGTCTGGCCTTCTCCGCGCCCGAACTGCTCCGGGATGCGCAGGAGCGGCTGTTGGCCGGACATCTGCGCCAGTGTCACCGGTCCCCCTTCTACCGCCGGCTCCTGGCGGGGACGGTCTCGCCGTCGCTCAAACGTTTTCCGATCGAGGCCCTGCAGCAACTGCCGTTCACGGACAAGGCGGACCTGGAGGCGCGCAACGACGACTTCCTGGCGGTGCCGCGCGCCTGCATCCGGGACATGGTGCAGTCCTCCGGCACCACCGGGCAGCCGACGCGGATGCTGTATACGGCGCGGGACCTCGAACGCCTGGCCTACAACGAAGCCGTCTGCTTCAAGGGGTGCGGCATGGGGCGCGGCGACCGGGTGCTGCTGACCTGCACGCTGGACCGGTGCTTTGTCGCGGGGTATGCCTATTGCCTCGGGGCGCAGGCCGTCGGCGCCGCCAGCGTCCGCAGCGGGCTCAACCTGGTCGAGGGGCATGCGGCGGTCCTGTCGCAGCTGCGCCCCACGTTTCTGGTGGGCGTTCCCGGCTTTCTGCGCAAGCTGGGACGGCATCTGCACGCTTCGGGACGTCCGCCGCAGGACATCAAGGGGCTGATCTGCATCGGGGAGCCGCTCCGCGAGGCGTCGCTGCAGGCGACCGCCCTGGCCGCCGAACTGGAGCGCCTTTGGGGCGCCCCCGCCTTTTCGACCTACTCCTCCTCCGAGATCGTCACGTCGTTCTGCGAATGCCCGGCGCAGTGCGGCGGTCATGCCGCGCCCGACCTGGGCATCCTGGAGGTCGTGGATGAAAAGGGGCGGAGTCTCCCCGCGGGGGAGGTGGGCGAGATCGTCGTCACACCGCTGGGGGTGGAGGGGATGCCGCTGCTCCGCTTCCGCACCGGTGACATCGGCTATCGCCTGGAGGGCGCCTGCGCCTGCAGACGTCACAGCCCGCGCCTCAGCCCCATTCTCGGCCGGCGGGCGCAGATGCTGAAGGTCCGCGGCACCACCTTCTATCCGGCGACGGTTTTCGAGGTCCTGAACGGCGTTCCCGAAGTGAGCGAATATTGCATGGAGGTCGAGAGCGAAGGCCTGTCGGACCGGGTCCGCGTGCATGTGTCGCTCAGCCCGGACACGGCGGAACTGAAGCAGAAGATCGCGGATCTGCTCCAGGCGCGGCTGCGCGTCCGCCCGGAGGTCTGCACCGCGGGCGAGGAGGAGATCCGCCGGCGCGTGTATCTCCCCCTTTCGCGCAAGCCCGTAAGGTTCATCGATCTGCGCAAGCTCCCGGCACCGCCGGCGGCGGAGGCCTCGGCATGCACGTGATCCAGATCGGCGGGAGCCCGGGCGGAGGCGAAGCGCGCGTCCGCTTCGACGCCCGGGACCCCGTGTTTAAAGGCCATTTTCCGCAAACCCCCATCTTGCCGGGCGTCGTGCTGATCGATGCGGCGGTGGAACTGGTTGCCCGGGTTCTGGAGCGTCCGCTCCAACTGGAGCGGCTGGCGTCGGTCAAGTTCTGCAGCGCGGTTGCGCCGGACGAGGCGATCACCTTCACCTTCACGGCCGTGCCCGAAGCCGGCGATGCCGGGCGGGTCAAGGTCAACGGACGATGGTTTCGCGAGACCGGGAAGATCGCCGAACTGGTTTTCACGGCAACGCCGCCCGCAGTCGAAAGGGATCGGTCATGAGCCGTCGGCGAATCCAGCACCTGTCGTTTCCCGATGATCCGGCCTATCCGCCGTTGCAGGCCTCCGTCACGCACCGGGTCGGCTTTTCGGAGGTCGATCCGATGGGCATCGTCTGGTTTGGCCGGTACACGGTGTTCTTCGACGAGGCTTCGGCGGAACTCCGCCGGGGCTGCGGCCTGTCCCATGCGGATTTTTACGAGGCGGGCATTCAGCCGCCGGTGATTTCGTACGAGATCGAGTACCTGCATCCTTCCCGGCTGGACGAACAGCTCACGATCACCGCACGCCTGCATGGCACCGAGGCCGCCCGCTTGAACATGACCTACCAGGTTATTGGACCGGAAGGCGAACTGCGTGCGGTCGCCCGGACGGTTCAGGTGTTCATGGATCTCGCCAGCGGGGCCGTCTGCTTCGCCGCCCCCCGGCTCTGGGAGGATTGTCTGGCACGCTGGCGCCGGGGGGATTTCGCATGCCTGCAAGGCTGAACGCCGTCGTGCTGGTGGCGCAGGGGATGACCTCCGCGTATGGCTCCGGCGTCGCGTGCTGCGCCGAGGGGCTGCTGGCCGGCAAGCGGGCGCTGCGCCCGGCGGGGAACCGCTGGCCGGCGGCGCTGGCGGCGCTGCCGGTCGGGGCGATTCCCTCCGCCGAATCGCCGGCGCCGGCGTCGCCGCTCCTAGAACTGGTGCAGGCGATGCTGGCCGACGCCGGGCCGATTCCGACCGACGCCGCCCTGTATCTGGCGACCACGGTGGGGGAGATCAGCGGGCTCGAGACCGAAATCCTGACGGGCGCGGCCCCCGGCGAGGCGAGCCGGATTTCACGTTTTCCGCAACCGGTGGCCGCAGCGCTCGGGCTTTCCGGCGGACCGGTGCTGACGGTCTCTTCGGCCTGCACGTCATCGTCGGCGGCGCTGGCGCTGGCGGCCTCGGCCATCCGGCGGGGCGAGCAATCGTGCGCGCTGGTGGTGGGATGCGATCTTGTTTCCGAGTTTGTCCTCTCGGGATTCGCCGCGCTGATGGCGCTCGACCCCGACGGCGCCAAACCGTTCGATGCCGGGCGCCGGGGCGTGACCCTGGGATCGGCGGCGACATTTGCGCTGCTGATGAGCCGGGAGCGGGCGGAGCGCGAACAGCGGACCTGCCTGGGCGTCATCGGCGGCTGGGGCCTGACGTGCGACGCGAACCACCTGACGGGACCCTCGCGCGACGGCGTCCCCTTGGCGGATGCGGTGCGGCAGGCGCTCCAGATGGCGGCGTGCGATGCGGATCGCGTCGCCGCCATCTGTGCGCATGGCACCGGCACGGTGTACAACGACCAGACGGAGATGCTGGCGTTCCGGCAAGTTTTCGGCGAGCAGGCGCGGCCGACCTTCTCCGTGAAGGGCGGGATGGGGCATACGCTCGGCGCGGCCGGTCTGGCCGGGGTGCTGCTGTCGCTGGAATTTCTGCGGCGGGGACGCCTCCCGCCGACGGTGGGGCTGCGGCAGCCTTCCCCGGACGCGCAGGGATGGGCGACGCTGGCCCCGTGTCCGGTGTCGCCGGCGGCGGCGGTGCTGGCGACGGGCTCGGGCTTCGGTGGAGTCAATGCGGCTCTGGTGCTGGCATTGACGCCCTTTCCGCAAGCCGAATCGGAGGGGACACGGGAATGGGAACCCCGGGTGGCTGGCAGAGGCTCGTGCGACTCGCCGGCCGCGGCCGGGCTCGCTGCCGATGAAGGGTGCCCGTTGCCGCGCAATTTCGGGCGGTTCAGCGCCGAGTCCCGTCTGGCCTTTCATGCGATCGCGCAGGCCCTGGCGGAAGCGGGAATGCCGGGCCGGGTGCGGAACGGCGCCGCTCGCATCGGAGTCGTCGCGCACGATCGCCTGGGGAGCGAAGCCGCCAATCGCGCCTACTTCTCGGACTACGTGGCGTCGGGACGCGTGCTGGGCCGCGGGCAGCTCTTCACCTGCACGCTGCCGACCTCCGTGGCGGCCGAGTGCGCGATCGCCTTGCATCTGACGGGGCCGCTGCTGTACGTCGCGGAGCCGGCAGGCGGGGAGGCCTGCGCCCGGCAGGCGGCGCGCGGGCTGCTGGCCGATGACCTGGCGGATGCCGTCGTCCTGTTGTCCGTGACGGACGGGGCGGCCCAGGCGTCCCTCCTGACTCCGGGCGGAGGCGCGGCGCCCGGTTCCCGTGCCGGCGGACGCTCCGCCGATTTACAAAGACTTCAGGCTTGATAATAAAGGCGTTCGCATGAATCTGAAACTGATCTATCCACGCTGGCCGAAACTGCTGCATCAAACCGAGTTTCATCTCCCCCCGCACGGCCCCGTCTGCTTTGCTGCGACGCTGCCGGCGGATGTGCACGTGACGTTTGTCGACGAGAATGTCGATCCGCTGTCGCTGGATGACACGCCCGACCTGGTGGCGCTTTCGGTGATGCTGACCTGCCAGATGCCGCGGGCGTGGGCCATCGCCGACGCCTACCGGGCCCGGGGCGTGCCGGTGTTGTTCGGCGGCATCGCGACGATGCTGCACGCCGAGGAGACGCAGGCGCATGCGGATGCGGTTTTCCTGGGCGAGGCCGAAGGGCGCATGGATGCGGTGATCGCGGACTTCAAGGCGGGATGCCCGAAGCCGGTCTACGACTACCTCCGCAATCCACCGGACATCCGGCTGGTCGGACCGGCGCGCCGCGACCTCCTGAACCGGCCGCGCTACAACTGCCGCGGGGTGCAGATGGTGGATCTGATCCACGCCTCGCGCGGCTGCCGATTCAACTGCTTCCCCTGCTGCACGCCCTTTCTGGGGGGGCGGGTCTTCCGCCCCCGGCCCATCGAGACCGTGGTCGCCGAAATGGCCGCCATCCCCAACAACCGGTTTTTCATCGTGGACAACTCGCTGGCCCAGGACGGGCAGTGGGAGAAGGATTTGTTCCGGGCGATCGCGCCGTTGAAGAAAAAATGGGTTTCGCATCCGATCCTGGACCGGGACGATGTGCTGGACCTGGCGGCGGAGGCGGGGTGCTGGTATGTCTACCAGGCCGTGGCGGGCGTGACGGAGGGGATCCGGCGGCGCATTCAGCGGCTGCACGACCACGGCATCGGCGTCGAAGGGACGATTCTGCTGGGCCTGGACGACCAGAGCGAAGACGACATCAAGCGCCTGGTCGATTTTCTGCTGGAGCTCGAACTCGACATGGCGGAGTTCACGGTGCTGGTTCCTTTTCCGCACACGCCGGTCCGCGACCAGTTGGTTCGGGAGGGGCGCGTGATCCACAACGACTGGATCCGCTACACCGGATCCGAAGTGGTCTACCGCCCGGCCCGGATGACCCCGGACACCCTGGAGCGGATGTATCATTATGCCTGGGACGCCTTCTACCGCGAGGCCGATGCGGCGACGCGGATGGCCCGGCTGTTCCTGAAGGTGATCCACAAGGAATTGAAAGACGGCACGAATCCGGATATCGGCCATCGCCGCGAGCGGGGAAGGTGGGGACGGGGGGCGGTGCCTTCATGAAGATCCTGCTGCTGTCCTGCAATCCGGTGGTCGCGCCGTACCCGGTCTATCCGCTGGGCATGTCCGTCATCGCGGCCGCGCTGACCCAGGCGGGGCATGCGGTGCGGCAGTTCGATATGCTGGCCCACGCGTTTGACCTCGGGAAGCTCGCCGAAGCGATCGCGGCCGAGGCGCCCGGGATGATCGGCATCTCGTTCAGGAACCTGGACAACGTGAATGCCTGCAACGAGGCGCTGTACATCGACCAGCTGACTCGGCTGGTGGCGACGGTCCGCTCGGTTACCACCGCCCCGGTGGTCCTCGGCGGCCCCGGTTTTTCCGTCATGCCGGAACGCGTGCTGGAGGCGACGGGGGCCGACTACGGCGTCGTCGGGGAAGGGGAGCGGCTCGCGGTCGCCCTCGCGGATGCGCTGGCCCGCGGCGAACGGCCCGCGCAACGCCTGTTCCGCGCTGACGCGACGCTGGATGCGGGCGGCATGGTGTCGGCCGCCTACGACGACGACATTCTCGCCTTCTACCAGCAGTCCGGCGGCATCCTCCCCCTGCAGACGAAGCGCGGCTGCCCGTGCCAGTGCGCCTACTGCACCTACCCGCTGCTGGAGGGCCGGCGCATCCGGCCGCGCGACTGCGATGCGGTGATCGACGACATCCTGAAGCTTCAGGCGAAGGGGGCGCGGCAGCTGTTCTTCACCGACTCGATCTTCAACGACCCGGCGGGGAGCTACCGGCAGCTGATCGACGCCCTGCGGCGACGGAAGGTCTCCATTCCCTGGACCGGCTTCTTCCGCCCCGAGGTGATCGAGCCGGAGGTCATCGGGATGATGAAGGAGACGGGGCTGAACGCGGTTGAGCTGGGGTCGGACGCGACGTCCGACACCACGCTGCGGGGAATGGCGAAGTCGTTCGTGTTCAAGGACGTGGAGGCCGCCCACGCCTGCTTCCTCGAGGCCGGCCTGACGGTTTCGCACTATTTCATGATGGGCGGGCCCGGCGAAACGCAGGAGACGGTCGAAGCGGGCATCGCCAACATTCTGCGGTTGAAGGGAGCCGCCTCGTTCGTCTTCCTCGGGATCCGCATCCTGCCGGGAACGCCGCTGGCGGCGCGGGCGCTGCAGGAAGGCGTGATCACCCCGGACACCGACTTGCTGCATCCCGTCTACTATTTCTCCCCGCTGATCGACCGGCAATGGCTGCATGAGCGGCTCACCGTCGCGTTCAAGCCGCATCGGCATGTCGTCTATCCGCCGGATGCGTTCGACAGCGGCCTGGCGTTTTTGCACCGCCTGGGCTATGCGGGGATGTCGATCGATCTGCTGTTGAAGAAGCGCGAGCGCCCCGCCGCGGCTCCCGCCAATTGAGGAACATGTCCGCCGATCTCCAGACCATCAAACCCTTGTGCGTGATCCCCGTGTACAACCACGCGGCGACGCTGCTGCCGCTGGTGCAGCAGGCGCGCGCCTGGATTGCGGATGTGCTGGTGGTGGACGATGGCAGCACGGACGCCGACATCGGGAAGCTGCTGGCCGGCGAAGCGGTCACGGTGATCCGGCACGCGGCGAACCGCGGCAAAGGCGCGGCGCTGCTCACCGCGCTGGCCGCCGCCCGCGAGCGGGGCTTCTCGCATCTGGTGACGTTCGATGCGGACGGTCAGCATGCACCGGCCGACCTGCCGCTGTTCCTGGAGGCGATCCGGCGCACACCGGCGGCGGTGGTCATCGGCGTGCGGGACTTCACCGTCCCGAATGTGCCGCAGGCGAGCCGGTTCGGACGCTCCTTCTCCAATTTCTGGATCGCCCTGGAGACAGGCGTCATGTGCGCCGACACGCAATGCGGCTACCGGGCCTATCCGGTCGGCCTGGTGTCGCAGCTCCCCCTTTCCGCGCAGCACTATGATTTCGAGGTCGAGGTCCTGACGCGCGCCTTCTGGGCCGGGCTGCCGCTGGCCGAGGTTCCCGTCGCCACCTGGTATGCGCCGCAAGGCGAACGCATTTCGCATTTTCACAAAGTTCGCGACAACGCCCGCATGGCGCGGACCCACACCCGGCTGGTGGGGCGGCGTCTCTTTCCCTGGCCGATGCGGCGCCTGGTGCCGAAGACGAAGACGCATCCCTGGCGGCAGCTCCTGCATCCGTCCGCGTTGATCCGGCGGTTGCTGCACGAGCATGCCACGCCGGCGGGACTGGGCGTCTCGGCCGGGGTGGGCACGTTCCTCGCCATTCTGCCGATCCAGGGGCTGCATACGCTCGCGATTCTCTACGTCACGACGAAGCTCAACCTGAACAAGGTCATGGCGCTGGTGATCCAAAACCTGTTCATTCCGCCGTTCACGCCGGGCCTGTGCATGGTCGTCGGGCACCTGGTGCTGCACGGCACACGGCTGCCGCGGTTTCCCCTGACGCGGGTGGAACTGGTCGCGTGCCTGGCCGAATGGGTGGTGGGGGCGCTCGTGCTGGCGCCGGTTTTCGCCCTGCTGCTCGGGTGGCTGGTCTACCGGGTTGCCCGACACATGCAGTCCGGGCGCCACACGCCCCGGAGCGACCGGCCGCCGCGGCAGCGCGGCAATGCGCCGGGGTTCTGGTTCTTCCGCACGGCGCTCCGCCTGACTGGACTGCGCGGCGCCTACGGGCTCTTGTACTTCGTCTGCGCCTACTATGCGATCTTCGACCGGTCGGCAACGGCCGGCGCCGAGGCTTACGTCCGGCGTCGGTTCCCGCGTCGCCGCCTGCTCCTGCGGCGGGTTGCCGTCTATCGGCTTTTCATCAACCAGGGGAAGTGCCTGATCGACCGCCACGCGCACAACGCCGGCCTGCGCGCCTTTGATTTCGATACCGGCGCATTGACAGAACTGTTCCGGAAGCGGGAGCTGGCGCAAGGCGGTTTCGTCCTGTTGCTGGCGCATGCCGGCGGATGGCAGCTGGCCCTGCCGCATTTGAAAGAGTTGTCCGGCGACCGGTCGGTGTCGCTGCTGATGCGGGCGGCCGAAACGCCCGACGTGCATGCGCATGTCCGGGGGAACGATGGCGGCTTTCATGTGATATCCCCCGATGCCGGACCGGCCTGCGTGGTCGAGATGGTGACGCGCCTCCAGCGCGGCGAGATCGTCTCCGTCATGGGAGACCGCGCCTACGGCGGCCAGACGGTTGAAGTGCCCTTCCTCGGCGAGGCCGCGCATTTCCCCGTCAGCGCCTTTGCCGTGGCCCGGGCGGCGCAGTGTCCGGTCGTGGCCCTGTTTGTGCCGAAGACGGGCGTCATGCGCTATGTGATCGAACCCGTGTTCCTGGAGGCGCCCTCGCGCGACAGCCGGCAGTCCACCCGGGAGGGGGTCCGGGCTTTTGCGGAGGCGCTGGCGCAGTTCACGCAACGGCATCCCTATCAGTGCTTTCTGTTTTCGGACATCTGGAGCCCGCCGCTTCTCCAACACACGTCTTGATTCACGAATAGGGCGATGGTGTCTCAATGTGTTCCTGGGGATTTAGTACAGGTCTTGAGTGGCCTGGTGGAATGGCAGTTGTTGGCAAAACAATTGATATTAACTGGGCGGAGATTCCATGTCTCGCGACAAAGGTTAACTGGAGCCGGGCGTCCTCGCCCGTAGTGAAATGGAAGGTCGGGGCGGCTGCTGTTTTCGCCTGCCGCCGGGGACGGCGGGGTCCAGTGCGGCTTCAGACGCTGAGCCGAGGGCACGATGAAGGGGGGCGTGGCACCCTCGTCCTCGTCGTCGTCCTTGTCCTCGATGCGAAAATTCGAGGACGAGGACGATGCGGCAAGTCTCCTACTCGATCCAACTGCTGCGGCGAAGTCGGGGCAGAGGCCTCACTGAACCCCGAACCCTGAACCCTCCGCTTGCACGAACCGGAGGTTCTGCAAGCGCCTCTATTGGCTAACAATACTGAAAAAGACAGGGCAACCGTCAGTCCGCAGACACAGTCGCTGAAAGCATTTCGACCGCCGGTACGGCATCCACGTTGTCCGCCAACGGGTAACGCCGATTCCCGGCGTACACGACTCGCCCGCGCCTCAACACCCCGTCCGCGATGCCGGCCAGAAGCCCGGACGCATCGCCGCGCGAAACCGAAACGCCGCACTTGAACTCGTAACCGATGCGTTCCTCGCCTCGGTCGACAATCAAGTCGATCTCGGCACCCGCTTGGGTTCTGTAGAACCAAAACCGGCTGCCCGTTTGCCGCAAGCGCTCCAGCGCGATCACCTGTTCGACCAGCAGGCCCTCCCAACTCGCACCCCGCCGGGGAGACTGCAGCAATCCCCGCAGGTCGCGGATGCCCAGCAGCGCATGCAACAGGCCGCAGTCCCTCACGTAGAGTTTGGGCGACTTGACCAACCGCTTGCCGAGATTGGCATGCCAGGGCTGCAGGCGCCGGATCAGGAAGTGCCCTTCGAGAATGTCCAGATACCCGCCGACTGTATGGTAAGTCACACCAAGCGAACGCCCCAGCTCGGATGCGTTTAACACCCCTCCATGCACATGGGCCAGCATTCCGAGAAACCGTGCCATCTCCTGCGGTGAAGTCTTCAGGCCATACCCGGCGAGATCGCGCTGAACCAGGGATTGGACGTATTGCTCCAGCCACCGCGCCCGACGGGTATCATCCGACTCCAGACAGACTTCCGGATAGCCACCACGAAGCCAGTAGTCGTCCAGTCCCCGCAGGCTCTCAACCACCTCGCCATACAGAAAGGGCGTCAGCTCGACCATGCCCACTCGCCCGGCGAGGCTCTCCGAGACCCGGCGCACCAGCGTCGGGCTGACCGAACCGAGCAGGTAGAATCGCCCGGTCTTCTGGCGGTTTGCGTCGATCACCGAACGCAACACCGCAAATAGCGCCGGCAGCTCCTGTGCCTCATCGAGGATCAACGTCCCCTCCAACCGCCCCAAGGCAAGTTCAGGGTCGGTCGCGAAGACCGCATGATCCGATGGCCGTTCCAGATCAAAATACATCCCTTTCAGAAAGGTCTTCGCAAACGTCGTCTTGCCGCACTGCCGAGGTCCGATGATCAGAACCGCCGGGAACTGGCCAGCCATTTCGGCGACAAGATCCTCTGCCATTCGTTTTATCATTCGCCAATTTTAGCAGCGACACTTCTATTTTACAATCAAGAACGGCTCCTTGGCTTCATGTTTTGCAAAATACAATGTCGTTTGTGATTTGCAATAAGTATCTTTTTGAGATCAGTCAGTCGGGCTTTTTGCTCGATGGTTTTCAAGCCCTCGGTGGCACACGACCACTTAGTCGGTTACACTTAGTCGCAACCCTTAGTCGGTTACCCTTAGTCGGACGGTTTAGGATTAAGATTAGGATTAAGATTAGGATTAAGATTAAGATTAGGATTAAGATTGAAACTCCAACAAAACTGCCATGCGCCCCCCCTTGCCAAAACGGCCAAACCCCAGTTGCGGGCGGAGCCCGCATTGGGTATACTTACGAATTCGTAACAAAAAAGCGAGGCAGGCAATATGGACAACCGGGACAGCGAGCTTTCGGAAATCCGGCTCAAGCTCAAGACGCTCTTGATCGAGCATTTGAATCTTCAGGATGTCACGATCGAACAGATCAAGGACGATTCGCCCCTGTTCGGCGGCGACATCGGCCTGGATTCCCTGGATGCGGTGGAAATCGTGGTCATTCTCCAGCGGCATTTCGGCGTCGAGATCAAGGACATGGATGTCGGCCGGCGGGTTTTTCAATCGGTGAATTCCCTGGCCGACTACGTTTACGAAAAGACCCACGCGTAAGGACGCCTTTCAAGTCGATATGAACGAGGCCGTTGCCATCACCGGACTGGGTGTGATTTCCGCCGCCGGCGCGGATGTCGCGAGGTCGTTGCAGACCTTGCGGACCGCCAGCCGCCCGGCCTTGACCCCCTGTCCGTTTCCCGGCTTTCCTGCCGCCATGCCGATGTTCGGCGCCGCGGGTGATTGTCCGGCTGCGGAACGCACGTTTCAACTGGCCATGACGGCGGTCCGGCAGGCGTTGGATGACGCCGGCCTGCGCCCGCTTCCGCCGGCGTTCCGCCTGGGCGTCTGCCTGGGCACCACCGTGGCCTGCCAGTTGAACGACATGGCGTTCTATGCGGACTACCGCGCGACGGGCAACCCGGTGCTGGATGCGGTGGATCGCTTCGCTTCGGGCAGCCTGGCCGAGCGGGTGGCGCGCGCGCTGCACGCCGACGGACCCGTGATGACCGTGGTGAACGCCTGCACTTCGGGCACCGACGCTTTGGGCGTGGCGTTGGAGTGGCTGCGGTCGGATCAGTGCGATGCGGTGCTGGCCGGCGGCGCAGACGAGTTGAGCGCCATTCCCGCGAGCGGCTTCTTCGCCCTGGGACTGACGAGCCCCGAACCCTGCCGGCCCTTCGACCGCAATCGGCAAGGGCTCAACCTGGGCGAAGGGGCGGGGGTCGTGCTGATGGAGCGCGAGGCGTCGACGCGCCGTCGCGGACGGGCGGTCTCCCTCGTTCTGGCGGGGTTCGGGGGGGCGGCCGACGGCTACCACCTGACGGCCCCGCACCCCGACGGGCTGGGCCTGGACCTGGCCATTCGCACGGCGCTGGACGATGCCGGGATCGGCCCGGAGGCCATCGACTTCGTCAACGCGCACGGGACGGCGACGAAGGAGAACGACCGGATCGAGGGCGGCGTGCTGGCGCGCCTGTTCGGGTCGGAGGTGCGCGTGGTCTCCACCAAGGGATACACGGGGCACACGCTCGGCGCCGCCGGCGGCATCGAGGCGGTCTTCACGGCGCTGGCCCTCCGTGAAGGATGGATTCCCGCCAGCATCGGCTTCGCGGACCGCGACGAGGCGATCCCGTTCGCCCCCCTGTCGGCGGCGACGCCCGTGGTGCGTCGCTATGCGGTTTCGACCGCGCTGGCGTTCGGCGGCAACAATGCCGCCCTGGTGATGGCCCGGACGGAGGCGCGGCGATGAACATTGCGGGCCTGGGGGTTGTCTACGCCGGCGGCGCCGGCGTGTCCGCCTTGCACGCGGCGTTGACGGCGGGAAAGCCGCCGGAGGCGCAGCTGCTCGAAAAGGAGGGCATTCCGGTTCTGGCGGTACCGTCAGCCGCGCTCGCAGGAAACCCCGTGCTGGCGCCGGCGCGCCGGGCGGACCGTTTCTGCAAAATGACGCTCTTGGCGGCGATGGAGGCCTGGCAGGGATGCACGGCCGGGGCGGGCCGCACCGGGGTCATTCTCGCGACGGCTTTCGGGCCGCACGCGACGGTGTTCCGCTTCGTCAACGAAATGCTCGATTTCGGCAACGCGAAGGTTTCGCCGACCATCTTCTCCCAGTCGGTCCATGCGGCGGCGGCGTCGATGATCGCCACGGCGACCGGGTTGCATGGTCCGGTGCTTTCGCTGGCCGATCTCGCCATGCCGTTCGAGGAGGCCCTGACGCTGGCGGAA
The DNA here is from genome assembly GCA_964592855.1 of uncultured Lentisphaerales bacterium. Lineage (GTDB taxonomy): Bacteria > Verrucomicrobiota > Kiritimatiellia > RFP12 > JAAYLN01 > JAAYLN01. Next base: position 17,297 of record CAZQKI010000078.1, read on the forward strand.
GGCTGGCTGGACCGCGGCCGGTGCGATTCCGTGCTCGTCGGTGCGGCCGACGAGTTGTCCGACGTGCTGGCCCATGTGGTCCGCCGCAAGCGGGCGATGGCCGCAGACGGCGTCGCGGGAGCGTCGCCGGCCGGAGGGATGGCGGCGGTTCCCGGCGAGGGCGCCGTCTTCTTCCGCCTGGAACGCGAAGGTCCCCTGCGGGTTTCCGTGAGCGGCGATGTGGTACGCGAGGCATCGTGCCTCCTGCTGAACACGGGGGCGCTGGGCGGCGACGACACGGCGCTGGCCGCGCTTGCGCCGCCCGGGGTTCCGACCTTCAGCCTGGCGCCGTTCTGGGGAAGCACGCGCATTGGCGCTGCTTTTCATCTGGCGGCGGCCGTGCTGATGCGGCGGGACGGGCGATTTTTTCCGGGGGGCCCGCCCTTGGCGACCTGCGGGTCAGCCCCGGCCGCGGCGACGCAATTTGGGAATGGCCCGATTCAGTTGGCGTCCGCGTGCGGGTCGCGCTGCCGCGTGACCACGCTGCATGCGTAGGTGAATTTGGAAAAGGTGTGTATGCCGACAGCCGAAGACGAAGTGATGTGCAAACTGAGGACGCATGTGGCGATGCTGGTGGGATCGTCGATGGAGCAGGTGGAGACGGATCGCCCCCTGCATCTTCTGGGACTCGACTCGATGGGTTTTGTCGATCTGCTCGTTTTCATCGAGAAGCAGTTCAAGCTCTCGCTGATGTCCTCCACGCTCGTTCAAGACGATTTCGCCTCGCTTGCGGCATTGACCCGGCGCATTGTCCAGGCGTCACCGCCATGAAAGTGCCGAGTTCACCCGACAAGCGCTATCTGAGCGGCGCCGACTGGTGTGTGGCCGCGCTGAGCGAAGGAACGATCCTCACGACCGGTCGGCGCTGCCTGTTTCAGGTGGCGGTCTTTCTGGAGGGCGCGCCGGACGGGGAGCGTCTCGCGGCGGCGTTCCGGGATTTCTGCTCCCGTTTTCCGGTCCTGTGGGGGAGGGCCGCCCGCTGCTGGTGTCTGGCACCCTACTGGAAACAGCCCGCCGCGGCCTATCCCGGGCGGCCGGTTCATGTGGGGCGCAGCGAATTGCCGGCAGGCGTTGGCCAGCCGGAGGTCCTGCGGCACATCGAGCGGCTCGTCAACGGCCATGCGGCCAGGGCCGGATGGACCACGGCCCTGGACATCGTGCAGGTGGGTGCGGATGCGGGCATCCTGGTTTTCTCGTTCGACCATTGCCTGTTCGATGCGGTCGGGGGCGAAACGTTCATCGAGCTTTTTTTCCGCCAGATCAACGGCGAGGCCGGCGAAGCCGAGTTCCCGCCGCGGCGGCAGACGGCCGCTGCGCAGTTGGATCATTGGCGGCAGAAGTTCGCGAGCGGCCGGAAGGTCAATCGGATGATGCGCCGGCTGGCCGCGGGGGAAACCGCCTGGCTGCCGTTGCCGCGCGACGCGCAGCAGCGGCCGTTCCGTTTCCGGGTCGCGACCTTCGATGTCCAGGAGTCGCGGCGGATTCAGGCGCGGGCCTTCCAGGTGGCGGGGTACCTGATGTTCACGCCCTATGTGCTGGCCACGGCGGCGGCGGTGTTGCGTCCGTATTTCAGCCGTTGCTCCGCGTCGGCCACCCATTTCGTCGTTTCCGTTTCGACCGACAAGCCGAAGACGGCGGTGCGGGCGTCCCATCTGTTCTTCAACGATCTCTCCTTCCTCTACTTTCAGTTTCCCGTGGCGGCGGCGGTTGACCGCAATGCCCTGGCGGGAGTTGTCCGCGACCAGTTGATTTTCCAGGCGAAGGAGGGTGTGCCCGCCGCGGTCGAGGAGGCCAATCTCCTCATGCGGATCCTGTCGGCCCGGATGCTTTGGCGGTTTTTCATGCGGCTCTACCGCAGTCGGCTCTCCTCGTTCGGCTTCACCTGTCTGGGGGAATCCGCCCTGAGGACGCGTGCCGTCCTGGGGTGCCGCGTGCGCGACCAGATCCATTTCCCCGTCATTCCCGCCCCCCCCGGCTTCGGGCTCATTCTGAGTCAGAGCGAAGGCGTCTACCATGTGGTCTTGTCCTACCTGGAGGGGATTCTCCCCGAAGACGAGGTGGATGCGATCCTGCAGGATTTTCGCGCCCGGCTGCTGGAGTAGCCG
>CAZQKI010000079.1:0-19398 GCA_964592855.1 uncultured Lentisphaerales bacterium
TCGTGGCGAGCTACTTCGGCCAAAGTCAAAGTGGCAGCGGCGTCTCGCCGCTGAAACAGGGAAAACAGAGCCGGGACGGCTCTGCCACACTGCCGAAACAGAGCCGGGACGGCTCTGCCACTCTGAACCGCTTCAATCGTGTAGAAAACGAGCGGTTCAAGTGCTTCACGTACGAGGAGCTGACCAAACGTGACAAGGTGAACCTCGATATCTTCTGGCTGAAGGACGAGGCACTGGAGGATTCCGCCAACCTCCCCGCGCCGGGAATCATCGCCCAGGAGATCACCGACGATCTCGAAGCCGCCCTGGAGCAGTTCGCGACCATTGCCGAGGATTTGAAATAGTTCCTATTCGCTTCCGTGCATTCTTGAACAGCACCACGACATCACCGGATATCTATCCCGAATTCCGCCAAGACCGATTCGGCTTCGCGGCGGTTGCGGGTCAGCAGCTCGCAGCACAGCATGCGGTTGGCGTTTTCGCGCCGCTGCTTGCGCAGCAGCTCGGGACCGGTGAAGAGATAGGCCCCCTTGTGCAGGCGGTCGATCTGGCGGTACAGATCGGACCAGTCGCGGTGCATGTCCTTGAATCCCGGCTGCCACTGGATCACCGATATTTCCGGCACCGATGCGATCGATTCCAGATGCCGGATCGCGTTCGGCCCGTCCAGATGGTACTCGGATTCGTCGAAGGAGGCCGCCTCGAAGCGGATCGCGGGGAGGGCAAATTCGTTGAACATCTCCCGCCCGATCAGGCAGGAATAATCGCACTGCGGGATGCCGACCTGTCCGCGATGGTAGAACACGTGACGGTTCACGGAGCCGTGCACCGGCACGTCGCACAATTCCGCCAGCCGCTGCTTGACCTCGGCAAAGCACCGGTTGATGGCGGTCACGGCCTTCGCAACCTGTTCCGGCGCCAGGACCAGATCCAGCGCCAGGGGTTCGACGCCACGCAGGGCCGCCAGGCAATCGAGTCCGCCCTGAAGGTTGGGCGGGCTGACCAGGCAGATGCCGTTGCAGCGTTCGCGAAAGCGCCCGATCAGCTCCACGGTCCGCTGCCACCAGTGCCCTTCCCATTGCACGCGGATGTCGCAATCCTCCCAGTTCGCGATGCAGGGCTCGGTCCAGACGGTCGCGCGGCTGTCGGGATTGACGCGCAGATGCGCCCCCAGCAACGCGGCGAAATGGTCCGGCCCGAGTTGCGGCATGCAGGCGGGGATGGCGTCGCCCATCCAGTCGAAGGACCGCAGCCAGCGCAGCCTGTCGTCGATGCAGGTGTCGATGTCGCCGGCCAGCAGATCGCCCCCGGGCGGATGCACCTGCGGCTCGCCGCGCGGCACGCGACACATGAGCATGGGGCGTTCGATGCCGCGCTGTTTCCAGAACCGATCCCAGGTGCCGGCGACAACATCGAAATCCGGCCGCAATTCAAGCGTCATGCCAACCTCCGCAACTTTGCCGATGAAGAACCCGACCGGTCATAGTTTGTCCGGCGGGCAGTAGAGGCCGCCGGAGATCGCGCGCAGTTCGTCCATGTCGTGCGCGGCCAGGAGCTCGCGCGTGGCCTCCGCGGGATCAATGCCCAGGTCGGATGGCAGTTGCACAATGGCCCGGCTCCGCAGGACTTCGGTCTGGCGGGGGTCGGCCTTCCGACCGACGGGCGTATCGCCGGCAACGGCGCGGATGGCGGCGCACCGCTCCTCGGGTCCGGCGCACCGGCACAGGTGGGCAATCCCGACTTCGGTGAGGACATGCGTCACATCCTCGGCGTAGATCATCACCGGCGCATATTCGAAGAGCCCTTCGCGGGCCATGGCGACCGCATCGAGTTCATCGACAAAAACCGGAATGTTCTTGCCGGGCACGACGGTGTTGGTCATTTGCACAACCAGCTTGCGGCCGCGCGGCAAGCCGCTCCCCTGTCCTGCGGCGACCACCTCGCGTCCGACTTTGGCCCAGGCGTCGGAGGCGTGCCGTCGGCCCGTGGCGTTGCAGCCCAGGTTTGGCGCGCCGCCAAATCCGCTGATCCGCCCCTTCGTCGCGGTGGAGCTATTGCCGTCGCCGTCGACCTGCAGGGTCGCGCCGATGAACAGGTCGATCCCGTAGTAGCCGGCCATGTGCGCAAACGGCCGGTTCGAGCGGAGAATGCCTTCATGGCAGGCATAGAAAATATCGCCCCGCTCGACGATGTAGTCCTCCATGCCCGGTTCCGAACCGAAACTGTAGATCGACTTGACGAACCCGGCCTCGATCGCCGGGATCAGGGTCGGATGCGGATTGAGAATCCAGTGGGAGGCGATCTTGCCCTTCAGTCCGAGCTGCGCCGCATAGGTGGGCAGCAGCAGTTCGATGGCGGCCGTGGCGTAGCCGATGCCATGGTTGAGGGACTGCACGCCGTACGCCGCGTAGATGCCCTTGATCGCCATCATGGCCTGCAGGATCTGGTCGCAGGTGACCTTGGCGGGATCGCGCGTGAAGAGCGCGTCGATTTGATTCTTCTCGCCGGTGTCGACAACGTACTCGACCTGGTCGCCGGGAATGTCGACCCGGCGGCAGCGGTCGACGATCTTCTCGGCCTGTGCAATGACGATCCCCTTGCGGGAATGGGTCGCATCGACGATCAGCGCCGTCTCCTCGGCGTTGTGCCCGAGGTAGAGATTCCCCTCCCGGTCGGCGTGTTCGGCGCAGACCAGCGCCACATTCGGCGGCAGGTCGATGAAATAGCGGCTGTAGAGTTCCGGGTAGGTATGAATCGCGCCGATCTTGACCGTTCCCTCGCGGACCAGCCGGGCGAGCGGCACGGCCTGCGGACCGGAAAAGGCGAAATCCAGCCGCGTGGCGATGCCGCGCCGGAACACTTCCAGATGCTCGTCCAGCGTCACGGAGGACTGGAGCATGTGCAGGTTGTTGACTTTCGCGGGATCGAGCCGCGAGAGTGCCACGGCCAGGAACTTGGCCTGCTTCTGGTTGTCGCCCTCGATCACGACGCGGTCGCCGGAGCGGATGACCGCCCCCAGCAGGGCGACGCCGTCGACTGCACGCACAATCTTGCCGTCGGTGCGGAGCGCTCCGTTCACCGCTTCGATCCTCCAGCGGTGATCGCTCAGCAGTGCATTGAATTGTTCCGGGGTGTTCATGGGCGGCTACTCTCCTTGTCGGCGCAGGCTCACTTCTCCATGTAGAAGCTCAGCGGCGCCAGCAGGCCTCCGGTGCCAAGCTCGTTGATGAAGGTGCGCGTGGCCAGGACGGTGATCTGGTTTTCGGCGCCGGCCGTGACGGCATCGGTCACATCGAATGAGAACGGGTCGCAGTAGCCGGTGGCCGCCTCGACCACCTCGCCCTTGGCGTTGGTGAACGGCACATGCCGGCCGTTCACGAAGACCTTGGCGCTGCCGTCGGTGGAGCCCACCCAGAGATACACCCGCTTGCCGGGAACCATGGCGCCGAGTTTGACCTTGGCGCGGTACCACACGCGTCCCATGTAGGCGTGCATGCCGAGCGATGACCAGGTTTGCAGGCACACGTCCGTCTTGCTCCAGGCCGCGTCATCGAAATCGACGCGCTGCCAGCCATTCGACTCGCCCTTCCCCTCCGGATCTGCCTGATAGCGGAACTCGCGGAGCGGCTTGGGTGTCAGGATGGCGAATTTCTTGGCGTCGGCAATACGGGTCGCATCGTCGTAGACGCCCTTGTAGAAACCCCGGAAATAGCCCAGGTTGACCGAACCGTGCCACGCCCAGTTGGCGCGGGCGAAGGTGAAGTTCTCGGCATAGCGATCGCCCGCGGCATCCATCCAGCCCACGTATTTCTGCGTGTTTCGATCCAGTGTGGCCCACTTCCCGTCCGCCAGGTCGCGCCGGAGTTGCATGAACAGCTCGAACAGCCGCAGCGAGGTGTCGGCCAGTTCGACGCGCCGGTACTCGGTGACCGTGCGGCACGCCTTCAGCGCCACGTCCATGGCGGCGCGCCACGCGGCCAGCGACTCGGGCGGAAAGCGCCGCATGTAGCCGAAGCCGCAGCCCGAAAATTCAGGGACGTCCAGCCAGGTTTTGTCCACCAGTTCCCAGTAGGCCTTCATCGCCGGCGCCGCCTGGCCGTAGAAGCGCGTGTTGATTTCGTCGTAGATCTTCCAGGGGTCTTCGGTTGGATCCCAGGACACCCTCAGGCTCATGTAGAGCGCATGCATCGTGGTCTCGAAGTTGGCGAGGGTCTCCGGCTGCCAGTAGGCGCCGTTGTTTTTCATGGCGATCGGCACATCGACCGCCCACTTGGTCAGGAATGGATTGGGGGCCGAAGGCTCGGCCAGAAACCAGCCGTAGTAGTAGTACGAAAGCTCCGGGCTCAGCTTGGCCCAGCCCTCGATCAGGGCCCGCAGATCCTTGCTGTCGGGGACGCTGTCGTCGGTCATGGGACGCACGCGACTGAAGGTGATGGGGGCTATCTGCGGGACGATCTGCGCATGCGGCTTCTCCCGGACCGGCGGACGGGTGCTGACGGCATAAGCCAGCATGCCGTAGCAGATCCCGGGATGCTTGGCATTGACGCGCTCGACGATGCGGTTGCAGAGCCAGACCTGCCGGTCCGTCAGCGAGACCTGGGCGATGCTGCCATCCCAGTCGCCCGCGTCGAGCTTGAGGTCGTCGGTTTCATCGTAGCCCATGCCATCGTCGGGCGAGAGCGAGATCGAGGGGGTGGCGGGACTCTTGTCGAGCCGTTCGATGATTCCGTCCGCGAGCGCCTCCGCGACGCCCGGCACGCTCCACTTCAGACGCCGGTGGTGGGGCTTGCCGCCGCTGATTGCGCGCCACCCGGGATTTTTTTCACGCAGTTCCTCGCTGACGTAGCCTTCAAGCGCGTGTCCGGCGCTCAGCAGGATGCCGCCCGTCCGGTTGCGCCGCTTATAGTTATCATCGGCATACCAGACACCGCGGTAGAGCGTGTGGGGACGGCCGGTCCGATCCTGCGTCTCCAGGGTCAGCTTCGGGAGCGACGGAATCACCTCGCCCAGTTCACCCGGCATGTACCAGCGGCAACCCAGACCGTGCAGCACATCGTAGATGGCGTAACTGCTTCCCAGATCCGATTCGCCGTAGAGGCCGACACCGCGGTCGCCGACGACCACCCGGTACCCCTGCCCCCCGCGCACCGATATGCCGACGGCTCCGAAAACTTCCGACGCCGCCTCGCCGATGCGGATCGGCACCCCTTTGACATCGGCGGCATTGGTTGCCACCAGAATTTCGGCCGCGCTCAACCGGCCCAGATAGAGCGCCAGGTCACGCACCGATTCGCGCAGGCGCCTCCGGTCCGCTTCGCCCCCGAAAGCCTTGACGTCCGTCCGCGGCACCGCAAGGTCGGGCGCCATCACCCGCGCGGGGGCCAGAATCGTGCATTGACTCTTACCGCCAGCCGCAAGATCGACTGCTGCGCGTGCGGTACTGCCGGCCAACACGACGCCAATGACGGCCGCCAGGAGATACTGTTTCATGCCTTCCGATCCTTTCCAATGCAACCACGATCAAACCAGCGCTAAATGCCGGTCAGACTAGCATATGCATCGGGACCGATCAAGGCCGGGGATCTAGAAATGGAGGCCGAGACCCAATCCTGCAGCCAGATAGAGATCGTCGTCAGTACCCCACGCCTCGTCCCACCAGAGATAGCCCAGAAGAACGTTGGCCATCAGGTCCAAGGGGAGATCAAAAATGGGCACGCGAACGCCCACGCCCAGCAAGACGACATCGGCGTCGTAGTCGGAGCGTTCGTCAAAGAAGCCGTTGCGATAATCATCCTCCTCCATGCTCCATACGCCGTACGCCCCCTCGAGATAGACCTGAAACCCTTGCATGGAAACCGGGTAGTAGCGGCCGCCAAAGGATGGACCGCTCAACTCGCCATCGGTCTCCAGATAAGTCTGCCGCGTGTAATCCATACCATCGGATTCGTATTCCATCTCGCGGTAGTTCACGAAGGCGGCGAAGCGATATGGCAGGGCGAGTTCATATTCCAAGACATAGCCGAAGGCGCTCGATCCGCCCGTTACCGTATCGGAAGCGGCACCAATGCCCCAGCCGGAAAAAGTATGGCGCCAGGCCTGCCAGTCCTCCTGAGCCATGGAATGCACAGAAACGGACAACGCCAAACACACGACGGCACGCTTGAACACCTGCTTCATGAACGACTCCCTGATTAATTGAAAAGCGAAACTTTACCAGATCGCGAAACGAGGTTCAAGCTTTTGAAGAAATAGCATCACGACAGCTTGTCTTCAGCCCGGCATCTCGCATGAACCGCGAGACATTGATCTGGCGCTTCTCCTCCACCGATTGGTCCGCTGCAAAGCACAGCATGGCGCTCAGATACCCCGTTTCCAGGTCCGCCGACGCGCTGAAATCGGGATGATCCATCATGCGCAGGAACAGATCCGCGTGCTCTTTGTTCGCTCCGCCGTGTCCCGATCCGTCATCCGTGAGGTCCACCGTCTCGACCTTGTTCTCCCCGTAGGTCTGGAGGCTGATCCTGTTCTCCTCCATCTTGCCGTAGATCACACCTCGGTCACCCACGATTTTCAAGTAGCGGCCGCACACGGCGCCTGAACAGGAAAAGTCCATCGTCAGCGTGGCCAGCACGCCATTGTCATACGCGATCTGCACCGTTTGGTGGTCGTAGATGTCATGCCCGTTATTGTAGATGCAGGCGCTGTTGTCCCGCACAAACTTGTAAAGCAGCCCGTCGTTGGCTTTCTTGATCTGGTCGGGGTGGCAGTAAACTTCCGGCGGCATGTAGTAGAGGCAGGTGTCCCGAATGCCGCACTCGGCGCAACGCGCCGGGACATCCGTCCGGGGGGCAAAGGTTTTGACTCCTCCGAATGAATTCAGTCCCTCCGGCAAACCGCCGGCCATCCAGGTCAGCATATCGAGGTCGTGGCTGCACTTCTCGAGCAACGAACCGCCGCTCGTTTTGCGAAACCGTCGCCAGTCGCCGCGCATCATGACCGACGCGGTGAGCGGGTGCGGAAGTTCATCGGCCTGGATCGTCACCACCTTGCCGATGCAGCCGGCTTCGATCCACATGCGAGCCTTCAAATAGAAGGGCGAGGCACGCAGGACAAAACCCACAACCACGCGCGCATTGTACCGGCGCTGGCCCTCGAGCAACCGGCGGCAACTCTCCGGGCTCTCGGCGATTGGCTTTTCCAGGGCCAGCACGAAACCCCGTTTCATGCACTCCAGCGCCGGTTCCGTGTGCGCATGATTGGGCGTCGTGATGATCGCCCCGTCAATGTCAGGGGTGGCGTCCAGCATCGTCCGCCAGTCGTCAAATTCCGGCACCAACCCCACGAGGCTGTTCAACCCGAGAAACGTGCGCCGGTTCTGTGCATGAGGGTCGGCTACGCCCACGAGTTCAATCCGCTCCTTGGTGCCATACATCGTGTATGCATTCGCCCGGCCACCCGTCCCGATCAACACGATTCGTTTCCGTTTTGCCATCGCCGATCCTCTCATTCCCGATCAGACTGACCAGACTGTGGCGGCAATGTGCCGGACACCGCCGTCCTGCTGCACGGCATCGCGCTTATCGTTGAAATAGTAGACAGTCACGAGCTGGCCATCGGGGCGCAGCAGGGTCCGCGGATAGCCGAGGTCCCAACTGCCGCCGTCATCCCGCAGAACGATTTCCGTTCCCCAGGTACGCCCGCCGTCTGCGCTCACCGTAGCGCGCACGCCATACGGCGGCTGCCGATACCCGTAGACACAGAGGATGCGGCCATCGGGTAGCTCGACCAGGTTCGCCGGGGCGCCCCAGTCGTTCGGACGGGACAGGAAGCGCCAGGTCCGGGCGCCGTCGGTCGACTCGTAGATCTGGGTGTAGGCGTTGTAGGCTGCCCCGTACTGCCGTCGCACCGCGGCCAGGATGCGGCCGTCCTTCAGGAGCACCGGATACGGCATGATCGCCATGGGCTGGAGCGGCGTGGGCGTGATTTCGCTGACGAGCCCCCAGGTGACTCCGCCGTTGCGGCTGCCGAACACCAGTGGAATTGCCTCCTTTTCGGAGAGCGTGAAGCCGTCGCCGCCGGGAGCGTTCTGGCGGCTGCCGTGGGCGAAGAGCAGCAGCATGCCGTCCGGTCGCACGATCGCGCTCGGCCGGCCGTACAGCGAGGCGAAGCCGCAGGGCGGCACGCGGACCGGAGCCTCCCACGTTTGGCCACGGTTGGTGGAGACCAGCACGTAGATCCGGTCGCGGAGGCTTTCGGGCGGTATGCCGTAGCCGGCAACCAGGCAGAAGCCGTCGCACCGGGGATCGAAGGCCTTCTCGGGACGCCCCGGAATCCACGACGTGGCGCGCACTTGTTCATCGAGTTCCGCGCGGCGGAACACCGGGCTCAACGTTTCCGCCGACCAGGTGCTGCCCCCGTCAAAGGAACGGATCAAGACTTGTTCGCACCCGTCCTGGTCAACGGTCTTGTGATTCGTGCTTTCGGGTGTCGCGTACGTGCAGGACGCACGCATGAAACTGACCGCCAACTCCCCATCCGCAAACTGCCAGAACCCGCCGTTGAACGGCCAGGCGCAGAATTCGTCGGGCTTGCGGTAGACGACAACATGCTTCATCTTCAAAGGCTTCATCCATTGGCTCCTGTCTTTACGGCATCGCAAAAATCGCATCGGGGTTCAGATACAACGGGATCACGGCGGCATCCGGGAAGAAGACGCCGGTCTTGTCGCCCACCTTCAGCACGGGCTCCGCTTCAGGGATGGCGATGACGTGCTCACGGGCGACAGCATCACCGGCCGGGCGCACCGTGGTGCGGCTGAACAGTCGCGATCCGCCGCCGCCGAACAGTTCCAGTGAACTGGCCGGGGCGCCATCCATCAGCACGCGAATGCTGTTGCCTCCCAGGTCGGCCCGGCGCACGTACAACGGATCGCTTCCGGGGAAATTGAAGCGTCCATCCACGAGGATGGCCACCGTCTTGAGGCTGCAGCCGAGGTAGGGCAGGAGGAGGACCGGCAGACGATAGCATCCCTTGCCGCCGCCCGCCGGGACCGTCAGCTTCAGCAGTTCCAGTCCGCCCGGCTGGGCGTACAGGGAGGTGATCGCCGCGGCGACGGACTTGCCGTCCGGGCCCGTCACCTTCAGCTCGGACGAAGCCCGGCGCGCCAGCCAAAGCGTGAAGCCTTTGCCTTCCGCATCTTGAACCACAACCTCCTTGACAGTGCCATTGATGAACGCGGCGGGGAACAGCGTCCGGGCCTTGGCGATCTGCCCGGCGGCATAGACGACGCTCCGCTGATTGCCCAGCGCATGCTGCGTGAGCATCAGCGGCATGCCGCGGTAGAGGGGATGCACCCCGGCCAGCTGGCCGGTCTTCCCGCCTCTGGCCTCCAGATCGAACGCCAGCAGGGCTTCATAGGCGAACCGGTCATCGCCCGTCTGGTCGCCCAGCGCGCCGAAGGTGTCCATGTATTGGAACTCCCGAATCTGTTTCCCGCCCTCGGGCCGCCCCTCTGTCGACCACAGCTTCCATTCCCGCATGCAGGCCTCGTTGAGCGGCGCATACCAGCAGGCCATGCGCGACCCGTGGGAACCGACCCACCAATCACCCCGGCCGCCGGAGCACAGGTCGTTCCACATCCGGTCGGCCTGCTGCTTGTACGCAGCTTCGCCGGTCTCCAGATACATGCGGATGTTACCGATCAACGGGTTGCTGAGATAGCGCCACTCGCTGCCTGCGTAGGTGTTCTGCATGGACGCCGCCGTGCGCTTCGCCATATCCCAGGCCGGCTCGTAGCCTGTGGCATGGTAGTACTCGAGATAGGGACAAAGCATCGTATGCCCCCAGTCGCCACCGCCCAGCCAGGGCGTTTGATGGTGCCGCCGGCTCATGCCGATCCATTCCGGATAGAGGTCGTGCCAGCGAATGGACTGCACTTCCATGAGATACCGCGTCCAGGTCATCGCCGATTTCAAATGCCGGCGGTCACCGCTGCGGAAGTACATCAGCCAGGGAGCCTGCACGATGTCCTCCTCGTTGCCGATGTTGGCATAGCGGCCGACCTCGAGCCATCGGTAGAGCGGAATCTGGAAGACGTTGTGCAGCGTGCCGTTGGCCCAGTGTCCATACCACTTGAAGAATTCCCGGTTGCGTTGATAGAAGTCGGTCAGTTCGCCGACAAACGTTTCGACTTCGGGATAGCGGCCGGGGTCGCAGGGATGGAGGTTGCCCAGCACGGCGGTTTGCTGAACCCAGACGGGCGGCGTGCAGGCGACGACCGGTTCCCCGTAGACGGCTTGCGCCCGGCCCGGCGTCACAGCGCCGGAAAAATCGACGACCATCTCGTCGGTCCGGCTCAGACCGGTTCCGCAGGCTTCGGCACTCGAGCTGGAGGGGATCCAGTACTCTTCCATCGGCGCAAAGTCCTTCACGCCCGCCTCACGCGGCCAGTAGTGTACCGTGAGCTCGCCCCGGGCGGCGTCGGCTTCCAGCTTCTTCGGGAACATCTCGCGGAACTGGTCGTGGTAGAACAGCACCGAACCTCCGACGCCCGCCAGTTGAACGGCGCCACGGCTGCTCTGTCCGCCGGCCGTCCCCTGTTCCGTCAGCAGATCGATTCGGTCATAGGCACGTTGGTACAAGGTTCCATTCGTTCCCGCCGCCCGGTCGGCTCCATCGACGTCGAAGACCGTCTTCCCGTATACCCCGGGACGCAGACGCAGTTTGAGTCCGTAGGAGGCCAGGCGGTCGTGCCAGGGCGATCCGGTGAACGTGACCTGATGCCAGAGCTTGAAGAAGGCCTGGCCGCGGAACACCTCGATCCGCACTTCGCCGAGCGCCACACGCTTCCCCTGCCCGTCCGTGTACCAACCGGTGATCCGGACCACGGCAGACTCCGCCCCGTTGCGCTCCAGCACGACGCCGGGCACCACCCCGTTGAAGGCCGGTCCGTCCAACGTCATGCCATAGCGAATGCCCTTGGCATCCTCCCACCAAACATCGGCATCCTGGGAGGCCAACATCACCTGCTCACCCGCGTCAAAGGCGCCGTTTCCATCAGCATCAAGGAACACCTCGCCGGGAATGGCGAGCCGCCCAAGGGGGATGCGAATCTTGAGCCGGCCGGTATTGATCTCGATGGCCTCCACCGTCTCGACGGCCAGCGCCGTTGCGGCCGCGGCGGCCGGTACACCCTTCCCGGCCTCCAGCCGGTAGAAGGCGAAACCATCGGCCGGACAGTCGGCGGCAAACGATGCGGCCAGCCATTTGAGCGACCCGTCGGGCCAGATGTTCATCGGCTGGAGATCCGCCGCGACGGTCCGGCCGTCGGGGGCCAGCACGCGGACGGGGACATCGCGCGGGAAGGCGCCTTGCGGAAAAGGAACGCCCAGGCGCACGGGAAAGCCCTTGCGAACCGTGCCGCTGCCATCCTCGACACCCACCGGAACGACGGCACGCCCATCCTTGAGCTCCGCCTGCTGCCCGCGCAGCGCCGTGACAAAGGGTCGCTCGGCTGGGCCCGTCTTCACCTGCTCTTCCAGCGCTTTGCCGGCCGCTTGCAGCCGCCGGTCGAAAACCTCGACCTCCGAGGTGTGGACGTGAAAAGGCTTGCGCGTCAGAGGATCCACGGCCTCCACGCGGAGCGTGTAGGTTCCGTCGGGCGTCCCCGTCATCGGGATGGCGATCTCGCGATCGATCCGGTTGCGGCCCTGCACGCCGGGAAAGAGCTGGTAGCTCTCCTGGTGCCGGAAGATGACCGTGCCGTCCGGGTTGGTCGCGGTGATGTTGAACGCGAGCTGACACCAGCCCACCGGAAACTTCTCGATGGCCAGCGCCTCGTCGAACACGCCACCGATCATCCGGACCCGCAGCGGCAGCTCCTGGCTGGGGAACCCGACGATGGCGCAGTCGGCAAAGCCCCAGTCACGCAGGGCAGCGAGATCGCGCCGGCGGTGGTTCCAGTTGAACTGGATCGTCTGGGCCAGCGTATAACTGTCCAGCATCCCGAGGTGCTGCAGCGGCTTGATGCGCCGGAGAAACCGGCGGGCGCGTTCCTTTTCACCTGCGTCGGTCAACACGCCCAGCGGCAGATCCTCCGCAGCCGTCTCAGCCGTGAACGGACAATAGCTGAAACTGGATTCGATGGACTGACCCGGTTCGGCCAGGATGGGCTCGGGAAACGGCTCCATCGTCAGCGCACCGCGCCCCGGCTTCTTCGAGGTGTATTGCGTCCAGGTGAAATGTATCGGCACCTTCTCCTTTTCGAACGTGGTGAACAGCCCCTCGCCCGTGCCCGTGTCCGCCGCCAGCCAGAAACCGTCGTGCGTGCGGAACCAGTGATCCCAGCCCCACCCGATCCGGATTTTGCGGACTTCATCGTCCGCCCCGGGGGAGAAGACGCAACCCGACTTGCCGTCGACATCGGCCGAGGCGAAGAGATACGGGTGCCAGCGTATCCAGAGGCGCCGCGGCTTGTCGGAGATGTTCGTCAGCCTGATCCGGATGACCACCTCGGCCGAACCGGGCGACAGGCTGTGCCACCGCTCGATCCGCTGCTCGGCGGTCTGGCCGACGACCTTGATCCCCCTGACCCCGTTGGTCAGGTCGAAGTTCTCGACGATGAACGGCTGGTACTGCATCTGCTTCTCGATCGGATCGGTCGCGTTGTCGTAGATGGTGTTGATCCAGCCCCAGCCGACCTGCTTGGCAACCTTGCCATCCACTTCGGTCTTGCAGACGCGCCCCGCGACATGGTCCGTCCCCGTCGCCTTGTTTACATATTCGACGATCGCCCCGCCCGGATCGTCGATCAGCCCGAGCCGCGCATGATCATTCTCCAGGTACCAGCGTTTCTGAGAAACCGTCGCAGCCGACGGGGTGTCGTCGACCTTCACGTCGACCTGTTTCGTGTAGTTCTGCACACCGCCGCCGCAGGCGGACAAACAGGCTATGAGCAAAAACAACGGGGCGAACAAGCCACATTTCCGCAAGTGACCGTGCATTACGAGACCTTTCCTTCGTCAAGCAGCGAGCGAATCATACCCGGAAAATCGGTTTCAAGGGCCGCGCGGTAGGCTTGAATCTTTCGCTCCAGATGAACCCAGGCGGGCTTGTCGGCCGCATAGCCGGTGGTCCATTCATTGAAAATGCGCAGCGCCTCCGCCAGTGCGGCCGTCCCCTTCGCGTGCGCCTCCACACGGTCCATCCGGCCCTGATGGCCGGCATGGCCGTAATGAAACCCGAGGAGGACCCGGCATCCCAGGCGGGCAAAAACCTGCTGGTGAACCACGTTCAGCCGGATTCCTGCAATGCGATCCAGCATGATCGCAGCTCCGCCGGCAAGCGACAGGGCCTCGTCGAGCCAGCCAAGCGTCAAGGCGAATCGCGACTCGATCTGCTCCAGCGTCGGCGCATGCAGCCGCGGCAGATAACCGGCAAGCTCATAGGCGGGCAGCAGTCCCCGGAACAGATCGGCGAGGCTGCACCCGCACCAGAGCGGCTCGTTCTGCAGCCCGTTCAGGCTCGCGTAGAACCGGCCCATCGCCGGAGCAGCCGCGCCAAACACCGTCTGCAGCAAGGCGGCCTCCCGGGAGCGCCAGTCGCAGTCGACGTCCCACATCAGATCGGCCAGCGCATGCAGGTCGCGATAGAACCAGGGGATCTCCTCGTGAAAACAGTAGCAGTTCAGCAGGCCGTCGACGCCGAGCGCGCGATAATACTGCAAGTCTTTCTGTATCAACGGCGGGAGGTCGAAAATATTCTGTGCGCTGAGATTCAGGTCGGCATAGTAGCAGAAGACGAGGGTCCGCCCCAGGTCAACCCAGCCGGCCAACTGCTCGCAACACTCCCGGTGGTGGCGCATGGGGTGGAAGTTTCTCCTGGCCTTTTCAAGGGATTCGCCTCCGGCAAACCGTTTGCGTCCGTACCAGGCATCGTAGATGGGGCGGGTGAAGTTGCGGTCCCAATAATGGCAGAAGCTGGTTGTAATGCCGGCGCGGGGGCGCGTCTGCCGCGGCGGGGCGGCGTAGCCGATGTAGGCAAGATGGTCGAACCGCAACTCGGGGAAAACGGCGCCCACGCTGTCGGCCACCCGGTTGACGTAGTCCAGCACCAGATCGCTCATGCGGCCCGAAGCGACATCATCGGGATGAAAGGCCGTGCCGTCCAGCGGCCACAGCCCGAGCCAGGCCACGCCCGGATGGCGCTTCAAGAAAGCGAGTATGTTCTCCGAGACCGTCGCGACGCTCGCGAGATTCGAAAAGCGGATCTGCCGGCCCCAGCGGTTCTCGATCGAAGCATACCAGTCGGGATGATCGCCGAAATAACGCGCCTCCGGCAGAAAGTGGTTCAAGCCGTGAATGCCCAGATCCAGATCGAGATCGCGCTTGGTGAACTCGGGGTACACCTCGGCAGCCATGGCCTCCCACTGGCTGACATGCATTTGGACGCGGTTGAACCGCATCTTGGCCATCCAGTCGATCCAGCGGATGTACTCGGCGGCCGGATGCGCCCCTTCGCCATGGAACCCGTTGCCGCGGCAGGCGAAATCGGCCGTTTCGCGACGGAGGGAGAGGGGCAGCGCGACGGCGTGACGGCTGGGCAGGGGTTCCTCCCGACCGGCATCGGGCAGCGCAAAGGCGCAACCCAGTTCCTGTCGCAGGAAATCATAGACGGCAAACAACACGGCCCGGGGACGGCTGCCGGCGAACAGGACCGACGTCTCGCGGATGTCGATGACGTAGGATTCCCGTTCGCCCGTGGCGCCGAAATCCTCCGCCAGTCCACCTGCCGGTTGCGCAGCTGCGGCGTCGGTCGCGGAACCGTCCAGCCGGATGGCGGGAAAGGCACACGTCATGGGCCGGATCGTCACGGTCGTTCGGCATCCGACAATCCGACCGAGGTAGCGGCCGAGTTCCTCGCCGGCAAACTGCAGACAAGGATCGTTTCCGTAAACGACAACGGAACAGGCTTGGGAAGCGGATAATTGCATGGTCAAATAGTTCCGGGGCGCCGGCTCACGGCATCAACGCCAATTTCTCCGCATCGGGGGCGAACCACCGCTCGGGGGTGATCGAGAGGATCAATCGCGGGGTGACGCCGGCATAGCGGCATTGCAGGTCGATCCAGAGGCCATCCGGCCCGGCTTCGGCCGACATGGACTCTCCCCATTCCAGTTTTGCCAGCAGCCGTGAGCCTGAGCGGTCCAGAATCTGTCCCTGACCCGATATGGGGCCGATCGTGACCGCCAGCGGAACATCGCCCGTCGCGCGCGTGAAGAAGCGCGTGGGACCGTTCTGCTGCCAGTTGGCGACGTGGTAGACCTCCGGCAGTTCGGTGAGCGGCGCGACCAGCCGGTCCGCCACGTCGCGGGCGCGGAAGAAAACCACGTACTGCCCCGTGGCTTTGTCCTTCGGCAGGTTCACGGTATACGGCGCATGCGCGCCTTCCGGAACCTCCGTCTCCAGGAGGCACGTGTTGTCGGGGCCGTAGACCTTCACGGGAAAGCCGCCCTTCCCCCCCTGTCCCACCAGCCCGGTGAAGCGCAGCACCAGTTCCTGGTCGACGTCCTCGCGGATGATGCAGCGGGTCCACCCCTTGAGCGTGGCGTCGGTCATGGGAAGCGACAGGGTGCGCTGGAGCATGCCGATGGTGACGGCGTCGGAACCGCCACGCGCCACGGCGAGCATGACGCGCGGCAGGTAGATCAGATTGTCGGGAATCGTGCAGAAGGGAACCGTCTCCGGCTCCTGGGCGCGGATGCGCCTGGCCAGGTCGTTCCAGCGGGCCGGCTGCGCGGCGAAGTAGGCGTCGACATCGTAGCGGAAGCGGGGTTCGATGAGCGCCGCCAGCGCGTAGACCTCAGCGGGACAGTGCGTGCTCCAGAGCTGATAAGGGTTCGCGGGACGGTCGTCGGTCGTCGCGCGGGCCTGCGCCACGCCAGCCAGCAACTGCTTCGCCGTTTGACGACTCCGGTAGTAGGACAGGAGGTTGTGCAGCGGCTGCCCCCAGGTCGACATGCCGTTCGGCTGCAGGTAGGCGTCGAGCATCGGCGCCATGAGACTCAGCAGGGCGGGATGCCAGGTCATCTGGTAGAGGTCGATCAGTTCGCCGAGCGCGTTGGCGTTGTCGCGGGCTCCGCCGCCCTCGCGAACGTTCAGCGAGCGGTCGGAACGTGCGAACTCAGGATTCGCACGGTCCGAGACGATCGTCGTCTGCCAGGCCAGAAGCACGTCACGCAAACGCAGGTCGCCCGTCAGGTAATACGCCTGCATCATGGCGTTGTAGCAGGTATGATGCGAGAAGACACCGTGATCTCCGCCCCAGGTGTTGAACCCGTTGGTATGCTTGGTCGAACCGACCAGCCGCTTCTGGCCGGAATGGAATTCCTCATGCGGATAGTCGGGATTGTCGTAATGGATGACCTGCACGTCGGTGAGCTGGCGAATGTTGGCGGCCCCTTGCGTCAGGTAGAAAGGATCGCCCGAACGGGCGTAGAACAGCCAGGGCATGAAGGCTTCGTAATGGTGCGTGGCGTTGTAGAGGCGATAGAGTTCCCACTTGCCGCCTCCCAGGTACTTGTTGTGATGCCAGACGCGGTACAACCACATTCCATACTCGCCCGCCGCATCGCCTGTCTCCCAGTAACCGCGCATGGCATCCTGGATGGTCTGCTCCAGCACGGGAAAGCGCTCGGGATCATAGGGGTGTACCCACCCCAGGGCCTCGCTGGCACAGGTCCACTCCGGCGCCGCCAGCGCATGGGGCGCAACCTGGAAGCGGGTCGCATCACGCCGCATTGTTTCAGCAGCCGTGTCCCCCGCCCCGACATGCACCATGAAATCGCTGGTGATCGCCGTTCCCAGCGCGCTGGCATGAACGCCCGCCAGGGCGAGCCCCGCCCCTTTGTAGACGCCCATCTCGGGATTGTCGGTGATCCGGGCCACGGCGAAAAAGGTTTCCCAGGGCTGCGCGAGATTCAGTTCCCGTCCCTGGTGGGCAAACCACAGTTTGTGAATCTCCTCGTGGCGGAGGGGATCGATTTCGGGATGGTCGCGCCCGTGCGCCGGCCAAACGTGCAACTTCAACGCGTCGGGAAGCACCTCCAGCTCCTTCGGGAACCGCTGCCAGGTGTCACGGTGACTGATGGCGATGCGTCCCGCCGAGGCCGTCTCGGCCAGCACCCAGCCATCGCTGTGGCGCCCCTCGGCGAGCGGCTTCCCCTTCCCCGACTCGACGCCGAACGCATGCGGCAGATGCTGCACGAGGCGCAATCCGTCCGCCTCGATGCCGAACGCCAGCGGCTCGCCAACCTCCTGTCCGAACACCGCCCGGGATGCCCCTGCCAGGGGGAGCGAGATCCCCACGTCGCGCAGCCGGACGCTGTGCGAATCATAGGTGAGCACCCACGTGTGAAGGACGCGGACATAGGGCTTTCCGGCGTAGGCCTCGATGCGCGTGATGAATTTGCAGAGCCGGTCGGTCGGCGCCACCGCCCGGGCCACCCGACCGGTGGCGCCGTCGCGAACATACCAGCCCTCGACGCGGATGACGGCTCGCAGCCCGGTCTGCTCCTCGACCGACACGTCGCAGTCCAGGTCGTTGGCGGCACGGTAGACGGACCCTTCATGGTCAACGAGATAGGGACCGTGACCCGGTGTCGGCGCAAGGGCGGGCTTGCCGTTGAGCGCGAGGGTGTCGAAGAGGTTGAACCCCTTGCGCCGGACAGTGAACTGCAACGGCCCGGTGTCGACGCCAACGCCGCCGGACGTGGCACTCACGGTCAACGACGGTCCGGCCGGCGACGGCTTGACACGGGGACCGTATTCGAGCGTGGCGTAGATCGCCTTGCGGTCGGGCCACCAGGCCGCGGCAGGAGCCGCCTGCAGGTCGATACCCAGCCAGCGGATGCTGCTTTGCGGATGATGCCCCCAACGCGAACGGACGACCGTGCGGACGGGAATCTCGGTGCCGCCTGCGTCGATCAGACGGACTTGGTCCTGCTGCCAGAGCGTCCCTTTGGGGAACGGCACGCCGAAGTGGATCGGCCAGGCTCCGGCGCCGGACGGCACCCCGCGCGGCAGGATGATCGGAATGCGTCCCGACTGCGGCGGGACATCGACCCGCTCGATCTGAAAATCCGCCTGATGTTCAGCCAGGCTCTTGCCATCCGCGGCATCCGGCCCGCCGGTTAGCAGTTGCGCTTGTACCGTGAAGGCCCCCGGCGCGAAGGTTTCGAGCGCGAAGTCGACCGCCGCGAGACCGCTCGTCAGCGACGTGACGCCCTGACACACGTCCACCGCGCCTTTGTTGAGACGCCAGCGGACCCGCAACCCGTCCAGCGCCGGGCCCTTGCGGCCGGTTTGAACGGCGAAGATCACACGCGCCGACCGGTCGAGGTTCGAAAAGATTTCACGCTCGGGAAACGCGCGAAACGAAAGCGTTTGACCGACCTGCTGCCAGGTGACCGACTGCTCCGCCCAGGTGATGCGCGCCGGCGGATCGGCCAGGCCAGCGCACGACATCCCGGCCAGCACGGCGAAAGCCACCGCAGCCAAACCCCGGCCTCCACACGCCCGTCTCAATTTCGCCACCATTCTACCTCGTCGAGTTTCGGATCGGGCTTGAACCACCGGGCGGGATCGAACGTCAGATACAGGAGCCCCTCGCAGCCGAAGTAGAACGATTCCGGGATGATCCAGTAGGTGACGCCCGCCTTCACGGGAATCTTCACGGAGTTCGCGAGGGGATGCTTCTCGCGCAGCAACGGGTCGGCATGGAACCGGGTGTCGGTGATGAGTTCGCCCGCGTCATCCTGCACGCTGAGATGGCCCTTGTAGGCCGCCAGCGTGACGGTCTCCTGCGCCTTGTCGACCTGAAAGGCGACCCGCCGATCCTTGTCGTGTCCGATCGTGAAATTGCTGCCGCCGTACACCTCGCCCGGCAGCGTGGTCAGCGGGACACGGATGCCCAGCAGGTCGCGCTGATGGCCGATGATCTTGATCAGGTAATCGCCGGCAATGCCGTCCTTGGGGATCGTGACCACGAAGGGCGTGTTTGTTCCGTAGTCCCCATGCGGCACAACCCCCTTGTGGACAATCCGGCCTTCGGTGTCGTAAACCAGGAGGCAGGCGCCGCAGAGGGAGGGGACCGATCCCGTCACTTCGATGCGCCACGGGCCGTCCGCCGCTTCACGGGCGTAGTACCCCGCGGCCATGATGCTCTTCGTTTCCGCAGCGGCAGCCCTCGTGCAGGCGAAAGCCAGCAGCAGCCCGACGCCTGCGAAGCAGGCCATCGTCCTGACCCGCCAGGGCGTCTCGTATCCAGCGCGAGTGAACATAGGATTCCTAACGCACCAGCACGGCGGTCCCCAACGGCACCTTGGACGTCAACCGCAGGGCC
>CAZQKI010000080.1:0-13926 GCA_964592855.1 uncultured Lentisphaerales bacterium
GCGGTCCTCCGCCGTAGAGAAATGGAAGGTCGGGGCGGCTGCTCTTTTCGCCTACGCGAGCAGGGACTCGACTTCGTCGGCAAAAGCGGATAGATCGGATATCCGCAGGACGGCTTGCGTGTCGAGGGGCGTGGGTTGGGCGTTGACGATGATCACGTTGCCGCCGGCCTGCAAGGTCAAGCCGGGCAGCGAGGCCGCGGGTTGTACCGTGAGCGACGTGCCGAGCACAAGCATCAAGTCGGCGTGCTCGGCGAGACGAATGGCGGCATCCAGCGCCTGCTCGGGGAGGCGCTCGCCGAAAAAGGTGATATCGGGTTTGTAGACTTGCCCGCAATGCCCGCAGTGCGCGACGGTCCCGCTTTCCAGCAGCTTGCAGACCGCATCGAAAGTGGCTTCCTCTCCGCAGCCGACGCAATGGTGCAGGCGCGGGGAGCCATGGATTTCGACAACCTGCGCCGAGCCCGCCTTCTGGTGGAGCATGTCGATGTTCTGCGTGATGATCGCCTGGAGCATCCCCCGTTGTTCCAGTTTGGCCAGCGCGAAATGAACGGGGTTGGGTTGATACTTCGACAATCCGTAGATCAGCTCGCGGCAGCCCTGGTAATAGATGCCGGGATCTTTTCGGAACCACGCGATGTCGAAGATCCGCTCGGCATCGGGGTTCTTGTAAAGTCCCTGGGGCCCGCGGAAGTCGGGTATGCCCGAGCGCGTGGAGACGCCGGCGCCGGTGAGGGCCACGACGGTGCTGGCCCGCTGCAGCCATTCCTTGAGTGTGGTTGCCGGGTTCATGACACAGGATGTACGGCGGGGATTCCCAGCTTCGCAAAAACGCTGGCCCATCGCGCGGGCTGGTTGTCGTCGACGATCATGGGCGCAAAGCCCAGCTTCAGGTAGGTCTTGATGGCCGGCAGGCGGAAGTCGTCGGTCAGCAAAACGGCCCCCGCGAGTCCTTCGGACCGGAACTTGCGCAGCACCATCAAGCTGACGACAGCCCCGAGCCGCATGCCGGCATGGCCCGGACAGACCCCGACATAATGAAGCGTTCCCAGGTCCGGCCCGGCGGCATCCGAACGGTACGCGCTGGCCGTTCCGCAGGGCTGTCCATCCGGCGCGCAGACGAAGAAAATGCGGTCGGGGCGGTACGCCGGGTGCCCCATCATTCCCTTTTCGAATTGCGCTTCGGTGAAGCTGTCGTTGGCAAACGACTCCCGGATGATCCGCGCCCAATGCACGCCGTCGCCGGCCCGGCTGGTCCTGACGGTATACCCTGGCGGCAGCGCGATGTCGGGGAGGTCCTCGAGCGTGGGTCGCTTCATACGAAGCTGGGGCTTCGGGTTTTGAACATCTTGTGCCATAAATAGATCATCAATCAATTGGACGAACAACGGACTGCGGGGGGCGGGACAGGCTTCCTGCAAGCGAGGCCGTCAGCATCCACCAGAAGGCGGGATTTGTCAAGGACAGGGCATCTTGGCGTGAATATTGCATAGACGAAAGGCCCTCATTATAGTGTAATACCACCATGTCTGTTTCTCTTGATAAGAATGCCCGTTTGCCTGATTTGCTCTTGGATCCGCGGGTCACCGCGGCGATCAAGCTGGCCCTTGAAGAGGATGTGGGGTCCGGCGACGCCACGACCCTGGCGCTGGTCGATCCGAAGATCCATGCGACAGGCGAGATCCTGACCCGTCAGCCCTGCCGCGTGGCGGGCGGGGGCGTCGCCGCCGCCGTGCTGCGCGCCGTGGATCCGGCGGTCGTCTGCGAGACGGTCGTCGCGGACGGCGCCGCCGCGGCGGCGGGCGAAACGATCCTCCGCTTCCGCGGCCCCGCCGCGGCGATCCTGACCGGCGAACGGACCGCCCTCAACTTCATGCAGCGGATGTGCGGCATCGCCACCTTGACGGACCGCTTCGTCGAAGCGGTCCAGGCCCATGGCACGATGATCCTGGATACCCGCAAGACGACCCCCGGACTCCGCGTTTTCGAGAAGTACAGCGTTCGGTGCGGCGGCGGTGCGAACCACCGGTTTGGGCTCTACGACCGCATTCTGATGAAGGACAACCATCGCCGCCTCTGGGCGGGAAATGATCCTGATCGGCTCGACCTCGCCGTCCACGAGGCGCGCCGCCATTTTCCCGGGCTGGAGGTGGAAGTCGAAGTCGAAACGATCGAGGCGCTGACCAGCGCCCTCCGCGCCAAACCTGAGTGGGTGCTGCTGGACAACATGACGTGCGAAGCGATGGCCGCGTGCGTCAAGCTGGCCCGCGGCATCTCGCGCACCGAGGCTTCGGGCGGAATCACTCTCGACCGCGCCAGCGCCGTTGCCGCGACAGGCGTCGACGCGATTTCGCTCGGGTGCCTGACCCATTCGGCACCGGCCATCGATCTGTCTCTGGAATGGGCGGTTGCCTAGGGGAGAATGCCAATGGCGGTGCTCGTCATAGACGTTGGAAACAGTTCGACGACCCTGGCCCGCTTCGCGGGGGGGCGGATTTCACACGTGATTCCAATCGCGGGCGGCCTGCGCGCCGCGCCCGCGGCCTGCGAGGCGGCCGTGCGCCGAATTGCATCCGGACCCCGGCCCCTCGACGGCGCGATGCTTTCCTCGGTCGTCCCGGCGGTCAATCCGGGGTGGAAGCGACTGGTCAAGCGCGCGGCCGCGCTCGAGACGGAGGTCCTGAACCATGCCCTGCGCCTGCCGATGAAGCTGGACTATGCGCATCCCGAGACCACCGGCGCCGACCGGCTGGCCAACATCGCCGGCGCGCTGGCGCGCTACGGCGCCCCTGCGCTGGTGGTCGACATCGGCACGGCCGTGACCTACGATCTCGTCTCGGCGGACCAGCGCTTCTTCACGGGCGTGATCGGCCCGGGGCCCGACATCATGGCCCGCGCGCTCTATGACTACACCGCGCTGCTGCCCCAGTTGAAGTGGTGGCTCAAAAAGGCGCCGGCGATGCCCAAGAACACCGATGGCGCAATGCGCTTTGGCATTGAAGCTGCGTTCTGTGGTACACTGCGCGAAACCGTTCTCCGTCTGCTTCCGCATCTGGGGAGTAATCCCAGGCTGATCGCGACGGGGGGATTTGCGGAGCGGTTCGCAGTACCGCTGAACATGAATTTCATCATTGATCCGGGTCTCACGCTTTTTGGGATCGGGTGGTTGTATGAGTACCAAAGGAAAACACCATGAAGACACATACTTTTGCGGTCATTTTGGCGGGCGGACGTGGCGAGCGCTTTTGGCCTCTGAGCACGGCGGCGCGCCCCAAGCAGTTCATTTCCCTTTTCGGCGGGCGCCCCCTGCTCACGCTGGCGCTTGAGCGTCTGGAGGGCGTGGTTCCTCCCGAGCGGACGCTCATCATCACCGCCGAGGATCTGCTCGAGGCCACGGCCGACGTCGCCCGTCATCTGCCGGTCGAAAATGTGATCGGCGAGCCCTGTCCGCGCGATACCGCCGCCGCTTGCGCCCTGGCTTGCGGCATTGTCGCGGCCCGCGATCCCGAGGGGATTGTCGCCATCCTGACCGCCGACCAGTTGATGACCGACATCGAGACCTTCCGCCAGACGCTGCGCGACAGCTTCACGGCCGCAGCCAACGGGCAGCACATCGTGACCATCGGTATCCCGCCCGCGTATCCCGCGACGGGCTTCGGCTACATCGAAGCGGGCGAAATCATGGAGTTCCACACCGCGACGCGGTTCAACCGCGCCAGGCGCTTCGTCGAAAAGCCCGATGCCCAGACGGCCGCTCAGTACATCGCCAGCGGAACCTACTGCTGGAATGCCGGCATGTTCATCTGGCATGTCCGGACGATGCGCGAGGCGCTGACGGTTTTTGTTCCGGAACTCCTGGTCCTGCTCGACATCCCGGCGGCGGCGAAGTCGTGCGAGGACCTGCATGCGTTGCTGGCCGCCGTCTATCCTACGCTCCGCAAGGTCTCCGTCGACTATGCCGTGATGGAACGCGCGGATAACATCGTGATGGCGCACGGCGCCTTTGGATGGGACGATGTGGGGACGTGGCCGGCGGTGGCCGGCCATTTCGCCGCCGATGCCAAGAACAACGTCGTCATCGGCTCCTGCGAGTCGATCGACGCCTCCGGCAACGTGGTCGTTTCGGAGGACCGCCTGACGGCCATCATCGGCGTCAACGATCTGGTCGTGGTCCAGTCGGAAAACGCCACGCTGATCTGTCCGCGCGAACGGGCGCAGGAGGTCAAGCTGCTGGTGCAGCGGCTGTCCCGCCGTCCCGACGCCGTGAAATACCTCTAGGCCCCATGCGCCGGTTCCGTTTCACAGTCGCTTACGACGGCACCGGCTATGCCGGCTGGCAGGTGCAGGCCCGGCATCCCACCGTTCAGGCGGCGATGGAGGCCTCGCTCGCGGCGATCGTGGGCCACCCCTGCAAGGTGCACGGCAGCGGCCGGACCGACCAGGGGGTTCATGCCGTGGGGCAGGTGGCGCATGTCGATCTGGAGACGCGGATGTCGGCCGGCTCCCTGCGCCGGGCCTTGAATTCCCATCTTCCCGACGCTGTCCGCATCCTCGGCGGATGCGTCGTGAACAACCGCTTCCATGCGCGTCAGAGCGCCGTTTCCAAGGAGTACCGCTATTTCATCTGGAACGACGAACTGATCCCGCCGCACCAGCGGCTGTATGCGCTCCTCGTGCGGCGTCCGCTGGATGCCGCCGCGATGCAGGCCGGGGCCGACCGGTTCGTAGGGGAGCATGATTTCGTTGCCTTCATGGTCAATTCGGACCGCGTGCTGGAGACCAGCGTCCGCACGATCTCCCATTTTACGGTCAAACGGCGGGGGAAGCGGATCGAACTCTGCGTGCGGGGCAGTGGCTTTCTCTACAAGCAGGTTCGCAGCATGACGGGCCTGCTGCTGCGGATCGGCCTGGGCGCGGAACCCCCCGAACTGGTCACGGAACTGTTGACGAAGAAGAACGCCCGCACCCCGCGCGTCCCGAGCGCGCCACCGCATGGCTTGTTCCTGTGGCGAGTCTGGTATTGACGCAGCGGGGACGCCTCAGTCGATCTCGTCAACGGTTTCGTCGCGCTGGTAGATCGGGAGCTGGCGGTACGGAACGGTGAAGGCCAGAAGGGCCATCGCGGTCTGGTAGTAGGGGCAGTTCTCTTCGCCCTGGTTCCAGCTTCCGTCCGGCGCCTGCAGCGGAATCCAGTAGTCGTACATCCATTCGGCAAACTGCTTCCAGGGTTCGCCGCCAATCTGAAACAACCCCTGTGCCGTGTAGTACATGCCATAGAAGCGGCGGTCCACCGTCTGCAGCTTCCTGAAATTCTCGGCGAGATAACGGCCGGACCGCAAGGTCGCGGGATGACCATGACGGCCGCACAGCTCCAGACAGAGGAGTCCGGCGCCGGTCAGTTTGTCGGCATTCGATGAGGTGTCCGAATAGCCGAAGGTTCCTGTGCCTGTGTTGTGGTGGCGGAGCAGGTAGGCCACGGCATCTTCGATGGCCTGGTCGGGAACCGGTGCGCCGTTGAGCCGGGCGGAGCGCAGCGCCATGAGGGCCCAGCCGCTGCAGGACATGTCGCTGTCGCTTGAAGTGGGTTCGTACCGCCAGCCTCCCTGGTTTTGCACGCCCTTCTTGATCGCCTGCGCCGAAAGGATGATCTTGACCGCCTGGGGCAGCAGCCGGTCGATGCGCGCCTGGCGGTTGCTGTCCACCATCCCGGAGACTTCGCAGAGAAACAGGGTCGAGATGCAGTGGGAATACATCTTGCCGCCGTTCACGCCCAGATAGCCGTCCTCGCGGGCCTTGTCCAGCAGGTGATCGATGATCCGCTCGATCACCGCACCGCGCGGGGTCGGACCGGGCACATCGCCCACCGCCAGGAAGGCCATGCCGCAGAGCGCGGGGATGGCCGTGTAGGTTTTCGCGGGGGCGCTCTCGAAAGTGCCGGTCTCGTTCTGGCCGCGGGAGATGAACTCCAGGCCGCGCTGAATCGAGCGGTTGATCCGGTCATTCCCCTTGGTTTCAGTTTGCGCGCCCGAACTCGCCGCGCCTGCGAACAGCAGGGCAAGCACGGTCAGGCGCCCGCCCCACCGGCCTCGCATCGGTATCCGCTCGCCGTTCATTGCAGGCTCTCCTCGCGGGCGAGCAGGAGGAAGTAGCGCCGCACCAGGTCGCGGTACTCGGGGGCCACGTGCTGGAGCGCCCCCTCCAGCATGCCGGTGTCCAGCGTGCTCTTGAACCTGGCCCACTCGAGCTTGGGGAAGCCGATCCGCTGGAGGAGGTCGGGCATGGTCTCGCCATCCTCGTATTCCTCCTCCTTCGCGTCGGACTTTCCACCTCCGCCCGACGGTTCTTCGGGCCGGCGTTTCTTCTTCTGCTTGTCGGATTTTGCCGCGTTCAGGGCGTCGGGCTGCATCGTCTCGGGATCGAGTCCCGCGGCCCGCGCCTGCTCGACCGCCATCTGGCGGAGTTGCTGCGCCGCCTGGTTGGCCAGGCGAGCCGCCTCCTGCTGCTCCTCCTCCGGCACCTGTTCCGCTCGGGCGCCCTTCACGGCCTGCGCCGCCTGCTGCCCGGCTTGCCGGGCCTGTTGCGCCGCTTCACGGGCCTCCTGCCCGCCCTGCTGGGTCTGGCCGGCTGGCGCCTGCTGCGTGGTTTTCGTGGAGTCCTTGGCCTTTTGTGCCGCAGCCTGCGTCGTGGTTGCGGCTTCCGTGATTTGACCGGCGAGTTGCTGCATCGTGCCGGGTGTGTTTTCGGGAACGGGCGCGGCGGCCATGATCGTGGCCTTCTGTCCCGCATCCTGAGCCTGCTGGCGAGCGGTATCGGCTTGGGAGGTCGATTGCGCCAGCATGGCCTGGACAGCTTCGCCGGCCGTCTTGGCCGCATCCTCGGCAGCCGCTGCGGCGGTGTGCGCCAGCTCTGCGGCCTGCTCGGCTTGCTGCATGGCCTCGGTGGCATCGGCGAGGGTGGGCTGAACAGCATCCGCGGCATTGCGCGTCATCTCGCCCGCCGTGTCGCGCGTGAGCTCCGCGGCCTGCCGGGTCTGACGAGCGGCCGCTTCGAGCGGGACCGCGATTGCTTCGGTCGGCGTCAGGGGCTTGGCCGCCGGAAGCAGCTCGGTGCCGAAAGGATCCCTGGCGGCCGGCGGTGTCTGCGGCGTCAAGGGCTGCAGGCTCGTCTCGGCGCGCTGCGCCTTGGCCCGGGCGAGCTCGGCCAGCTGGCGCGCCTGTTCGAAGGGCTCCTGCTGCGCGATCACGGCGGCAGCCTGGGCGTCGGCGGCCTGCTCGGCGGCTTGTGCCGTGAGCAATCCCGCTTCGGCAAGCTTCGCCTGTGCAGCCTCAGCCTGCTTGTTTTCAACGAGACGCGCGGCCTCGCGCGTCAGTTGGGCCGCACGCTGATTCGTCTCCGCTGCCAGCTTGGCCTGCCGGACGGCCGCCTCCGTCTGCGTTTCCCGGCGCTGTTTCGCCAGCTGCCCGGTTTGTGTCGCCTCGGTCTGGTCGCGGCGGGCCAGGGCTTCGGTCTCGGCAGCCTGCCGGCCCAGTTCGCGGGCCTGCTGCTGCGCCGCTTCGGTCGCGCCGGCCTGCAGCGTCTTCGCCGCATCGGCAATCTGCCGCTGGGCGGTTTGGAGTGCTTCTGCCTCCTGCTTGGCGGCATTGGCCAGCTGCAGGGCTTGATCGGCGAGCGTTGCGGCGGCACGGTCGGCGAGACGCCGGGCCTCCTCGGCCTGCTTTCCGGCGTCGCGTACCAGTTCCTGTGCCTGCTTCTCCTGCGCGGCAGCCTGCGGCGCGTTGCCCGCTCCGGCAAGCTCTGCCGCCTGCACCGTCTTTTCCGCGGCGCGTTGGTTCGCCTCGGCGGCCTGTTTGGCCTGCTGGGCCGCCGTGACGCTCTGTGCGTCGTTCGCGGCGCGTGCCGCCTGGGTCGCCTGTTCGGCGGCTTCCCGCGTCTGCAGGGCCTGCTCGCGGTTGGCCTGTGCGGCCTCCTTGGCGGCTGCCGCGTCGGCTTGCATCGCCTCGGGTGTCCGGCCCTCGGCGGGTCGGGTTGCCTGGGCCAGCTTTTCGAGAGCGGCTTCGTTGGCGGCCGCATTCTGAACGGCGGCCTCCGCGACCTGCTGCACCTGCTCGGTCGGCGTCTGCGCGGCGCGCTCCGCCTGCTGGCCGGCCTGCCGGGCCAGGTCGGCCGCCTGCTGCGCTAGCTTGTCTGCCTCCTTGACGGCATTCTCCGCCGCCGGAACCTGACCGGCCTGCGCGAGATCGGCCGCCTGCCGGGTCTGCTCGGCGGAACGGTTGGCGAGGTCGCGCGACTGATTGGCTTTTTGCGCCGCTTCGACGGCCAGCGGGTCCTGCTTCTGCCGCGCGAACTCCTGGGCGCGCTGCATGGGGGCCATCTCCTGTTGTGCGGCGGCCTGGGTCTGCACGGCCGCCTCGCGGGCCTTGTCGGCGGCCGCCTTTACAGCCTCAGGTTGTTTCGCCTGCTGCGCTTCAATGGCCTTCCGAGCCTCCGCGGCCGCCTGCTCCGCCTGCGCGGCAAGCTTGGCGGCATCGTTGGCGGCATGCGCCGCTACGGCGGCGGGCGTTTGCACGGCGGTCTGGGCAAGGGCTTCGGCCTGGTCGGCCAACTTCGCCGCCGCCTCTCCGAGCTGTTTGGCTTCTTTCAACTTGTTTTCGGCTTGCGGCATTTGGTTGGCCTCGTTCAACTGGGCGGCCTGCTTCAGGGCCTCGGCGGCGCGTTGGCTGTTCTCGTCGGCCTGCTGCGCCTGGCGACTCGCCTCGGCGGCCATCGCTTCGCCCGCCTGCTGGGCCTTTTGCTGCGCCAGTTTAGCCTGGTCACCCTGCTTCCCGGCTTGGGCCTGCGCCGCTTCAGCCTTCTGTCCCGCCTCTTGCAGCGCGGCCTGGGTGGCATCGTCGGGCTTGGCGTGATGTTCCGTGCGGGCCGCGGTCGTCGCCTCAACGGCCTGCTGCAGGGTCGCCGCCAGGGTCTGTGCCTCGCGTGCGGTCTGCTCCGCAAGCGCCGTGGGCGATTGCGTGGCGCGGTCAGCGTCCAGCTTGGATGCCTCGGCCTGCGTCAGGACCTCGTGGACCTCCTCGGCGTAGAGGCGGACTTGCAGGGCGGCCGCTTCTGTCTCCTGCGCCGCCGTCCGGGTCTCCTCCGCCGCAGCCTTGGCCTGTACCAGCCCATCGCGGTTCATCGCGAGCAGCTCGGCCTGGCGTGCGGCGTCAAGGGCGCGGTCGGCCGCCTGCTGGGTCTGGCGGGCCAGAGCTTCGGTTTCACGTGCCTTGAGCAAGGCGGGTTCGTCGAGGGGCCGCGTCAGCTGTTTGTCGATGGCTGCATTGGCGGCGAGAATGGCGTTCACCACATCGTCGATTCCCGGCGGCGGCGGGGGCGCCGGCTGCCAGGGGGCGGGTGCGGGCGGATCGGATGATGCGGGGGGCTGCACGGGCGCCGGTGCCGGCGTGTCGGTTGCCGTGACGGCCTGCATCGCCTGCTCCGCTTCGCGGATCTGCTTGGTTATCGCGCCTTGACGCTCCTGCCACGTTTTCATCTCCGCGCCGGTCATCTGGAGGGCACGCGCCTGTTCGGCCTGCTGGCGCTCCAGCCCCGCGAGATTCTCAAGCGCTGCGGCTTGCGCCAGCTGCTCATCCTTCTCCAGGACCTCGGCCATCAGTTCCCGGGCCTCCGTGGTGGCGAGCTGCAGGGCCTCCACGGCCGTCTGCGCCTGTTCAACACGCTGTTCGGGGTCGGCGAGGAGAATGGCCTCGGCTTCGGCGATGGCCGGCGCGACAGCTTCGGTCGTGGTTGCCTTCAGCTCGGGGAGCACCCCGGCGAAGAGCGAGGTTTTGGCTTCCTGTGCGGCCTGACGCATCAGCTCGGCGGCGGCCGCAGCCTGCGTTTCGGCTTCGGCCAGTTGCTTTTGAAGCTCGGGCGAGACGTCGGCCTTGGCAAGGGCTTCGTCGTTGAGCGCGTCGATGGTCAGCGCCGCCGCGTCGAGCCGGCTGGCGGCGGCGGCGATGAGGTTGGTGAGGGTGTCGCGCTGGGGCACGCGGACCTGGTCGGCCAGGTTGCGCGTCTGGCGGTCGTCGAGGTTGAGCGCAATCAGCCGGCTGCGCGAGCGGTTGGGGCCTCCCAGCTCGGGGGGGAGATTGTCTTCGACCTGCAGCCAGATCTTGAGCTGGCGCATGCCGCTGAGCTGGAATTCGGAAAGGGGCAGCTCGCGGTTGACGATCCAGGTTCGGGGGCCTTTCCGCTCGACCGTGACATCCAGCGCCCATTCGTTGTACAGCCCGTCGCCCTTGACATTCAGCTTGACGGTGCCGATGCCGAAGTCGTCGCTCAGCGTGTAGGTCATGCGGAGCAGGCCATAGGTTGGGAGCGTATAGCTGGCCCCCGAGGGATAGGTGAGCTGCACGTCCGGAGGCAGGTCGGGTTCGACCTCGTAGCCGGCCCATTCCAGCGCGTTGGTGAACCCGTAGGTGTCGCGCAGCGCCAGCGCCCAGCGGGTGGCGGTGTTGGTGGCGAGCCGCCAGTTCCAGACGGGTGTGAGATCGGCGGCCACCTTTGCGGGCGTGCGGTGCCTGCCCAGGAGCAGCCCGGCTTCGAGCGGCCGGTTGAGCCGGGTGGAGAGCTTCATCTGCGTGCCGGCGATGCCGCGGATGGGGCTCACGGCGGAGGCGACGATCTGTGTCGCGGGCAGCCCCGTGTAAGCGGGAAACCGGTAGTCCAGCGCGAGGTCGTCGTGGGCGGGCGGGGGGATGACTTCAATGCGGTAGTAGCGGCTCAGGCCGGACCCGAGGCGGACGCGGTAGCGGAAGCCGCGGGCGACGGCCGGGAGGGTGAGTTCGAAGCGATGTTGTTTGGCCGCGTCTTCCGTGGTGCGCCGCATCCGCTCGAAGGCGGCCGGTCGCCCCTTTTCTTCGATGGCGACCTCGGCGCGGCGGCCGGGGTCGACGGGGACGAGCAGCTGGATCGTGAGGGGCTGGCCAGCCAGAAGACGTGCGTCGCCGGGCTGGACGGTCATCGCGGCGGCATGGAGGTTGTCGTACGAGCGTAACGGCGCGATGGCGCGCTTGAGGAGCAGCGTGGTTGGACCGGGCCAGGCGGCCAGCAGGACGAACAGGACGCCGGCAATGCAGCCCGAGCCGATGAAAGCCGGGCGCAGGGTCCGTCCCGTGAACTCGTGCCGCGCCGAAACGCGTGCCAGGTCGATCCGGGCGTCCTGGGCCAGCAGGTCGATCAACTGCCGGGAGCCCTGCGCGGCGGCGTCATCGCCCATGGAGAGCAGTTCGATCGCCGAACTGATGCGCTCCTGGAGCTCGGGGTGGCGGGTCTCGAGGACGCGGGCCATCTTGACGAGCGTGATCGGCTGGCGCAGGGGGCGGACGAGCGTGGTCCAGAGCGTGGTCACGACGAAGAGCGCGCCGCAGAGGGAGAGCCCCAGGCGGACGGCGTCGGAAGGGATGAGAATCGCGGCGTCGATCGCCATGAGGGTCAGCGTCGCGGCCAGCGCGACGGCCACGGTCAGCGCCGCACCCCGGAGCAGCTGGATGCGGCGGACGCGGCGGACCAGCTTGCGGAGACGCGCGGTCAGCTGGGGCGGCAGCTTGACGTGCCCTGCCGGAGCGGATGAATGTGTCATGCCAATCCTCTCATCTTGCGGAGAATCCATTCGGCGGTGATCAGGCCCGCCAGGAGGAAGAATAGCCAGGGACGGTTCCAGAGCGGAACCTCCAGGGGTTCGCGAACCGTTCGGCTCCCCTCGCCAAAGGCCTCGGCCATCGCGGAGGCCCCGGCGGGATCGACCACGCGGCCGCCGCTCCAGCGGGCCAGTCCCTCGACGACGTCGCGGGAGGCATTGACCCGGGCCATCTCCAGCGGCCGCCGCGCGGTCGCGACCAGAAAGCCGGTGCTCACGGGGGCCTGCGTTCCGCCATCGTGGCGCTCGAGCGTGATCTGATAGGGCCCGACGGCGGCCTGCGGCGGCAGGCTGGCTTCGTAGATGCCCTGCGAATCCTTGCGGTAGTCCAGATTGACGCGGCTGACCTCGCCCGTGACGCCGCCTGCGACGCTGCGGAGCGTGGCGGTCAGTCGGGCGTTGTCGACGCCGGCGAACTGTTCGTCGAGCACACGCGCCAGCAGGTGGATCGGATCGTTCGGAGCGTAGGTGATGCGGTCGGTGCCGATGCGCAATTGCGGCGTGCCGTCGCGCAGCCGCTCGCCGAGTCCCCAGCGGATGATCTGGCCCCAGAAGCGGTGATGCCGCGTGTCACCCACGCGGTAGCGCAGCCGCCAGGATTGATCGGTGGCGAGCGCCAGCACCTTGCCGCGCCCGTAGTTCTGGACGACGATCAGGGCATTCTGCTCGCGCCTGAGGTTCTCCGCCTGCATCTTGTCGAGCGCGTTGCGGACGGTGGTCGCCGACTCGATGGCGGGCGTCTCCTCGACCGGCAGCGCGAAGGCCAGAACTTCCGCGCCGGGCTTGATCCGCTTCAGGGGAATGCGCCAGGTGAAGGCGGGCAGCTCCTGCCAGATGGCTTCGTTTTCCATGGGGCTGTTCGACTGCAGCACCACGGGGTGGTTCTTCCCTGAAGGTGCGAGGGCGATTTTGAAGGCCGGTTCGGGTGGGAGCCAGCAATCGGGTCTGTCGCCGCGCGGGAAATAATGGAACGGCAGCATCTCCGCCAGCGGCGAGTCGGCGGCAAAGCCGTTCGGCATGGCGCGCGGTCCCGCCGCGACTACGAGCAGGGCGCCGCGTTCGGCCACGCACGCCTGGATGTTGGCCATGACCTCCGCCGTGAGGACGGTGGCGTCCAGATCCCCCAGAATGATGACGTCGAACTTGCGCCACTCGTCGCGCGAGGCGGGGAGCGCGCCGGCTTCCGATTCGCCGAACGGGCGCGAAGCGGAGGCGGCGGGCAGGGCATTGGTGATGTCGAGGTCGGCGATGCGGTCGGGATGCAGCAGGAAATACTGCAGGTGAACCGATTTGTCGCGGCCATGGAAGAGGTTGCGGAGATAGCGGAAATCCCAGCGCGGATAGTCGTCCACGATCAGCACATGGGTGCGGTCGTCGCTGATGGCCACTTCGACCCGCCAGGTGTTGTTGGAGGCGAAGCGCTCGCCCGCGAGGGGTTCGGCCAGGAGGGTGTAGCGGGCCAGGCCGTTGGTGCCGGGGGCGTGCGTGAGACGGATCTCGCGCTGCTCGTCGTCGGTGGCGATGTTGACCAGCGTCTCGTCGACCGTGATGCCGTCGTGCTGCAGCAGGACGCGGGTCTGACGGCCGGCGGCGCCGGTGGCGGTGAACTGGGTGCGGATGCGGACCCGGTCGCCGAGATAGACCGATTCGGGGGCGGTGACATCGCCGAGGGCGATATCGAACGGCGCGTGCGTGCTGCCGACGAGGATGGTGTTGACGGGGACTTCCTGTGCCCCGAGCCGGCGGGCAACGGGCTCGACGGCGGCGTCGCCGTTGTGGCGTCCGTCCGTCAGCAGGAGCACGCCGGCGAACTGCTCGGAGGGGATCTCGCGCAGGACGGTCTCGAGGGCGGATGCGTAGTCGGTGACGGCCCGGAAGGACTGCTGTGCCGTGCTGGCGGACAGCGTCGGCCCATTCGTGGCGCCGGCTGCGTTCCCGTCGGACGGCGTCAGGGGGATCGGCTGAAGGCCGCGGGCCAGGCCGTAGAACTTCACCGCATAGCGGCTGGAGAGGGCCTCGAGGAGGGAACTGCGGGCGTCGGGGCGGTTCCGGACGAGGATGGCGCGGGCGATCGCGACGCGGCTGGTTGCGCACACCTCGTCGGTGGCCGCCCGGCGGCCGGGGGCGAGCGAACGCCAGGTCTGCTCGTCCGCCGCCTGACGGGCGGTGACGGCCAGTTCGGCGGCGAGGTCGAGGGACTCCTGAATGCGCAGCAGGTGCGACCGGGCCAGTTCGTCCTTGCGCCGGGCCTGGCG
>CAZQKI010000080.1:14026-19055 GCA_964592855.1 uncultured Lentisphaerales bacterium
CGCTCGCTGACAGACCATTCGGTGTCGGTGAAGCGCATGGAGTCGGACTCGTCGAGCAGGACGGCGACGCACCGCTCGATGCGCCGCGTCGCGGTACGCAGGAGAATCGGCTGCATGATGATGATCACGGCCAGGGTGAGCGAGCACGCGCGGAGCAGGGTGAGCAGCAGGCCGGCGCGGCCGGGGACGACGCGGCGTTCGCGGGCGTAGAGGGCGGCCATGATCTCCACGGCGGTGCCCAGCGCAAGGGCTGCGGCCCAGACGGGCCATTGGCAGCCGAAGACGACGATCCGGCCCAGGAGTTGGAACGCGGACCAGGCGGCGGCTGCGGCGGTCACGATGCGGATGGCGATGATGATGTGCCGGGGGAGGCGCCCGCGTCCCCGGCGCGTGGCCAGCCGGATGGCGAGCCAGAGACCGATGGCCCCCAGCATCATCAGGACGATGACGCCGGAGGGGACGCCGGCGGGCAGGAGGTCGGTTCGTGGAAGGCTGACGTTCATTTCGCTCGCCGGGTCAATGCCGCAAGATGCTGGCGGAAGGATAAGGAGGGTTGGGCTGTGTCATCAAAGGTCAACGTGATCTCCTCGCCGGTCTTGCGCTGCATGGCGATCCAGCGGGTGAGGGCGATCTCGGCGATCAGCAGGATGAAGAGGGCGATGGCGAACAGGCGCCAGAACTCGCGGCCGATGGCTCCGCCGCCCATGGCGCGGTTCATGTCGTCCGCCTTCTCGGCGACCACCAGATCGGCAAAACGCCGCGCGAAGCCGATTTCATCCGGCGTGACGGCCGCGAGACGGCTCTCCTCGCCATCGGTGGCCACGCAGAAGGTGATGCGGGCGATGCCGTTCGAGAGCGTGGCGAGGTCCATGAGCTGCGGCACCCAGACGGCCGGCACTTCGGCCTGGTAGATGCCGGGCGTCAGCCGGTGGGGGAGATGGAGGGCGAGGCTGTCCCGCGTATGCTGGATCGTGGCTTCCAGCGGTCCGCCCGTAGGCGGATGGACGCGCGTGGCGAGCGTCTCGCGCCAGTTGGCGTCGGTGACGCGGTTCGGCGAAAGCTGCTGCGGGGGGATGGGCTGCGCGCCGATGCCGGGGCCCTCCCACAGAAGAATGGCGGAAGCGGCGCCGGTGCGTTCGGCATACCGCACCAGGAGGTCATGCCGTTGCGTGGCGTCGAGATCGACTTTCAGATCGGCCGTGAAGCGGGTGTTGCCGCCATCCGTTGCGGGGTTCAGGCAGAAGGTCATCTCCTCGTCGGCGCGGGTGAAGATCCGATAGCTCCCCGAGGCCGGGACGCGGAGCGAACCCGACCAGACGACGTTGAAGTCATCGGCGGGAAGCGTTGGCGCCGGGGCGCCTTTTCCCCAGTTGAAGTTAATGCCCGCGTCGGTGCGGACGAGGAGCGCCTCCTGCTGTTCGGCGCCGCGGTAGTAGATGCCGCGGAGGCCTTCGTCGACGGGTCCTCCCGCTTCGCTGCCGGCGCTGCCGCTGAGCGTCAGCGTCGCCCCGCGCATGGGTGGCAGGTTGAGGTTGGGGACAATGGGACGCGCCAAATGGTAGATCAGCTCATGGACCATCGGGAGGAAGACCTGGCGTGAAACGAGGTTGCCGGCGGCGGGATCGAGCGGGGCGGCCCATTGGATGATCCGCCCCTTGCCCAGCGCGTGGTCGGCGAACAGCGGCGTTCCATTCAGCAGGCGTCCGCCGACGCGGGCCTGCGGCGAGGATTCGCCCGACTTCCAGTAGCGGGTGAAGCCGGCCGTGGCGATGTCGCTGTCCGCCATCAACGTCTGCAACGCGGGATGAATGAGGGTGAGGGGATCGACCCGGACGGGGTCGCGGTCCGAATCGACCAGGCCATTCGCGTCGAGCGCCAGCGGCATGATCGGCCGGCTCTCCGTTGTCCGCCACTGATTGTAGAATGCCGGCTCGGTGCGCGTTCCGTGGATGGCCAGGAGTCCGCCGCCGCGCTCGACGAAGCGGACGAGCCGTTCGGCGGTGGCGGGGGGCAGGCGCGGCACATCGGCCAGAATGACGGCGGCGTATTCGCCGAACGCGTCGCGCGCGGCGAATGCGCGCGTCGAAATGACCTCGGGGGCGACGAAGAATGCGCTCGGCGCCGGCTGCGTCGCCAGGGCGTCCTTCGGCGGGGGCGGCGCCGCCGGCGTTGCCGGAACGGGTTCCTTGAAGAGCGAATCGGCGGGGGCGAGGGCCAGCGCGATGAAGGCGCCGGGGCGTTCGGCCAGGCGCTGCGCGCTGCCGCCTTCCACGATCAGGACGCGCAGGCTGCCGCGGACGGCGGCGATGCGCGTCGTCGTGTTGTCGGCCTCCATATCATCCTGCACGGTCAGCGTGGCGGTGACGGGTTGCGTTCCCGTCCGTGTGAAGCGATGGCGGAAGGAGATGGTGCGCGACTCGCCGGGCTGGAGCTGGCCGACGGAGAGGTCGGTGTAGGTGCGGTCCTCGGCGGCGAGGCGCAGCGACTGCGCGGTGGCGGATTCGAAGCCGTTGTTCACCACGACGACGTCGATGCGCACCTCGCGGTCGGTGCCGATGATCTGGCGTGAAAAGGTCAGGTCGGAGACGGTGAGGTTGCGGATGCCCGCAGGCATTTCGAGCTTCCGCCAGACGATGCGGGGCCGTGTCGGAAGCTGGTCGAGCAGATCGCCGAGATAGCGCCAGACTTCGGTCTCGCCAAGCTGCCAGCCGGCGGACTGTCCGTCGCCGATGAGGAGGATCTGCTTGTTGCCGTTGCTGCCTTGCGCGAGCGAGGTGACCGCCAGCGCGAGGGCGTCCAGCGCATGGAGCGTCCCCTGCGCGGGGACGGCGTCGTCGAGCAGCCGCAGCAGGTGCTTGCGGTCGCTGACGGGGTTGGCCGTGAGGGCCTGCGGCACCGCGCCGCCGATGATGAGCGTGAAGGCGCTGTTGCGCGGTGCGGCCTGGATGAAGGCGTCGGCCTCCCGGACGGCGCGGGCGAAGTTGCTGACGCCCTCGATTTCGAGGGTCATGGAGGATGAGCCGTCGAGAATGATCGCGATGTCGCGCGCGCCGGTGCGGCCGAACCGGCGCCAGCCGCTCCAGCTTTCGGTGAGCACGGCGAGCGTGGCCAGGGCGGCGAGCACGGCGGAGGCGAGCCACAGCCGCCGGCGCCAGATCCGGTAGTTCCAGATGGCGAAGCTGACGCTGAAGGCGACGATGGCGAGGAGGCCGGCGATCAGCACCGCGATCCCGGCCAGGGCGGAGCGGGTGGCCATGAAGGGACGGGCGAAGACCAGCGCGGCGCTGACGATGATCAGGCAGCGCGTGGCCAGCAGCAGGATCTCCTCGATGAGCACGCGGCGGCGGCGATGGTTCAGGCTGTCCTCGAGGAACAGCATCGCGCCCCAGTCGAGCGTCCGCGACTTGCGGCGGTTGAAGATGTGGAGGACGATGGGAATGGAGATTCCCAGCAGCCCCAGCAGCATCCATGGATTCAGAAAGAGCATGGGTGGAATCACCTTGGCGTGTGGCGCGTGCGCAGATAGCCGGCCAGCGCCTGGTCGAAGGGTCGCTGGGTGTTAAAGGGAACATAGTCGACCTTCAGCCGGCCGCACTCGGTGGCGATCTCGCGCAGAAAGGCCCCGACGCGGTCCAGGTAGCTGGCGCGGATGGTGCGCGGATCGATGTTGATGTGCTTCCCGGGCTGTTCGAGACTGCGGAACTCGGTGAAGGAGGAGAAGGGAAAGTTGATCTCCTCTTCGGCCATCACGTGGAACAGCAGGACTTCGTGACGGCGGTGGCGGAAGTGATGGAGGGCTTCGACGAGGCGCCGGGGATCGTCGAAGAGGTCGCTGATGATGATGACGAGGCCGCGCCGCGGAATGCGTTCGGCGATGGCGTGGAAGACCTCGGCGAGCGCCGTTTCCCCGCCGGGCGCGGTGGCGTCGATCGCTTCAAGGAGCAGGCGGACCTGGCTGGGGCGGGCGCGGGCGGGGAGGTAGGTGCGCGGCTGCGTGTCGAAGGTGACCAGCCCGACCGCGTCCTGCTGGTTGATGAGCAGGTAGGTCAGCGCCGCCGCCAGGTACTGCGCGTATTCGAATTTGGCGAGCCGGCGTCCGCCGCACTCGGCCGCAGCCTCGCCGCGGTACCCCATGGAGCCCGAGGCGTCGAGCAGGACGGTCGCACGGAGGTTGGTCTCCTCGATGTACTGCTTGATGTAGAGCCGGTCGGTGCGGGCCAGGACGCGCCAGTCGAGGTTGCGGAGATCGTCGCCCTGCGTGTACTGGCGGTGCTCGGCGAACTCGACGGAAAAGCCCTTGTGCGGACTCTTGTGCCGGCCGGTGACGAAGCCCGCCATCGCGCCGCGCGCCAGGAGCTCGAGGTGCCCGATGGCCTTGAGGCTCTCCGCCGGGAGCAGCCGCATGAATGAGGGTGTGGCCATGCGTCGTGCGGCCTCAGACCTGGATGTCTTCCGAAGGACGCATCTTCTCGAGCAGCATCCGGACGATCTGGTCGCTGGTGACGCCGGCGGCTTCGGCGTTGAAGGTGGTCAGGACGCGATGCCGCAGGACGGGGAGGGCGACGGCGGCGACATCGGCGGTGGTGGCGTGGTAGCGTCCCTGCAGCACGGCGCGCGCCTTGGCCGCCGTGACGAGGTAGATGCCCGCGCGGGGGCCCGCGCCCCAGCTGACCATCTCGCGGACGAAATCGGGGGCGTCATCCGATTTCGGCCGCGTGGCGCGGGCCAGGTCGTTGGCGAACTGGATGACGTGGTCGGCCACGGGGACGCGGCGAATCGCCTTCTGGAGCCCGAGAACCTGTTCGGCGTTCAGGGCCACGTCCAGCGGTGCATCCTGAGCCGTCGTGACTTGCCGGATGATCTGCGCCTCCTCGTCACGCGAGGGGTAGTCGACGACAATGAAGAACATGAAGCGGTCGAGCTGCGCCTCGGGGAGGGGATAGGTGCCCTCCTGCTCGATGGGGTTCTGGGTGGCCAGCACAAAGAAGGGCTCGGGGAGCGGGTAGGTCTTGTCGCCCACGGTGACATG
>CAZQKI010000081.1:0-18937 GCA_964592855.1 uncultured Lentisphaerales bacterium
TCAACCAGCATCAAAAAGGCCATATGACTTTTCCGCGTTTCGCCGAAGAGCCGATCTTGAAGTGTTTCCGCGACACTTCGGGGTCGTCGATCTGCACCCAGTAGCCTCCCGCCCGTCCGTAGACGGTACCGGCCGCCTCCACGGGATAGACGACCTCGACCAATCCGTCGCGAAGTTTCACCAGTCTGGCTTCCATATTCGGGTTCTCCATTCGCACATGAAATCCGAGTTCAGTTGTATTGACAGTACCATCGTTACGTCCGGAATTCCAGAACGAATCGAGGAATCGAGGAGGCTTGCGATCCTCGACGGCATCGGGGCGCGCCTTTCGGCGTTGCCCGCCATGCACCTGGAGACCGCGGTCCTCCGCGGGCGAGGCATGGAGAACGCCCGCCGGGGACGGCGGGGGCCAGTGCTGCCCTTGCCGCCGGTTGCTTCTCAAAAGCTTTGTCGCAAGCTTTGTCGCGAGCTTTGTCGCGTGTTCGATGAGGCGTATGGGAAGGTGACCAGCGTCTGGTTGCCCACGCGCAGGGTGTCGCCGCTCGTATCCGATCAGGGCGGGGCCTGATCCAGCAGGTGCTTCAGGGAACGGACGACCTGATGCTGCGGGTTGATCGACTCCGCTTCGGCGAGGCAGGTCCGTATCCGTTCGCGGTCGCCCCGACGCGCGGCCAGATGCCCCAGATAGTCGAGCGTCCGCATCCTGAGAATCTGCGCATCGGCATCGTCCGGGCGCCCGTCCAGGGGGTTGTTCGCCAGGGCCTGCTCGAACCACCGTTCCGCCTCCTCCGGCTGCTTCATCTGGTTCAGATAGCGTTCGCCCAGCGTGAAGGCCAGGTCGGGACTTCCGGGATTGGCCGCCACCCCCTGCTTCAGCAGCCGGATGCCCACGGCGGGATTGCCCGTCTGGCGCAACAGCACATAGTCCCCGATCTGGTAGGCCTGGATGCTGTTGGGCGACGCCCGGCAGGCGGCCCAGATCCAGGGCAGCAGTTCGTCAAACTCCGTGTCCGCGAGATGCCGGTGAGCCGGCGCATGCAGGCGCTGGTTCAGCCATTGCCAGGGATCAGGGGAGGACTGCGCCGCATCCGGCACCGCGTCCATCGGATGCTCGGCCGACGCATCCGCGTGTTCTTCGTCATGCTCCGCGTGTTCACCGTCCTGCTCTGCGTGCGCCTCGTGGTCGTGCTCCTCCATCCCCGTGCAGTCCGCGTGCGCCATGCCACCGTGGAAATAGAGGTCGGCCCGGTCGAGCATGGCCTTGCCGAGTTCCCGCCGGGCATCGCCGAGAATGAGCTGCAGCACATCGTCTCCCGGCACCTGCGGCATCCCGTCGGCATAATGCGCGGGGATGGCCTGCGCCAGAACAACGACCAGCAGCAGCAACAGCGCGATGCCGAACAGCGTATTGTGGCAGCCTCTTTTCATGGCGTTCGGGCTACACCTTTTTCCGGCGGAAGATGGCGCCGGCTGCGGCCAGGCAGAGCGCGGCATAGCCCACCGCATAGCCGAGCGCAGCAAAACAGACGCCCCATTGAACCGGCGGCCACTCATGCACCACCCGCTGGCGCAGATCGAAGAACTCGAGATGC
Source organism: uncultured Lentisphaerales bacterium (assembly GCA_964592855.1). Lineage (GTDB taxonomy): Bacteria > Verrucomicrobiota > Kiritimatiellia > RFP12 > JAAYLN01 > JAAYLN01. Next base: position 1,593 of record CAZQKI010000081.1, read on the forward strand.
GGACCCACCCAGTGGACCGCGGCCAGGATCCACTTCCCCGGTGCGGGCTGGGCGTCGATCAACGCCGGCAGGCGCTGTCCGAAGAAGAGCATGCCGACCCCCACGATGGCGCAGAGCGTGAGGTTGGCGGAGGGGGTCATGACCAGCGACCCCAGCAGGCCGAGCGCGGCGAGGACCAGCAGAAAGCCGGCATGGAGCAGAAACGCCTGGATGAAGATCTCCGGGAACCAGAGCCCCTGCCGCAGGCCGGTCAGCAGGCCATAGGCCAGGTAGAAGATCGCCAGCGCGGAGAGCGAGGCGAAGCAGGCTCCCAGGTATTTGCCGAACAGGAGGGTGCCCCGCTCCACGGGCTTGGCCAGGAGCGGAAACAGCGTCCGGCTTTCAAACTCGGGGGGGAAGAGGCGCGCCGAGACGCCGAGGGTGATCGCCGCCGAGAAGACCCACACGAGCAGCAGGGCCAGCTCGTTGACGTAGCGGCTGGCGCCCTTGACGCCGAACGGCGTGCAGAAGGCGAGCGGGCAGAGGATCAGCAGGCTCAGCACCAGGACGACGGCCAGGTCCTTGCGCCGGTAGAGTTCCAGCACCGCCAGCTTCGCCAGGGCGTTCAGTTGCCGCAACCGGAGCTTCATGGCCGGACCTCCTCTTCAAGCAGACGCAGGAAGATCCGCTCCAGATTCTGATGTCCGTCGCCGGCAGCCTCCTGCATCGTTCCGCACCAGACGAGGGCGCCTTGCTTCAGAATCGCCGCACGGTCGCAGATCAGTTCGGCCTCCGACAGTTCATGCGACGAGAAGAAGATCGTCTTGCCCTGCCCCCGCAGTTCGAGGATCAAGTCGCGGAAGTGGATGCGCGCCAGCGGATCGAGTCCGGTGAAGGGTTCGTCGAGGATCAGCAGATCGGGGTCATGCAGGAGCGCCTGCGCAATGCCCGCCCGCTGCAGCATTCCCTTGGAGTAATGGCGCAGCAGCCGGTTGCCGGCATCGGCAAGCCCCACCCGCTCGATCAGCATCGCCGCGCGCGCGCGGATCGTGGCGGGGTCCATGCCGCAGACGCCGCCGTAAAACCGCAGCAGCTCATGCACATTCAGGTACGGGTAGTAGTAGGCCGTCTCGGGCATGTAGCCGATCTTCCGGCGCGTCGCCGCGTCCCCGGGATCGCCGCCGAGGACCGTGACGGATCCCTGGTCGGGGCGGAAAAAGCCCAGCAGCATCTTGATGGTGGTCGTCTTGCCGGCCCCGTTCGTTCCCAGAAATCCCAGGATCTCCCCCTGCCGGACCGTCAGCGAAAGCCCGTTCACGGCCCGCATGGCGCCAAACGATTTCGACACCGCATTGATCTGGACAACATCCATTGCACATCCCCCGCAAAAACTCAGAGGTAGAATACCCTTTTCATCAGCGGGACTCTATTGAAAAAACCAGTAGGAAAAGGAGACATGATCGCCGAAGATCTCCAGTTTCGTCCGCGCGGCAGTCGTCGCGGCCCCGGGGATCGCGAAGGAGACTTCGCTGAAGGCGGTGTCATTCGTGCTGATCGGCAGCGACACGATTCCCATCTCCGTTCCATCCACGAAAATACGGAGATTCAGCGGCGACTGAAAGGACAACGTCTGGTTCGAATCGAAGTAGCCTGCCCCCTGCGCGGTGTATTGCATCGTGCCCGCGGTGCGGAGCACCACCCGGGTCTCCTTGCCGGGCGGCAATGCGACGACCATCTCCTCCCAGCCGAGGACCGGACGCCCGATCTCCAGGAGGGTCTGGCCGCCAATTTCACCGGTCTTGCACAAGGCGGGATACCGCACGCCATGAAAGCGGCTGAAGGTGCGGTAGGCGCAACGGCGTTCATCTTCCTGATAGCCGACATCCAGGCGCTCGACCAGCCGCTGGCCCGCGTTCGTGGCGATCACGGGCATAATGGCCCGATCCAGCACCTCCCATTTGGCCATCCGCATATGGGGATCCTTGACGTTGAGCGCCAGCGGCTGCCCGCACAGCGGCGAGATGTCCGCCACGCCCATCGTCAGTTCACGCGTGGGCAGCGACCACGCATCAAAGCGCTTTGCGGGATCATGCTTGAGCCGCTCGATGTTCGTGATCGGATCGGCGGAGAGAAACTCGGGGGAGTAGATGCCGGAAAGGTGGACAAAGCGGTGTCCGGGCCAGGCGTAGACGAATGCGCTGGAGGGGCCGCCGATTTTCGCCTGCGCCGGCAAATGCGCGCCGGCCGACCGCAGCCCGTCGAAAGACTGCTGGTTCACCTGGCAATTGATGGCGTAGATGGTTCCCTGCGTGACCGCGCCGAACACTTGAAAAGCGGCCATGCCGGACAGCATCCAGATCCACCCCCGCTTGCCCGGCAGGCGTTCGCCGACCCAGACGATGCCGTAGGCGATGTAGAGGAGCCCGATCGGCATGCACCAGGCCAGGTAGCGATCCTGATTCGTCCCCTGCCACCCGCTGGAGGCGACACTGGCATATCCCAGAAGCGCAGCCGCAAGCCACCAGCCCTCCCGCCACCCCTCCGACCGTTTTCTGGGAAGCAGCGCCAGTCCGCCCCAGGCGAAAAGCGCGCCCAGCAGCGGCAGGACGTAGCTGTCGCGCGGCAACGCGCCCGGCATCCCCAGGAAGATCCCCTTGCCCATGTCGAGCGCATCGGCGGCCGTGTGATAAACGGCCAGGAAAAAGGGCTGTTGCTGGAAATGGCCTTTGTAGAGCACGGAGTGGAACTGGGCCGTTCCCGTCAGCCCGATATTGAAGGCGAACACCGCACCGGCGGAGAGCAGCGCTCCGCCGGCGATGATCCATTCGCGCCGTTCCACCTGCTGCTGCAGGAACCTGCGGACCACGAGGGCGCCCGCATAGCAGGCGCCCAGCATCATGCCTTCGGGACGGCACCAGGGCGCCAGGATCAGCAGCACGGCGAACAACGCCTGGCGCTGCGTCAGCAGCGCCGCGAACAGCGTCGAACTCACCGCCATGAAAAAGCCGACGTCCGATTGCGCCAGCGCGCAGTAGACGGAGTGGCCGTTCAGCGCGAGCAGGAGGCCCGCCGCCAGATGGCTGCGTGCCGACGGCAGCAACCGCTGGATGATCACGCACCAATTGAACAGGAAGATCAGATAGAAGAGCGCGTTGAGGAAGAACCCAACGGTGACCAGGGCGTCGTCGTGCGCGCCCAGCCAGTAGGGAAGCGCCAGAATGAAGGGATAGAGATGCGAGGTGCAACCCGTCGACGGCTTGTCGCCCGGCGTGAAGACAAAGGGCATTCCCGACGCGATCTGCCGGGCCGACTGGCAATACAACAGGGTGTCGGGCTGGGGGACGGCCAGCGCGGGCGTCGGCGAAGCCATCGACGCGAGCAGGAAATAGATGCAGGCCTGCATCAGGCCGCACAGCAACATGAGTTTGAGCAGCGGCTTCAATGTCATGGACACCAGCATGTCAGAATGCCCGTGCCAGGTCAAGTGCGCCCGACCCCGCGCCCGGGGATACACTTTTTTTGGGGTTGTTGCTATGCAAAGGAACTGCTTGTCTTCCGACCTGTTGCACGGAATGAACAGGTGGTTGAATCATGAAACTGCTGCCAGCTGGGACGCTTTTCGGCGTTCTACTGGGAATTCTGGGCTGCCTGCTGCGGAATCGGCTGACGCGCCTCCCCTTCCTGCTGACGGTCGGCTTGCTTTCAGGCCTGGTTCGCTAAGCGCCCCCGGCACGTCGCTCAGATGCAGTAGTCGGTGAAGTTCCCATCGCGGTTGCGCTGACCTTGCTTGTCCAGCAGGGTCTGCAACGTGACCGAAGCCATCAACAGGCGGATCTGATCATTCAGCCGGGCCCAGATCTGACGGGCCGCACAGGAGGGGATCTGCCGGCACGCATCCGGCTCGCTCACGCAGTCCACCAGCCCGATGCGACCCTCCATCACCTCGACGACCTCCAGCAACGTGATGTCCTTCGGAAAGCGGGCGAGCTTGTAGCCCCCCTTGGCGCCGCGAACCGACTTCACAAGCCCCGCCTGGCGCAGCGCAATGATCAGGCGGCTGATGTATTTCTGCGAGATGCCCTGCGCCGCCGCAATGTCCTTGATCATCCGCGGTGCCTCGTCCGGATTCAAAGCCAGATCAAAGAGAATCCGCAGACCGTACCGCCCCTTTGTAGAAATCTTCATTGTGCATCCATAAACATGAGTAACTTCGTCGTGTATGAAGGCGCATACGACGCCAGCCGCCCGCATGAACCCGCCAAAATGAACCGTTGCAACGAAAACATTAGTAATAATCCGCTTTTAAGTCAATCGTTATTCTTTTTCAGACCCCTTGACAAGCAGAGGATTCTTCGCTAGAGTAATTCTCATTCTCTACCAATCAGGTAGTATTGGAATAACGGAAATCTGGAGATGGCGTCATGGCGCACATTTACAACAACGTCGGCGAGTTGATCGGAAAGACCCCGCTCGTCCGCATCAACACGCTCAACACGGGAGCCGCCGAGGTCCTCGGCAAAGTTGAATCGTTCAATCCGGGAAGCAGCGTCAAGGACCGGATTGCGCTCGCCATGATCGAAGCGGCTGAACGCGATGGCAAGATCAAGCCGGGCGACTTGCTGATCGAGCCCACCAGCGGCAACACAGGGATCGGTCTCGCGCTGGTCGCTGCCATCAAAGGCTACAAGCTGATTCTGACGATGCCCGAAACGATGAGCATCGAGCGGCGCAAACTCCTGCAGGCCTATGGCGCTGCGATCCTGCTCACCGACGGCGCGGCCGGCATGAAAGGGGCCATCGCGAAGGCCCTTGAACTGCACGAAGGCACCCCAGGCTCCTTCATGCCCCAGCAGTTCGATAACCCGGCCAACCCGGCCGTTCATGCAGCGACCACGGCCGTCGAGATTCTGGCCGATACCGATGGCGCGGTGGATGTCTTCATCGCCGGTGTCGGCACGGGCGGAACCGTCACGGGCGTGGGACGCGTGCTCAAGGAGAAGATCCCGGGCGTCAGGATCGTCGCGGTCGAACCGGATGCCTCCCCCGTTCTATCGGGCGGCAAGCCCGGCCCCCACAAAATCCAGGGCATCGGCGCGGGGTTCGTGCCGAAGAACTTCGATCTCGGCGTCGTCGACGAAATCGTCCAGGTCTCCGCGGAAACGGCCGGCGCCACCGCCCGCGCCGCCGCCCGGCAGGAGGGCCTGCTCATCGGCATTTCGTCAGGAGCCGCCCTGTCGGTCGCACTCCAATTCAGCAACCAGCCGGAGTACGCCGGCAAACGCATCGTCGTCCTGCTGCCAGACAGCGGCGAGCGCTACCTCTCAACCTGGCTTTTTGAGCAACCATGAGCACGAACTACCACCTCGAAACGCTGGCGCTGCACGCCGGTCAGACCCCCGATCCCACCACGCTGGCACGCGCCGTGCCGGTCTACCGGACCACGGCGTTCAATTTCCGGAACGCCAAGCATGGCGCCGACCTCTTCGCCTTGCGCGAGACCGGCAACATCTACGCCCGGCTGATGAACCCGACCAACGATGTGCTGGAGCAGCGCCTCGCGCAGCTGGACGGCGGCGCGGCGGCGCTGACGCTCGCCAGCGGGACGGCCGCGATCTACTTCGCCATCACCAACATTCTGCGGAACGGTGACGAGCTGGTCTCCGCCTCCAACCTCTATGGCGGCACCTACACGCAGTTCGACGCCATCCTCCCGCAGGGCGGCATCCAGGTGATCTTCACACCCGTGAATGACTTCGCCGCCGTCGAGGCCGCGATCACCGCGAAGACGCGCGCCATCTTCATCGAGACCGTCGGCAACCCCACCCTCGACATCGCCGACATCGAGCAGTACGCCAAGGTCGCGCATGCCCACCGGCTGCCGCTCATCGTGGACGCCACCTTCACCCCCCCGACGCTGCTGCGCCCGATTGCCTTCGGCGCCGACATCGTCATCCACTCCCTCTCGAAATGGATCGGCGGACATGGCGTCGGCATCGGCGGCGTGGTCATCGACGCCGGCAAGTTCGACTGGACCGACCCGAAGTTCGCCCTCTTCAACGAACCCGACCGCGGCTACCACGGACTCCGCTTCGCCCACGACCTCGGACCGATGAACCCGCTGGCCTTCATCCTGCGACTGCGGACGGTCGGCCTCCGCAACCAGGGCGCGACGCTGGCGCCCGATGCCGCCTGGCAGTTCATCCAGGGCGTCGAGACGCTGCCCCTCCGTATGGAGCGCCATTCCGCCAACGGAAAGCGTGTCGCGGAATTTCTCCTCAACCACCCGAAGGTGGCCTGGGTGCGCTACCCGGGGCTCCCCGGCGACCCGAGCCATCGCCTCGCGAAGAAGTACCTGCCCGACGGCGCGGGCGGCATGGTCGTGTTCGGCGCCAAGGGCGGCAAGGCGGCGGGCACCAAGATTGTCGACACCATCAAGCTCTTCAGCCACCTGGCCAATGTCGGCGACGCCAAGAGCCTGATCATCCACCCCGCCAGCACGACGCATTCGCAGCTGAGCGAGGAGGATCAAAAGGCCTGCGGCGTCACGCCGGAACTGGTGCGCCTCTCCATCGGACTCGAGCACATCGACGACATCATCGGCGCCTTGTCCGACGCGCTCGACGGCATCTAGCCGGCGCGGCTCACCCGGCGGCGGATACGGCCATGCCGATGCCGGTTGCGCCGTAGCCGTTGCCGCAGTAGAAGAGCCGCAGACGCCCCGGCTCCTGGATCAAGCACGGGTACTCGACCATCTGCGCTTCCCACGCGGAGGCGGCATCGGGGGTCAGGACCAGGTTGCTGTCGCCGGGGCCGCGCTCCCAGACATAACCGTCGTCGCTGACGGCTTCCGACATGGAGTAGTAGCCCCAGCGCGTCCCGATGCCGCAGTAGATCATGCGGTAACGGGCTCCCTCCCGGATGACAAAGGGCGCGGCCACGGCAATGTCCTCGTTGCCCACATCCCGCCGGCGACTCATGATCAGGCGATGATCGGTCCAGACGATGCCATCATCGCTGTGGCAGACCGCGCAGTGTTTCTCCTGATCGATCCGGACATCCTTGTTCTTGGTGCCCGTGGCCAGCGTGTAGTACATCCGGTAGCGGATGCGGCCGTCGGCGCGGCGGTCCTCCAGAATCGTGCCGCCGCCCGCCACGCCGCGGTTGGCCGGAAATTCCCGCGTCTGGTCGCCGGTGACGACCGGCTTTTCGGAGTGCCGTTTGAAATGCACGCCATCGTCGCTGATGGCAAGGCCGATCCCCGGAAAGGACTGCAGCCCCAGGTCGGTGCCCTCGTGTCCGCTGTAGTACATATGCCAGCGGTCGCCGAAGCGGTGGACGCAGGGGAGCACGCACCAGCGCGCGTCGAAGGCGCCGGGGGCGCCGAGGTCGAGAATCGGCCCCTGCCGCACGAATGCCGTGGGGCGGTCGACGTCGGCTATGGCCAGACAGATCCGCTGCCGGCCCTGGTCATCGCCCCCCGAGTAGTAGAGACGGTAGTGGCTGCCGACCCGCAGCACGAACGGATTCATGCAGCGGGTGCTCTCGTGCGGCGAGCCCGGAAGCGGCGGCAGCACCGGATTGGCGGCATCACGTATCCAGATGAATTTGTTGGTCATAATAAATAGACGTTGCCCATTGAATTGAAACCCCCGCCTCAAGCGCCCGACGCGGCCCTGCGGAGATACCATGCCGCAGAATAGCAGGAGCCCTTTCCCTTTGGAAGTCGAAACACCACGACCAACTTGCGCTTGTTTCCCCCGCGGCGCATCTGCTACGATGCACCCATGAAACGCCTCCGTATGATCCTGCTCGCACTGGCCCTGGGTTCCATTGGCGCCTGCCGCCAGTCGGACATGCGGACGGTGGTCATCAGGCTTCCCCAGGTGACCAATGCGGCGTGCGAAAACCGCGTGCGCGGCGCCCTGCAGAAGCTCAAGGGAATCGACATGAAGGCCCTCGCGTTCGACCGCGAGGCCGGCACGCTCACCCTGCGCTACGAGTCGATGATCATCGCGCACAAGAACATCGAGCACGCCATCATCGCCGTGGGCTTCGATGCGAACGAACTGACGGCCGACGCCGCCGCGCGCGCGACGCTCCCGCCGGAGTGCGGTGGCATCGCCGCGGCCACCAACGCCGCCGCTGCAGCAGCGTTGCCCCTGCCATGAACGGCGAGGTCGACCAGTTCCTCGACCACCTGATCTACGCGCGCGGCCTCTCCGCCAACACGCGCCTGGCTTACGCCGACGACCTGGGGACCTTTTCCTCCTTTCTGGCCAAACTGGGTATCGCCGCCGCGAAAGCCGTCGAACGGCGTCACATCGTCGACTTCCTGGCCGCCGAGAAGACGCGGGGGCTCTCCGTGACCACCCTGGCGCGGCGGCTCGTGACGATCAAGGTCTTCTTCGGCTGGCTGCAGACGGAAGGCCTCCTTTCCGAGAATGTCGCCCAGGCCTTGAGCGCCCCGCGACTGTGGCGGAATCTCCCCGACACCCTCTCCCCCGATGAGGTGGCCCGGCTCATCGCGGCGGCCGATGGCGAGGATGCCCTGTCGCGCCGCGACCGCGCCATGCTGGAACTCCTCTACGCCTGCGGCCTGCGGGTTTCGGAACTCACATCCCTCCGTCTCGAGGACATTCATCTGGACGAGGGCTTCGTCCGCTGCACGGGCAAGGGCAACCGCCAGCGGGTCATCCCCGTCGGTCGTACCGCCATCGAAGCGATCCGCAACTACCTGGCCGAGTCCCGGCCCCGCCTCAGCCGCGACCGGGGCGACGAACACCTTTTTCTGTCGCGCCTCGGCCGGGGACTTTCACGTCAGACGCTTTGGCGCAGCGTGGAGCACTACGCCCTGGCCGCCGCTGTGCGGGGCCATGTCCACCCCCACATGCTGCGCCACTGCTTTGCCAGCCATCTGCTGGCGAACGGGGCGCAGTTGCGCGCCATTCAGGAGATGCTGGGACACGTCGACATCGCCACGACGCAGATCTACACCCACGTCGATGCCAGCAGGCTGCTCGCGGTACATCGTCAATTCCATCCCCGCGCCTAGCAGCCGTCAGTTGATGACGTCGAGATCGGCGCGGGCGCGCGATAGCGCTTCGTCCATCGAGATGATCTGGTCGCCGCGGGGTTGGCTCTGGGCCAGGTAGGGCTCGCTGCGGTACGTGCGCAAGTCGTTGAGTTCGCGCAGCAGACCGCCCAGGGATTCCGCGGCGGCGAGCGAGATGTCCAGCAGCTCCCGGCGCTGCGCCTGGTCGTCGTCATCCAGGCGCTGCAGCAGTTCGATGCAGTTCAACAGCACGGTCGAGGGCTGCCCCAGATGATGGCAGACGCTCCCGATGCTCTCCATCATGACACGGTTCCGCTCGATGTTGCGCTCGGCATCGGCGGCGCGGATGTGGTCGGTCATGTCGTTGAAGGAGAGCACCGCGCCGATCAGGTCGCCGTCGCTGTTGCTGTTGCCCACGGCGTCGCACTCGACCATCAGGCGGATGCCGTCTTCCAGAACGCATTCAGTCCGGCCATGCCAGGGATGACCGTCGAGAATCGCCTTCAGCAAGGCCTGGGGAACCTCGGGGTCGGCCAGAAAGTGCGAGATGTTGAGGCCCTTGACCGAGGGTCGCCCCAGCAGTTTGTGCAGAGCGGGGTTGGCGAAGATCAGCATGCCGTCCATGTTGATCACGGCGATGCCGGCGTGCGTCGTGCAAAAGGCGACATCGACCATCTGGAGCCGATCCTCGGCCTCTTTGCGCCAGGTGATGTCGTGCATGAAGAAGCAGAGGTGCTTAACGGAGTCCATGACGCTGAGATGCACGGCGACTTCCGCCGGGAAGAACTCGCCCGAACTCCGCTTGCACCAGGCATGGATACGGACAAAACGCTCCGTGTCGAGCGTCGTCTCGAGTCTTTCCAGAAGTGCGGCATCCACACCCGAAATGATGTCGAGCATGTTGCGCCCGATGATCGGCTCGTACTTGCCAACGAGATACTCGGATGCCCGTATATTCCCGGAGAGAATTTCGCCCTGCAGGTCGGTGATGAGGGTGGCGTCGTAGGCATTTTGATAGAGGTGACCCAGCATCTCCGGCGTGAGCGTCAGTTCATTCTTGTCCGCCGGCACGGTGCGGGAGACGGCCGACACGGGCGGCGCTGATTCCCCCGCATTGGGAAGAATGTCCAGCCGCATCGTCTTCGAATGCGCCCGCTTATCATCCAACTTGACCTGCGAAACCAAGTCGCCATCAGCGCTCGCACCAACTTGCGTTCCTTTTTTATCAGCCATAGAGAGCCGTGCCTAGCTGCTCCGCAAACCTGGGAAAAAACCTCACTGTTCACCCTGTCCGGAAAGATCCTGGGCTTTTTGCGAAATGATCTCGATTGTACCAGATTGGTTGTAGCATGTTTGATGCCGTATGCAAATATTCAAAAAAAAACCGCCTTTATAACGAAAATCGCCCCCCTGCGTTCGTAGATATGAGAATGCGGCTTAGCATCCGCAGCGTGCCAGGAATGGATTCTCGCGGCGCTCCGTCTCCACGGTGGTTTGCGGCCCATGACCGGGAACAACCGTCAACTCGCCCGGAAGCGCGGCCAACCGCTTGAGTGATCGGGCCAGCTTCGAACCGTTGCCGCCCGGAAGGTCTGTCCGACCCACCGATCCCGCGAAAAGGGTATCCCCCGTGAACAGGACGCCCGCACCGGCAAAATAGAGACAGATGCACCCCGGGGAGTGGCCCGGCGTGTGGAGCACCTCGGCCTGGAAGTCCCCCGATTCCAACCGGTCGCCCTCTGTCACGCTGGTCAGGGACGACGGCCTTTGCGGCACGACGTTGTACGGCGGAAAGCGGTTCTGTGGTCCGAACGCCCAGGCCGCGTCGTCGGCATGCATGGCCACGGGGGTTCCGGGAAAGGCCGCGAGCAACGCGTCCAGGGCCGCAATGTGGTCGATGTGCCCGTGCGTCAGGACGATCCGCTCCAGGCTCAGCTTGCGCCTGCGCAACTCGCCCAGAATGGCCGCGCCATCCTCGCCGGGGTCGATGACCCAGGCGCCGGCCCCTTGCCCCCAGACAACCGCGCAGTTGACCTCAAACGACCCAACCGTGATCAGCGTATATTCCATTTCACTCCTAATCGAAGTGGACGACCGTCGGCTTGTGCGCTGCAGCCTCCTCGTCGGTCAGATGGCACCAGGTCATCACGATCAGGCGGTCGCCCACTTTTCCCTTGTGCGCCGCCGCGCCGTTCAGGCACACCTCGCCGCACCCCGCCTTGCCCACGATCGCATAGGTCTCCAGCCGCTCACCGTTTTCGAGGTTCGCGACCAGGATCTTTTCGAGATTGCGGATCCCCGCCTTTTTCAGAACCGTTTCGTCGATGAGCAGACTCCCCTCGTAGTCCAGATCGACCCGCGTCACGCGGATCCGGTGCAGCTTTGATTTCAGATAGGTTGACAACATGTTTCTCTTCTCCCTTTGTTAAAGTTCAGCGTAAAAGTTTCGCGTTCAGCCTTCATCCTTCAGCCTTGCTCTCCCGCCCCATGAGCGTGTCAACTGCATCGCGCGGCGAGAGCCCCTCGTCGCAAAACTGATGCACGACGGTCGAGATCGGCATCTCGACACCCTTCTCTTCGGCGATGGCATGGATGATGTGGGAATTCCAGACTCCCTCGGCCACCATCTGCATGCCGCTCAGGATGTCGGCGATCTGTTCGCCGCGCCCCAACCGCTCGCCCACGGCGTGGTTGCGGCTGTGCCGGCTGCAGCAGGTGACGATCAGGTCACCCATGCCGCTCAGCCCCGCAAAAGTCTCCGGCCGGGCCCCGAGCGCGCAGCCCAGCCGCGTCATCTCGGCCAGCCCGCGCGTGATGAGCGCGGCACGCGTATTGTCGCCGAACCCCAGACCGTCACTCACGCCGACCGCGATCGCGATCACATTCTTGATGGCGCCGCCTAGCTCGACCCCCAGCGGATCAGGACAGGTGTAGACGCGGAAGCGGGGCCCCGTGAAGAGCTGCTGCACGAAACCGGCGCACCCGGCGTCCGCGCAGGCGGCCACGACGGCGGTCGGCAATTCCCGCGCAACCTCTTCCGCGTGGCTGGGCCCCGACAGCACCACGACGTCCCGCACGCCCAGAATGCTCCTGGCCAGCGTGCTCATGCTGCAGTGCGTCGTTTCGCAGAGCCCCTTGGTGACGCTCACAACGGGGAGATCAGCCTGGATCAGGCCCTGGAAACGCCGGCAAACATCGCCATAGAATTTCGAGGGCGAAGCCAGCACCACCACCTCGGCGTCCGCCATGGCCGCCGCCGGATCGGCGACCCAGCGGAGGCTTTCCGGCAGCGCAACCCCCTTCAGAAACGTTTCGTTGAAGCCCGTCGCGCGGATCTCCGCCAAATGCGCCTCAAAAGGTCCCCAGACGGTGACGGCATGGCCGTAGCCGTCCAGCAGCTTCGCCAGCGCCGTGCCCCACCCGCCGTCGCCGATGACCGTGATCCTCATGGCCGCGCCCGGCCTTCCGGCTTCCTGCCGCGCGTGAAGGAGAAGCGCGACTCGGTGCCGGCGCGGAGACGCTGGATGTTCGCGCGGTGGCGCACAATGATGAGCAGGGCCAGCAAGGTCAGAACGGCGGGAAGCACCGAGCCTGCATCCGGCCGGAACGGCTCAAACCAGATGGCGACCCCCAGAACGACCGCCGCGGCGATCGAAGCCAGCGAAACATATCGCCCTGCCACGAAGGTGACGATCCACCCCGCCAGCGCGATACCCACCGCCTGGGGCGCCAATCCGAGCAGCATCCCCGCCGAGGTCGCCACCCCCTTCCCCCCCTTGAAACGGAGATAGACCGGCCAGGTGTGTCCGACGACCGCGCAGACGCCCCCGGCCAGCCGCAGTTCTGCTGTGGGCACCGCCCCTTCGGCCCCCATCAGTTGGACCATCAGCGAGGGAATCACGGTGGCGCCGCACCACCCCTTCCCCAGGTCCAGGATGAAGGTGGCGATGCCCCAGGGCTTGCCGATGGATCGGAAGACATTCGTCGCGCCGATGTTGCGGCTGCCGACCGTCCGGATGTCGACGCCGCGCATGCGGCCGACGAGATAGCCGAAGGGGATGGCGCCGACGAGATAGGCCGTCACGCCGGTCAGAATCAGGATGAGTGTGCTGTTCATGGTTTTCGGCTTGCGAACGAAGCCTTGCGGCCTCCGCCCTGAGCGCTGGAACATGATACCAAAGTCCCGCGCTTTCCGAAAGTGCGATCTAGGCTTGACGCTGAGGGGTGTCCGCTGTTAATGTTCGCCTCTGTTTAAGCACCACGTCGGGGCGTAGCGCAGCCTGGTAGCGCGTTTGCTTGGGGTGCAAAAGGTCAGGAGTTCGAATCTCCTCGCCCCGACCATTTTGAAGACGGCAAAAAGCAGCGAGTTTCTTAGGAAATTCGTTGCTTTTTTGTTTTTCGGGAATGAACGGCGGGGGGCGTGTGGGGGTTGTGTGGGGCCGATTTTGGGCGTGTGTGGGCGTTTGTGTGGGGATTTTGCTTGCATTCGCGGCGCCGATTTTCCATACTGTATCCGGCTGGTGAAACATCAATCGCGGGAGGAAAATCATGGCACTGGAACTCAGGCGTGGACGGGATGGAAAACTGCGGAATCATTGGTATGGCCGAGTCGACATGGATGGCCGGTCAAAGGTTGTCAACCTGGGCGTGGCGGTGAAAGGCACCCCGCCGGCCTCCCTCCTGAACAAGGGGGATGTGAAGTTCGAACTCTCCAGAAAGGCGGCGGAGAAGGAACTGGAACGCGTCAAGTCGGAGTCGGATCAGAAGGGCCATGCGCAGCACCTGACGGAACGGCTCATCGAAATGAAAACGGGACAGGCCGTCGAGCATGTCCGGATCGATGAGATCGCCACCCGCTGGCTGGGCCTGCCGCGGCCGGAAACACTCTCCCCTGCATATGTGTCGGGCGTGAAGTCGGCCTGTGAACAGTTCCGGGCATTCATGGTGGACAGGCGTCCCGCGGCGGTGCGGCTCTATGAGGTCACGTCCGTGGACGCGGGGGCGTTCGCGGAGAAACTGCGGAACGAGTGCGCCCCGATGACGGCAAGTGCCTATTGCGGGATGATCCGCCGGGCATGCACGCGGTTTCTGCCGTCCGGTCACATGAACCCGTTTGCGGCGGTCCTGGGGCGCTCACGGAGTGAACGCGGGGGGGGAAGCGTCCACCGGGTGCCGTTCACGCCGGAGGAACTGTCGGTGGTACTGGAGACGTCACAGGGCTTCGAGGGGGGGATTCTCCATGGTCCGGTGGTGGCCGCGGCCTGCACGGCGCTGCGCCGGGCGGACGCCTGCCGACTGGCTTGGGAGAGCGTGGACTTTGAGAACGGGGCGGTGACGGTGAAGACGGCGAAGACGGGGGAGACGGTGGATCTGCCGCTGCTGGCGCCGCTGCGGGGGGTGCTGGAGGCGCTTCCGGGGCCCAGGGAGGGCTTCTGCTTTCCGGTGGCGGCAAAGATGCTGGCGGAGAATCCGGACGGGTTGACTTGGCGTTTCAAGGCCATCGTGGCGCGTACGCTGGCCGGGATGGAAGACGGCGTGACCGAACCGGATCAGGAAACAGTTCTGGCCGCGGGGATCGCGGCAATCGGGAAGCTGCCCCAGGGGGAACGGCGGGCGCACCTGGCGGAGGCGTTTCGGCGCTACATGGAGGGCGGGAACGTTCCGGGCATCGCCAGTGACATGGGGGTCTCGAAGGGCAGCGTCTCGGAATGGCTGGCGGCGGTGGCGGGCATGACGGGTATGCATGTGATTCGGCGGTCAAGAGTGTCGATGCGGGCCGGAATCGCAAAGCACACGCAGGCGACAAGGGAGCGGGGTCACCGGGCGGCAAGCGTGCGGGACTGGCACGCGTTGCGGACGACGTTCGTGACGCTGGCCTTGTCGGCCGGGGTGCCCATGGAACTGGTGCGGAAGGTGACGGGACACCGGACCGTGGAGGTGGTGATGGCAAACTACTTCCGGCCGGGGCGGGAGGCGCTGCGGACGGCGCTGGTGGGGGCCATGCCGGCGGTGCTGACGGGCGGCCAGGCGGTGCCTTCAACGGGAGCAGGTGGACGTGAGCTCGTCGGCCTGGCTGGCAAGGTGGCGGCGGGAACGGCCACGCAGTCGGATCGCGTGCGACTGTGCGAACTGGCGGCGGCTGTTTGACAGAGTGCCCCTCGCCCCTTCGGGGGCGCGGGGCGAGTCGCTGAACGTAAAACCGTGATGCGTGAAACGTGAGGCGCTGGGAGCGCGGAAGCGACCGGCCGCATCAGAACGGCCGGATCGCCGCTGGGAGCAAGGGAAGCGGGAAATGGGGGACGGGAAACGACGGGCGGGACCGGGATGACCTCTTTGACCGGATTGCTGGGGAGGGCTTGCGCGGAGACGCGAAGGCGCGGAGGGGAGCGGGAATCGATCGAAGAAAACGGCGACTATGGGAGGTGCGGTTTCGTCGTGGCGAGCCAGGCGGCGTGCAGGGTGGCCCACTTGTCGGAGTGAGCGCCGAGGCGGGCGATCTGGCGGGGATGGGCGAGAGGCAGAAGAAACAGGTCGCGGCCGTTGATGTCAAGCGGGGCGACGTGCTATGCGGCGGTGGCGGTGCGGCGGATGGTGGCGAGGACAGCAATGAGTTCGTCGACCTGCGGGGGGGTGAACAGGCCTTCCGGTCCCTGTGGTGTGAGGTCGGTGAAGGGCGATTCGTAGAGCAAGGCGGCCTCCATGGCGCCGTGACGGGTGAGATGGTCGACGATCAGGTTGACAAAATCGATCTGATTTGCGGCAAGGGTTTTGCCCTGGAGAAAGCCGGCCAGAGCGTTCTTGGCAGCCTCCCGGTCCATGCCGATCAAGGATCGAACGAAGAGGCCGAGTCCTTGTGATTCGGTCTTGGCGCGCTCGAGTTCCTCCGGTCTCGCGATGCCGCTCTCGGCAAGCATACGCTCGAGTTCATCCAGGTCGGTCTTCGTCAAAGACTCGTTCATCCTCAGTTTGTGGATGGTGATGTGATCTTGATGGGCCCGCAGATAGGCCTGGGCTTTGGCACGGAATTTCGCGGTGTCGACGCCTTCCTCAAAGCCAGGCAGGACAATGCTTGTTTCGCCGCCCATCTCGTCTTCGAAGTCGGTGTAGATGGGTTTGCGTTGGCGTTTCTCAATCAGCCTGATCAAGTCGCGCAACCGGCGCCGGACACGTTCCAGCATCGGTATGGTGACATCCTGCCACCACGCGTCGGTTTGAACGTCCTGAATCAGGAGCATCTGGTCGCGGACCATGGGGATGGAGGATTTCTCCTCCAGCAAGCCGGCGATGGCCTTGACCTGGTCACGCAGGCGCTCAAAGCCGGGTTCGGAACGGAGGCGCGCCAACTGCAGATTGAGCAAGAGCAGATCGAAGCGCTTGGCTTCCTCGTCCTCGGCATCGAGTTCGGCCGGGAGGCCGGCAACGCGATTCGCCAGTTCCGATAGCGCCTCGGGCGGTAGGACCTGCCAGCTTTCCGGCCTGGCATATTTCTCGACCCATCGCCGTTGGGGGCGGACGACGAAGTTCTCGATGTTCATGGCGGCAACTTCCTCGTGCAGGAGTCCGCCGATGGCTTGACGTACTTGCGGCTCGGTTTCGGGTTCCTGATAGCCGCCAAGCGTTTCCCTGGTTTCCAGGGCCAGGGGAGTGGCAACGGCCCGTTTGTCCAGTTCGCCAATCAACTCCAGTCGCGTTGTGAACAGACGTTTGCCCAGGGGTTCGGAAAGGTCGCCTTCCGTTGCGTCGGGGTTCTGGCTGAAGTACTCCAGATTCTGACAATAGTCGAACAGGTTGAAGAATTTTTTGTCCCTCCCCGGCGCAAAGAGGTCCGGGCAGAGGCGCGTCCCCCGTCCCATCATCTGCCAGAACTTGGTTTTGGAGCGCACCAGTTTGAAGAAGACGAGGTTCACGACCTCGGGGACGTCGATGCCGGTGTCGAGCATGTCCACGGAGAGGGCGATGTGGGGGGCCTTGTCTTTGATCGAGAAGTTGTCGATCAGGCTTTGGGCGTATTCGGTCTTGAAGGTGATGACGCGGGCGAACTCGCCCTTGTAGTGCGGGTAGTTGGCGTTGAAGCGCTCGGCAATGAAGTCGGCGTGAGCCTGGTTCTTGGCGAAGAGGATGGTCTTGCCCAGCCGGTCGCCACCGGCGACGGTCTGGCCGCGCGTCATCAAGTGCGCGAGGACCTTGTCGACCGTGTCCTTGTTGAAGAGCCACTTGTTGACGGCTTCCGCCTCGACCCGGTCGGGCACATTGCCGTCATCGTCCCACTCCAAGGCATCCCACTGGTCCTTGTCCTCTTCGGAGAGGTCGTCGT
>CAZQKI010000082.1:0-3577 GCA_964592855.1 uncultured Lentisphaerales bacterium
CCGAGCCGCCCGAGTCCTACGCCTTCGGCAGCCATGGCCCCGAAGCCTGCGGCCCATTTGCCCAACGCTTCGACATCGAGGATGCCTGCGAAGCGTGACCTACGCAGGATCGGAAATGGGTGAGTGCGGATTACGCGGTAGAACCGTCCTGTCGTCGGCCATAAGCGTCGCCGCACGCGTCTACCGAAGCGGAAGCACCTGCGCGGAGGATACGCGGCGACAACTTGTCCAAGCATCCCGCCGCAGGCGGCGGGGAGGATAGCGCGCGGAGCCGCGCGCACTCAAAATCGGCGAGGCCCTTCCACCGTGCATCCCATCAAGACGTGAGGCACGGCACACACGTGCGGCCGCTACCTTCACTCTGCCGTTCCCTCCCACTATCTATGTGCCCCAATCGCGCCTCCCCCCCGCACCAACCGATATTGGACGTCGAGGGTCTGACACGAGCTATTGCGAGCCGCCTGAACCCTCTTGTTCGGCGCTTCTCACGACGCCCTGGTCCGCAGATCCCTTCGCCGCAAGCACCGACAGCAACTCGGGGGGATCGAATGCCGTGACTGAAGACTTCACAAAATCAGTCAGGTTGCGTGTCACTATGGCATCCGCTGAGATCAGGCGAGCCGCTTGCTCAATAACGGCGTCCTCGTAATCAGCGATGTCGCTCCGCAGGGCTTGTTCAAGCACGGGACGATTCACGGGGGCGATCTCAAACAGGCCCAGGAGCCGTTGAAGCGCTGCGCGTGCTTCCCTTGGCGGGAGGGCCTGGCCGAGCAGGTAGTCGACGGTTGTCACCGTTGTCGCGCAAAGGAAGCCCTCGATTCTGGATTCCTCGACCAGCGCGAAGACCTGCGTGGCCGCCTCGGCAAAGGGCCGTCGGTCAAGCAGGACATCGAGCACGACGTTGGTATCGACCAGCACTCTCACGAGTACTTCTCGCGCAAGTGTTTCCTGTAGTCCGATTCGGACACCCGGTGGCCCTTCATGACGCCGAGCAATGAACCGGTCACGGGGGGAAGCGCGCCGACACGCTTGCATGGGCCCAAAGAGACAACGAACTCCCCGAACATCTGCGAGACCGATTTGCCGCGCCGCGCGGCGTGTGTCTTCGCCTCCGCCACGAGCGTGTCATCCATCCGCAATGTCAGTTTTGTATTCATGACGTATACTCTTGCACATGTCGCACGTCTCGTCAACCATCATTCGGCGCACCGTTTTCGCGTCCAGACAGTGTTTGAAAGTTCCCTGCCGTTGCGCTAAACTGACACCCGTCGATGGGCCGGATCGGTCCTCGGACAAAGGACTGGACATGGCTGACACGCAAGACCCGCTTCTCAACATCACCCCGCTGGACGGACGCTATGCGAACCGGATGGCGCCCCTGCGTGAAATCTTCTCGGAATACGGACTGATCCAGCGCCGTTTCCAGGTCGAAGTCGCCTGGCTGATCGCGCTGTGCGAAGCCCCCGGCATCCCCCAGGCCCCCGCGCTCACCCCCGGCGAAGCGGCCTGGCTCACAGGCCTCGCGGACAACTTCTCGCTGGCCGATGCCCGGCGCGTCAAGGCCATCGAAGCCACCACCAACCACGATGTCAAGGCTGTCGAATACGCCCTCAAGGAGAAGCTGGCGGGGACGGCGCTCGCCGACCGCGCGGAGTTCATCCACTTCGCCTGCACCTCCGAGGACATCAACAACCTCGCCCATGCCCTCATGCTCCGCGACGGGCTCGCCGTCCTCCGCCAGGCCCAGCGCGACCTGACCGGCGCGCTGTCCGAGCTGGCCCATGCGAACGCCGACGTCCCCATGCTGGCCCGCACCCACGGCCAGACCGCCTCCCCGACCACGCTGGGCAAGGAGTTCGCCGTCTTTGTCCACCGCCTGAACCGCAGCGCCGCGCAGGTCGACGCCGTTGCGATGCCCGCCAAGCTCAACGGCGCCGTCGGCAACTTCAACGCCCACCTCGCGGCCTACCCGGATGTCGACTGGGAGTCGCTCGCCAGGCGCATCATCGAAACGCGCTTCGGCCTGCAGCAGAATCCGCTCACCACCCAGATCGAATCGCATGACGGCCTGGCGGAGCTTTTCGACGCCCTCAGCCGCTGGAACACCGTGCTGCTCTCCCTCGACCGCGACATCTGGAGCTACATCTCCGCCGGCTATCTCGGGCAGCAGGCCGTCAAGGGGGAAGTCGGCTCGTCAACCATGCCGCACAAGATCAACCCCATCGACTTCGAAAACAGCGAAGGCAACCTCGGCATCGCCAACGCCCTCTTTGAACACCTGGCGCGCAAACTCCCCATCTCCCGCCTGCAGCGCGACCTGACCGACTCCACCGTCATCCGCAACATGGGCGCCGCCTTCGGACACACCCTGCTCGCCGTCCTCTCGACCCGCAAGGGACTGGGCAAACTCCGCGTCAACCACGCCCGCCTGGCCGCCGACCTCGACCAGGCCTGGGAAGTCCTCGCCGAGCCGATCCAGACCGTGATGCGCAAGGCCGGCCTGCCCAACCCCTACGAACAGTTGAAGGCGCTGACCCGCGGGCAGGCGATGGACGCCGCCTCGCTCCGGGCCTTCATCGAAACGCTCGACCTCCCCGCGGACGACAAGTCGCGCCTGCTCGCACTGACGCCGGGTACCTACATCGGCCTGGCGCCGCAACTGGCCCGGCGCGTGTAGCCGGCCACTTCTTCCCCGTCTTCCTGAAAGGAGATTCCGCCCCATGCAACCCAACGAAATCCTCCGCGACCTGGAGGTCACCGGCGCGCTGCTGAACGGCCATTTCGAGCTCCGCTCGAAGCTGCACAGCAACCGCTTCTTCCAATGCGCGCTGTTGCAGCGCCATCCCCGCGTCTTTGCGCGGCTCTGCGCCGCACTGGCCGAAAAGGTGAAAGCGGTGGATCTGGGGCACCTCGACAGCGTCATCGCCCCCGCCCTCGGCGGCATCGTCGCCGGACACGAACTGGCGCGGGGCCTCGACCTCCTCTCCGTTTTCGCCGAGAAGCAGGACGGCAAGCTGGCCATGCGCCGCTTTGCGATCGACGCCGGCTCGCGGTACATCGTCGCCGAGGATGTCGTCACTCGCGGCGGGCGGGTCCAGGAGACGATCGATCTCGTCCGTCAGGGCGGCGGCGAAGTCGCCGCCGTCGCGGTGCTCATCGACCGCAGCGCGGGCCAGGCCGACTTTGGCGTGCCCCTCTTCAGCCTGCTCGAAATGGCGCCGGAAGTCTGGCAGCCTGGCGAATGCCCCCTGTGCCGGGCAGGCCTTCCGATGATCCATCCGGGGTCATGATGCACCGTCACGCGGGCTTCTCGCTGGTCGAAGCGCTCCTGGCCTGCGCCCTGCTGGGCCTCGTGCTCGTGCCGGCGCTGGGCGCCTTCCGCGTCCACCTCGCGGCGGCCGACCGGATGCAGGCGCGGCTGAACATCGAGCGGACGCTGGCCGAGCGCCTGAACCAGTCCGAATTGCGCATCCTCGCCGGCCAGCCCGGCACCCGCCCCTCCGGGTTCCAGGCCGATGGCCTGCGCATCGCGGAGCAGCCCCTGGAGTCCAACCCCTGCGGCACCAACCGGCTGTGG
>CAZQKI010000082.1:3677-18936 GCA_964592855.1 uncultured Lentisphaerales bacterium
ATTCTCATGCAGTCCTTCACGCTGTGGGAGCATGGCGTCGCCCGCACGCGGAAACTTGCGGCGACCGACGACTTCGCGACGCAGATCGCCCGCGACTTTGCCTCGGCGCAAGGGGGGATGGGCTTTGTCGGCGAGTCCGGCCAATGCCGGTTCTGGTCGATCGAAGCCCGTGACGCCGGGCCGCCCCAGCTCGTCGCCGTGGCGTATGAACTCAAGCCGGCTGTCATTCTGCGCCGCGCCACCTCCCGCAGCGACGCTACGGTCCTTGAGCAGCGCTACGCCCCGGTTGAAGCGCTGGCGCTCCGCTACGGGGCTCCCGAAGCCCCGGCCGACGACTGGCGTGATGCGTGGATGAATCCCACCAACGCTCCCACGCGTCTGTCCCTTCAATCCGCGCAACTTGGCTCCCGCCATCTGCTCCTCCGGAGGACCCCATGAGCGCTTCGCGAACCTTCAGCGTTGAACGTTCAGCGTTGGGCGTTGAGCGTTTTCGATTTTCGATTTTCGATTTTCGATTTGCGAGTTTCCCGTTTCGAATTTCCAGTTTCGATTTTCGATTTTCGATTTTCCAGTTTCCAGCCTCATCCCAATCACCCCGCCCCCTGCGCCGCGACGCGGGCAGCCTGCTGATCATCGCGTTGGTCGCGGTTTCGGTCGTGACGCTGCTGGTGCTTTCGCTTGGCTCCTGGGTCGCTGCGCAATCAACGGTCCTGGCGGCCAACCGCTTCCGGCGCGAAGTCCGCCAGGGCGCGCGCAATGCCGCTGTCCTCTGTCTGGCGGAGCGGGTCGCGCCCGATACCAATCACTGGGATGCCGCAGGCGAGCCGTGGGCACGGGAGCCTTGGGAGCGCCGCGACGAGGGATGGGTGATGCGGGTCTCCGGCTGTGGCTGGCGGGAAGAGCCCGGCGCGACCGTCGGGCTGGTCGACGAGAGCGGGAAGGTGCCCCTGAACACCGCGCCCGAGTTCCTCCTGACGGCGCTGTTCCGCGAAGCTGCCGGAGTGCCGGAGGCCATCGCAGCCTCGTATGCCCAGCGCATCGCCGATTGGCGCGATGCCGACTCGGTCGCCGGGGGAGGGGCGACGCCGGAGGCGACGGCCTACGGCACGCGCGAACAGCCTTGGGAGGCGTCCAACCGGCCATTTGTCTGCGTGGAGGAACTGGCTGGCATTCCGTCCATGGCGCCCGGACACTACGCCGCGATCGCCCCCTATCTCACGGTTGAAGGCTCCGGCAGGATCAACCTCAACACCGCCTCCGAGCCCGTCCTGCGCGCGGCCTTCCAGGTCGTCTCCGCCGGCGACGGCGGTGCCGCGGCCAGGCTGATGGGGCGCATGATGACACACCGCCGCGCCGGATATTTCTTCACGGCTGCTACGGCCGCGGGGATTGGTCGCGATCTCGGCGGGCTTCCTGCCGATGAAGCGACCCTGCTGGGGCGTGTCGAGTCCTACGTCACGGTACAGTCGGCCGCCGTCAGCGGCATCGCCGAGGCGACGCCCGCCGTCGCCTGGGCTGCGGGTCGCCGCGGCGGACGCGCGCATTTCACCTGGAACCGCGCTCAGTCCCGGTTCACCCGCTGGGTGGAGGAGTAGGGGAGATGCTGAAACTGGTCGTATACATTCCCGAGTCCCATCTCGAACCGGTCAAGGCGGCGCTTTTCGCGGCCGGCGCCGGGGCTTACAAGAATTACGACTGCTGCTGCTGGCAGGTTTTGGGGCAGGGGCAGTTCCGGCCGCTCAAGGGGAGCCGGCCTTTCATCGGCCAGGCCGGCACGGTCGAGCGGGTGGCCGAGTACCGCGTCGAGATGATCTGCCCGGAAGCCTGTCAGGCTGCCGTCAGCGCCGCCCTCCGCCGCGCGCATCCTTACGAACAGCCCGCCTTCGACTTCACGCCTGTTTTGGCGTAGGGGTTGGCGGGGAGCTTCGCCTGGCGCTCATAGGCCCGGGCGAGCGCGGGGTCGCGGTACACGCGCAGCACGCAGTGCGGCTCGGTCCGCGACTCCATGTCGCAGACCACATGCAGGCCGGCCGCCTGGATGACGGGCTGCACCCAACCCGCGCAATGGTCGCAGTAGAGCGGGGAGGGCGTGGCATCGTTGTCGAGCACCTTGGCCAGGCTGGGGCAGCGATTCATGCGGAACTCGAAGTAATCCCCGGTCAGCGTCAGCTTGCCCTTGCAATCCTCCTCCTTCAGTATCCGCGTCCAATAGTCGTAGCAGGCCTGCAGGCCGCCGGCGCGGAACAGCTCCACCAGTTCCTGGCTCTGCAGGCGGCCGAGTTCGCGCCAGTAGGCGACGAGATGTGGGCGTCCCTTGCGCTCGAGGGCCTTGAAGACCTCGTTGTAAAAGCGGACAAAGTGGTCGCTGGGAATCATGACGGCCTCCTCCGGATGGTCTGCACGCAACGCCCTTCGCCCAGCACCTCCGTCGTGATCGTGAAGGGCGTCCCCTCCGCCAGGGCGTTGTTGACCGTGACGGTTTGACGGCAGAAGGCCGGGTCGATGTCGATGCCGCGCAGGCGGAGATACGCGATGGCCGGGCACTCCTGCACGGTCATCCGGATCTCGCTCCCCTTGCGCCGGATCGTGATGCGGCCCTTTTCCCGGCGGAAGAAGTGCCGCCAGTGCTTTACCAGTTGTTCCGGATCGCCCCGCTTCAAATCCTCGTGGATGGAGCGGTAGACATCCTGCGCGACGTGCCGCAGGATCGCGTCGAGCATGCGGAGCCCGTGCGTCTTGCGCAGGTAGGCGATGGTTCCGTTCGTGGTGCGGTGGAAGTCCCGGTGGAGGGGACCCGTCTCATGATAGCGCAGGTTGGGTTTTCGCATGGCCCCGTCTCCCTTCATTTCGCGGCGGGACGGAGAAATTCGGCTTCGCGCGCCAGGGCGGCGTCGATGCGGGCCCGTTCGGCGACGGTGAGCCGGTAGCCGAGATGCAGCTGTTCAGTGGAGAAAATACCCATCCGCACCAGGGCGTACTTGAGGCCGCCGAGCCAGACGCCGATGTCTTTGCCGAACAGGTCGTACATGAAGTCGTTTGCCCGCTTCTGCCAGGCATCCGCAGCACTCCGATCCCCCTTTGCCAGCGCCTGCAGCGCGCGATGGATGAAGCCGGCGACGAGGATGCCGGTGCCGAGCAGGCCACCATCGTAGCCCGCATCGATGGCACGGATCACGTTGAATTCGTAGCCCGTGAGGAGGAGCAGGTCCTGGCGCTGACGGCGGATGGCGGCAAAGGCCTGTTCGTTGGATTCCGAGGCCGACGAGTCCTTGAGGAGGCGCACCTTGGGATGGGCGGCGAATTCAGACCAGAGCGAAAGGTCGAGCCCCGTTTCGGGCGGCTGGTTCAGCACGTAGAGGCCGACTGGCGTGGTGGCGGCCGTGATTGCCTCGCTGAAATAGCGGCGGGCGAAGTCGCGATTGCAGAAGCGTGGCAGCCAGGGCGGGGCGATGACCACGGCGTCGGCCCCGGCGGCTTCGGCATGGCCGATATTTTCGACCACGCGCGCGGCGGAGGTGTCGGAGACCTGCACCGCGAGTTGCAGGCGCGAACCCGCCAGGCGCTTGACGAGACGGGTGAGTTCGGCCCGCTGGGCGTTCGGCATGAACGGTCCCTCGCCGCAGGTACCGGCGAGGAACAGCCCCGAGACGCCCATGCGGACATGGTGTTCGACCAGCCGTTCAACCGAGGCGGTGTCCAGTGATCCATTGGCCAGAAATGGCGTGGGCGTGGCGGACCAGATGATTTTCGCTGCTGCTGCTTGCATGCTGTATTTCTCCCGCTGCGTCGAGGCGACGCGTGAATGGGTGGTCGACTTTCTCCAGGTGCGAAAGTGTATCGCGTGCGTGTGGGTCGGGTCAAGCAAGGCTCCCCGGTTTTTTATTTGACAGACGCTCGACAACGGCGATCTCAAATGTTAAATTCGAAACGTCAAGGATGATTTGTATGTCCCGTTTGATCACGGAGCAGGACGTGTGCGTTTGTGCGAGCCAAACCCAGGGAGAGATGATGGCAGTAAAGTGCGCCGCAAAGGACTTGCCGGTACTGTATCTGTACAACGTCGAGCCTGACTGGAGCAAAGCGGATGCCGGTGCGGCGATTGCGGCCAATGAAAAAATGGCCGTGGCGCTGCAGGAGGCCGGGCACCCGGTCCAGTGCGCTGAGCTCGCGCACAGCAATCTCTCCGATCTCCTTTCATCCTATTCCTCGCGTGATCCCATCGTTTTCAACCAATGCGAAAGCCTGCCCGGCATTCCGCACAGCGAACCCGACGTGGTGCGGATCATCGAAGCGCTGGGATTCATCTACACCGGATCAACCCCCGAGGTGATCCGGCTGGCCGGTGACAAGGCGGAATGCCAGCGCATCCTGGAGGCTCATCAGATCCCCACGCCCGCCTGGCGGGTCTATCGCGAGCCCGCGGCGGACGACTGGAGCATCTTCCCGGCCATCGTGAAGACGACCCGCGAGCATTGCAGCCTGGGCCTGGATCCGGAGTCGGTCGTGCTCGACAACCGTGAACTGCAAGCCCGGATCGCCTATGTCTTGAACAACTTCGACCAGGCCGCGCTGGTGGAGGACTTCATCGACGGGAGGGAGTTCCACGTTCCCGTTTGGGGCAATGGCAAGCTTGCCATGCTGCCCGTCGTCGAGATGGATTTCTCCGCGTTCCGCGACGTGCACGACCGGCTCTGCACTTACGATTCCAAGTTCAGCCCCGAATCGCGCCACTACCACGCCATCGAAAGCGTGATCCCGGCGAAGCTCGGTGCGGACGAGCTGCAAGCGCTGGAGCGGATCTGCCTGGCCACGTACCGCGCCTTTGGCTGCCGGGATTACGCCCGCCTCGACATCCGGAAGCGGGACGGGCAGTTCTACGTCCTCGATGTCAACCCCAACGCCGATCTGGACCAGGAGGCGAGCATCGCCTGCGCCGCCGCGCATCTGGGGATGGCCTATCCGGATATGATGAGTCATCTCGTCCGGCTGGCCGCCCGCCGCCACCCGCGGTTTGTGAAGCGGCGCCAACCTGCGCCGGCACGCGCCGCGCGGAAGGCGGGCAAGGCGCAGCCGAGCCTCGTCCCGGTTTTCTGATCGCGCCGTTCCGAAGCGGGCGTCAGGCTCATCCTATAGCCGGCAGTTGATCTTGGTCGACAAAGCTCAAGACAAAGCTCGCGACAATGATTGCTCTCCCGCGTATTCGCTACGGGCGAGGACGCCCGGGTCCATTTCTTTCTTTGGTGCACCCGGCGAAAAGAGCAGCATTGGACCCCGCCGTCCCCGGCGGTAGCGAAAAAGAAAGTCGTCCCCGATCACGGCTCACCGATCACGGCTCACCGACAACTGCACGTTCCAGGTTCATTTCTCCGTGGCGCGCTTGAGCGCCGGTGCGGCCCACGGCAGCCCCATCTCGGAAAAGAGGCGGCCCTGCTCGAATCCGGTTTTCATGGCCTCGTGCAATCCGGGCAGGTAGGTCAGCAGCACGCCTTGTTCGTTGGCCTGCGTGCGGCACTGGTCGGCGGCAAATATACGGACCGGCATCCGCTGGAGCGCATCGATCACGCGGGTGTGCATGGACGCCGCCTCGAGGCCGCAGGCCGTCTGCCGGCTCCCCTGGCCGACCGACTCCAGCGTGTCCTGCAGCTTGAGCTGCATGGCATCGTCGTCGGGTTTGCCGTAGTCGACGACCGAACCGTCCGCCAGCGTGCCGCACAGCACGCCGTTCCGCGTCCCGTAGTCGACCGTGCCCCGCTCGAACTCGTAGATGAAGGTCGGTGTGTTGCTCTGGTCGACGCAATGCGCGGCGAAGAAGAGGATTTCCGTGCCGCAGTCGGTCATGGCGCGCAGGCAGGCGGCGTCGAAGTTCTCGATCGGGTTGGCGCGGTAGAGTTCGGCTTCGACCGAGAGGGGACGCGCGGCCGAGTCGGGGCCATCCCCGCCCAGCACG
The DNA here is from genome assembly GCA_964592855.1 of uncultured Lentisphaerales bacterium. Lineage (GTDB taxonomy): Bacteria > Verrucomicrobiota > Kiritimatiellia > RFP12 > JAAYLN01 > JAAYLN01. The sequence goes on from CAZQKI010000082.1 coordinate 9,625, forward strand.
TAGAGCATGTTGTGCAGGTAGTGGGCGGTGGCGTTGTTCACCGGGCTGTCGTTGACCAGCCGCCCGGCGGCATCGCGGATCCGTCCTGCCCAGCCGTTGCGCCCGTAATAAGCCGCGTTGCGCGGCCAGGCGACCCAGGTGCGGAGGCGTTTCGGCCGTCCGTAGCGTCCCGACTGGACATCCTCCTTCAGCTTCTGCATGGCGGTTGAAAACGACCATTGGTAGCCGATGGCTGCCAGCTTGCCGGCCCGGTCCCGTGCTGCAATCATCCGGGCCACCTCGTCGAGCGTGGCCGCGGCCGGCTTTTCGCACAGGACGTTCATCCCCATGTCGAGCGCTGCGCACGTCTGCTCGCAATGGAACTGGATTGGACTGGCGAGGACGGCCAGGGCCGGCTTCACGCCCGAGGCGCGAAGCCCCTCCAAATCCTTCCAGACGGGAATGCCCCGCGCCTGGATATCGGGCCAGTCGGCCGCGCGTTCGGCAAACGGGTCGACCGCGCCGACCAGCCGCATGGCGCCCTGTTCAATGGCAGGACGCATCACGTTCAAATGGGCGGCGCCGTAGCCCCCGATCCCAACCAGAACCACATCCACTCGCTTCATGTTCTCTCCGACTTTCGCTGCATCGATTTTGTCCGCATGGGGGCTCATAATAGCCCTCTCAGGTGTTCCGGTCAATCCGCAGCCTTGAGCAGGTTGATGGCGCGCCACCGTCCGCTCTGCCAGCGCCGGAGGAAGCCGAAGGAGAGCACCGCGACATAGACGGCCATCCAGTACCACGCATGGAGGATGGTGCCGCCGCGGACGAGGATGAAGATTTCGCCGGGGATCCAGAGGCCCCAGCCCATGATCAGCATGTAGAGCATGACGAAGCGGGTGTCGCCCGCGCCGCGGAGGGCGCCGGTCAGGACGATGGTGGCGGTGTCGAACAGCCCCCAGACGGCCATGGCGACCATCATCGAGAAGCCGATGGTCTGCAGCTGATGCAGCGTGAACGCGGCGTTCTCCGCATAGAAGATCCGGAAGAAGAAGTCCGACCCGAGGAGAAAGACGGAGGCCATGACGGCCATGTAGCCCCAGGCCAGCTTGAGCGTGGTCCAGCCCGCCTGCGCGGCGGCGTCGCTGTCCCGCCGTCCCTGATGCTGGCCTGTCAGGATGGCCGCCGCCATGCTGATGCCCACCAGGGGGCAGACGACCAGCCAGTTGATGCTGAGGGCGATGTTGCTCGCCGCGAGGGATAAGGCGTCCATCCGCCCGGTGAGCATGACGAAGGTTGCAAAGGCGGTCACGTCGGCCATGAGGTGGAATCCCGCGGGAAGGCCGAAGCGGAGCAGGTTGCGCAGGAGGGGGAGGTCCGGGCGCCAGACCGTCCGCGCCGCCATCGCGCGGACGGCGGGTTCGCGCAGGAAGACGGCGAGCTGGATGAGCGGTGCGACGGCGCAGGAGATGATCGTGGCGATGGCCGCCCCTTCGATGCCCATGCGGGGGAAGCCGCATTTTCCGAAGATCAAAAGATAGTCGAGGCCGATGTTGAGCAGGGCGCCGAGGCTGCTGGCGATGGTGTTGAGGCGCATGCGGCTCTGGCCGGTGAAATAGCCGCCGATCGCCGCGCTCAGCGGCATCAGGAATCCCCCCTTCATCATCCAGCCGTAATAGATGCGCTCCTCCGCCACGACAGCGGGGGCGTGTCCGATGATGCTCATGAGCCAACTTCCGACGGGAATGAGCAGCAGCAGGCAGGGGATGCTCGCCAGCGCCAGCCAGAGGCCCTGGATGGTCACGCGGACGCACTGCTGCCGGTCGCCGGCGCCATGATGGTGGGCCACGAAGGTGCCGGCATAGCCGGCGGTCGCCGCGAACAGGCAGATGAAGGTGAAGGAGAGGATGCCGGCGGGCAGGGCGGCCTGGATGGAGACGCTGCTGTAGCGGGCGAGGAAGAGGCGGTCGCAGAACTGCATCAGCGTCAGCGCGGCATTGCTGATGATCAGCGGCGCCGCAATGCGGAGCACCTCGCGGTAGGGGGCGAAGCGCGGGGCGGAGGACGGGGTCGGGTTATAGGCCATGAAGCACGACGGAGGGGGTGGGCATCGGAAATGGCCCTCATTCTACAGGATGACCGGCGGCAAGGGAAGAACAGGACTCCGCCGTCCCAGGGCAAACGCATCTAAATTTCAGATGAGAGGACCAAGTGCCGGTTATAAGCTCAATCGTCCACCGCTATCGTCGCCCGCTATCGTCCTCGTCCTCGGCTCGATATTTCGAGAACGAGGACGAGGACGATGCGGCAAGTCTCCTGCTCGATCCAACTGGCCCGGCGCAGCCGGACCAGCGGCTTCACTAAACCCTGAACACTGTCGCCTGAACCCCCGGGGCGCGGCAACGAAGTTGACTCGCACCCCTTCGCCATCGCCGCCTGCGTTTTTACTTCCAATAAACGTCCGGAAACGGCAAACTGCGGGCTGTGTCAGTTGCTGTTCGGCACAACCCGATGCTTGATTCATCCCTAAAATCCGCCCCTCCCGCAACCCCCAAACCGGGCACCTTCGAGCTGTTGAGCACCGACGGCCAGGCGCGCCGCGGGCGGCTCTGGACCGCGCACGGCCCCGTCGAGACGCCCGTTTTCATGCCTGTTGGAACGCAGGCGACCGTCAAGACGCTCGAGCCCCGCGACCTGAAGGAGTTGGAGGTCGGCATCATCCTGGGGAACACCTACCATCTGCTGGTGCGGCCGGGGATGGAGATCATCGCCGCGTGCGGGGGGCTGCACAAATTCATGGGATGGGACCGCCCCATCCTCACCGACAGCGGGGGTTATCAGGTCTTCAGCCTGGCCAAATTGCGGAAACTGACGCCGCAGGGGGTTGCCTTCAACTCGCATGTGGACGGCTCCGCGCTGTTTCTCGGGCCGGTCGAAGCGATGGCGATGCAGCGCGTCCTCGGTTCCGACATCGCCATGTGCTTCGACGAGTGCATTCCCTATCCCTGCGATGCACAATATGCTTGTCAGGCGGTGGAACGTACCTTATTATGGGCGATTTCATGCCGTGAACAGGAGAGGGCGCCTGGACAGCTGGTCTTCGGAATCGTGCAGGGCGGCGAGTTTGCCGAGCTGCGCGGCCGGTGTGCCCGCGAGTTGACTGCCATCGGTTTCGACGGATATGCCGTCGGCGGGGTCAGTGTCGGGGAGCCCGAGCCTCTTTTACTGCAGGAGATTGAGGATGGTATCCGGCATTTGCCGGTCGAGCAGCCCCGTTATGTCATGGGGCTGGGCGATCTGTGGCAGATGACGGAGGCGGTGGCGCGAGGCGCGGATCTGTTTGACTGCGTCATCCCGACCCGCCACGCGCGGAATGGTTCGGCGTTCACGCGGAACGGGGCCTATCCGGTCAAGGCAGGGGCCTACAAGTGCGACCTGCGTCCGGTTGAGGAGGGCTGTTCCTGCCCGACTTGCCGGAACTTTACGCGCGCGTACGTCCGGCATCTCCTCAATGTAAACGAGATCCTGGGCGTGCGGCTGTTGACGGTTCACAATATCCATTGCTACATGGACGTGATGCGCAGGATGCGCGAGGCGATCGAAGCCGGGACCTTCGGGGACTGGCGACAGGAGCAGGCCGAGCGCCTGCGCGGATGCACAGCGGGGAACGCCCCGGAAAGAGTGGAAGCAACATGCAGAACGGTTTGACAGTCTTGGCCCAGATGGGGGGCGGCGCTGGCGGCAACCCCATGAACATGCTCATCACCATGGGGTTGATCTTCGCGATCTTCTACTTCATGCTGATCCGCCCCCAGCAGCGCAAGGAGAAGGCGCGCAAGAAGACCATCGAGACGCTGCGCGCCGGGCAGCGCGTCCTCTTCGCCGCCGGCCTGATCGGCACGATCACCGAGGCGCGTGAATACACCTTCCTGATTGAAATCGCCAAGGGCGTGACGATCGAAGTCGCGCGCGGCGCGGTGACGAAGATGCTCGAGGCCGGCGACAAGCCGACGGTCGAGGAGACGCGCGGCTGAGCCGCGCCCAGCGATCTACAAGTGTGCCGAGTGTTGGATTGAGGAGAACGACATGGACAAGAATGCAGTTTGGAAATGGTTGATTCTGGCGGTCATCACGACCTTTTCGATGGTGACGGTGATGCCGCCCAAGGAGAAGATCCGCCTGGGTCTGGATCTGGCCGGCGGCACGAGCTTCACGGTGCAGATCGATCAGGAGCGGCTCCGCAGCGACATGCAGACAGCCGACCCCAGTCGGACCGTCGAATCGATCGATGCCGAAATCAGCACGATCATGAAGGATGCCGACGCCCGCACGATCGAGGTGCTGCGCAACCGGGTCGACGCCCTGGGCGTCAACGAGCCGCTGATCGCCCCCGGCAAGGACCACCGCATTCTGATCCAGCTTCCCGGCGCCGACGAGCAGCAGCGCCTGGCCGCGGAGAAGAGCATTAAAAGCGCGGCCTTCCTGCAGTTCCGCCTGGTACACATGGACAATGCCCGCCTGGTCGGCAATCTGTTCGCCAACAGCAAGGTCCCCGACGGCTTCAGCATCCTGGATGGCAAGTACTACGAACGGACGAAGGCCTATGAAAAGCTCATCAAGGACCCGCAGTACGCCCGTCGCCTGGCCTCCTTCGAGCAGCCCGACCCCAGCTATGTCTTCATGCTGCAGCCTGAACGCCTGAAAGACGGACGCGAAGTCTATTCCCCCTGTTTCGTCCGGACCCGCGCCGAGATGACGGGCGAGACCCTCAAGCGCGCCGAGATCGAGCGCGACCCCATGTCGGGCTCCGTGCACGTTTCGCTGACCTTCAAGCCCCGAGGCGCCAACGAGTTCGCCAAGATCACAAGCTACTACGCCCCCCGCGGCCTCCGCAACAAGGAAAGCGAAGTCGGCCGCCAGCTCGCCATCGTGCTGGACAACACCCTCTACTCGGCCCCCGTCATCAACGAGCCGATTCCGAGCGGGCGCGCCCAGATCAGCGGCAGCTTCACCATGGACGAGGCCGCGCTGCTCCGCAACATCCTCAACGCCGGATCGCTGCCGGCGCCGGTCAAGATCCTCGAGAAGCGGAGTGTCGACGCCTCGCTCGGCAGGGACGCGATCCAGAGCGGCATCCGCGCCTCGATCATCGGCATGGTGCTCGTCACGGTCTTCATGCTGATCTACTACTCCTACTGCGGCCTGATCGCCAACCTCGCGCTGCTGGCCAACATGATCCTCCTGCCCGCCGGCATGATCGTCGTGGCCGGCATCCTGGGCCTCTTCGTCCGCGACACCGGAGCCGCCGGCAAGAACATCATCTCGCTGCCGGTCCTGACCATGCCCGGCATCGCCGGCATCGTGCTGACGATCGGCATGGCGGTGGACGCCAATGTGCTGATCTTCGAGCGCATCCGCGAGGAATTCCGCGCCGGCAAGTCGGCGCGCGCCGCCGTTGCGGCCGGCTACGACCGCGCCTTCCTGGCGATCTTCGACTCCAACCTCACCACCTTGATCACCGGCGCGATCCTTTTCATCTTCGGCTCCGGCCCGATCCGCGGCTTCGCCATCACCCTCTCCGCCGGCATCCTGATCAGCATGTACACCGCGCTGGTCCTCACGCGGATGATCTTCAACGCCACCGTGCCGGAGCACCGCGTCAAGCCCTACCGCATGATGCAGTTCGTCAGCAAGACTAAGATCGACTTCCTGGCCAAGCGCCACATCGCCATCACCTTCTCGATCGCCGTGATCGTGCTGACGCTGGGCATCTTCACCTTCCGGCTGCTGCAGAATCCGCGGCGCGTCATGGCTATCGATTTCACCGGCGGCACGGTGCTCTCCTACAATTACGCACAGGCCCCCGCCGTCGAGGAGATGCGCGCGGCGCTCAACGCCATCGGCGTGACGGACGCCATCCTCCAGAACCAGGGGGCGCTGGAAGGCGCCATGCCCGTGCTCCAGGTCAAGACCGGCAAGGAGACCGTGGATGGCGTGGCCGTGGCGCAGGCCGCCACCGAAGCGCTGCAGCGCGCCTTCCCCGACGCCAAGCTGGTACTCGGCGGCGAGGAGGTCATCGGCTCGCAGATCGGCAAGGATCTCCAGCGCGACGCCTTCTGGTCGATCCTCTTCGCCATGGTCGGCATGCTCATCTACATCACGGTCCGCTTCGAGTTCGGCTTCGCCCTCGGCGCCATCGTGGCGCTGGCCCACGATGTGCTGATCACGCTGGGCATCTTCACCCTGCTCGACCGCCAGGTCAGCCTGACCGTCGTGGCGTGCCTGCTGACCATTCTCGGCTACTCCGTCAACGACACGATCGTGATCTTCGACCGCATCCGCGAGGATATGAAGCTGGACCAGCGCATGAGCTTCAAGGATCTCTGCAACATGAGCATCAACCAGACCCTCAGCCGCACGCTGCTGACCTCGTTGACGACGATGCTGGCGACCGGTTCGCTCTTCCTCTTCGGCGGCGGCGCGATCAACGACTTCGCGCTCTGCATGCTGATCGGCCTCGTGGCGGGCGTCTATTCGACCGTCTTCATCGCCACGCCGGTGATGCTGGCCTGGTACAAGGGACGCCGCCCCGGCCTGGTCGCGGCCAAGTAGGCGCGGCGATCATTCATGAGGCGCTTGCAAGGGTTTTGCAAGCGCCTCTCATTTCAACTCGCCGCGCAACCGGAAGAAGGCATTCGTGCCGACCACCTTGGGCACATGCCAGGAACGGTTGGTCGGTTCGGCGGCATCGTCGATTGCATGCGTGCCGTTCGTGAACCAGGACGCCGGGTTCAAGTTGCGCGTCATTTCGATCAGGATGTCGACATAGGCGACGGTCGAAGTCATTTGCCGGGGAATGTCCACGACCGGCAGGTTGGTCGTGGCGGAGATGCCCGCCAGAATGTTCAGCAGGGGGGCGTTGGACGCCAGGTTCACCCCGAAGGCGTAGTCGAACCCGTTCTTCACGCCATCCGTATTGTGATCGCTCGCGAAGGCCGTCGGCAGATCCATGCCGGGGCAGTTGCGCTGAGCCCAGGCCTCGAAACTGCCGGGTGGCGCATCGTCATCGATGAGGGTCGCGACAACCTGCTGTGCTCCGCCCGCTTCGCCGTTCAGGATGGACGCGGCGGTCACGACAATCGTCTCGTTCGTTTCATCGAGGGAATCATCCACCGGCATCAGGCTGATCATGCCGGTCAGATTGCCGGGCCAGATCGTGATGCCAGGCGCAGAGGCCGTGAAATCGTTCGTCTCGGTCGCCTGTCCCGTGTAGGCCAGGTTTACGAGCACAGGCATGGGCGAGGTCTGCGACAGTGTGGCGGCCACGGATACCATGCCGCCGGCCTCCGACATTGTCGAACCGCCCGGAATGCTCAGCGTGACCATGGGCAGGATGACCGTCGTCTCGCCCGCCGAGCCATACCCCTGCCAGGTTGAATTCGCGTAGGCCTGGACCCGGTAGGCATAGACGCCGTTTGTCCGGCCGACCGGCGAAACGGCATATGAAGCCGCCGTGACGGTGTTAGCCAGTGTCGTCCAGCCGCCGTATCCGGCAATCTCCACGCCGGTGATGGCAATGTCGTCCAAACCGAAGCCCCAATCGGGGAAGGAACTCCACCCGTACGCCTGTTCGGCGTTCATGACGAACCGGAGGATGCAGGAATCGCCGACGTTGATCCCTTTGGCATTCATTGCCGCGTAATTGTGCGTGTACTGCGTCCACGAGTTGATGTATCCGTTGTACGTGCCGAGGGTGAGCCAGGTGTTGCCGTTGTCTTTTGAGATGTCGCATTTGAGATAGCCGCCATCCGCATGCAGGTGTGAAGTCAGATAGAACGAGATCACGGAGCTGGATGTGACCTTGAAGGGATTCTGCAGGGTCAACGACTGAACCGGCGTGTACCAGTTGCTGCTGGAATCGAGGAGTTGCAGCAGGTAGCTGTAGCTGCCGGTCCGCTGGCCTGCCGTGCTGCGCCGGGCGCTTCCGGCCAGATGCCCGTTGGCATACATGGCGTTATCGTCCTCGGCACCATCGGCGAAGCTTGTGAGGGTCGCGCGTGAACCCTCCTGGATTTCGTAGAGGGCGGCCTGCGAACAGGGCGGCCAGGAGATGGTGTAGCCCGACGAAAAAACCGTCTGATTGCCCAGGGTTGTCTTCAGCGTCTGGATCGTGCAGCTCATGGTGTTGCCCGCCGCCGAAAAGTTGGTCGCGCGCAGATACGAATACGAGGCCGTGCTGTCGCTGCGGGCATAGGGCGCGGATTGGTACAGCATCGCATTGGCAGTGGTGTTGCCCGTCTTGTCGCGGAATCCGCCGGCGATTCCGCTGGTGCTGGTCCACACGTCGCCGGCCTCGGACCGGTTGGGTGTGGGCGTCTCGATCGTCCCCAGCGAGTTGTCGCCGTCAGCCTCTTCGATCTTCACCGCCGGATGCGTCCATGCGCCCAGGTCGTTGTTCAGACTCTTGCTGTCGACATGGTAGATCAGCACGCCCGGAAAAATGTTGGCGGTATCGTTGTCGAAACCGTACCGCGACCGGTTTTCCAGCAGAAAATACTCCCCGTTCGACATCCCGTCGCGCAGGAGGACAACCGAGTCGTTCAACTCCACCCGGGGCAGTGACGCTCCGGATTGGGAATGCAGGGTGGCCGGCCGCACGAATCCCAGCATGCATTTCGCGTAGGCGCTCAGGTGGGCCGGGCGGCTGCCCTCGGAGCCGTTCCAATTGCCGTGCGCCATCAGGCACCATCGGCCGAGGCCATCGGTCGTATTGCTGTAGTCGTAGAGGTCCGGCAGTCCGAAGGAGTGCCCCATTTCGTGGCAGATCACGCCGATCCGGATGATGGAGGTGCTGGAGGTCGCACCCCGCAGGGCGGGTTCGGTGTGTGCGCGCTTCAGCTTCACGCCGTCTTTCGTCACCACGTTGGACATTTCGCCTTGCTTGGACCAGATGCAGGTGGCGGGATTCCCCGTGATCTCCTGCCCGTGGCCGGAGTGGATGACGGTCAGGCAATCGACCCACCCGTCGCCATCGGAGTCGCCCGACGCGAAATTCAACCCGGCGTTGTCGGCGGCGTTGATGGCATCGCCGATCATCTCCAGCCACTTGAGATCCTTGACCGTTCCGCCGGTGCCGTCCGTCCCGTAGTAGGATTCGTTCTGCGGCAGCCGGACCCACTTGAAGACCACGGATCCGACCGTCAGCTTGGCATAGGAGACTTCCTGGTAGTAGTCCTTGACCGAACCCACGGCCGAATCGGCTGAAAACCCGGCCTGGTTGAAGAGGTTCGTGTAGTCGTTCTGGGTCTTGCCGTAGGTGCTGCTGACCGTTCC
>CAZQKI010000083.1:0-3126 GCA_964592855.1 uncultured Lentisphaerales bacterium
GCGAATGAAGCGTCGTTCCGGCTTCTTATTCGCTACGGCGGAGGACCGCCGGGTCTACAGCATCCTTTTGCGCGACAAGGGAGGAACTGGAGCCCGCCGTCCCCGGCGGTAGCGAATGAAGCGTCGTTCCGGCGTCCTATTCGCAACGGCGGAGGACCGCCGGGTCCACAGCGTCCTGATGCGAAGAAAAGAGGCGACGCCTTCCGGCGTCGCCTCGTAAAAACACTCCGTCAACCAACGGCGTCAGTTCGTTGTAACGGGGAGCGGCGTAATCGAGATGGAGCCGCTGGCGCCTTGAATGTCGACATCCACGCCGCCCTGGGCCGAGTAGGTGCCCAGCAGCGAGCGGTTCGAGAGGGTGCCCGTCGTTCCGCCCGACCAGTCGCCCGACAGCGTGCCGACGATCGTGGCGTTCGAACTCTTCACTTCAAAGTTCAACCGCACATTGCCTGAACTCCGGCTGTCCGAAGGAACGTTGGCCCCCGTCACGCGCCCGCTGTAGGCCACGCCATTGTTGTCGGTGAAGGTCAGGAGGTTACCCTGCTGGTTTACGGTGAATAGCTTGATAACTGAACCCGGTGTCGTCACTGTTCCGGAAACCAGATAGCGATAGGTCCCCGTGATGGTCTGGCCGGGCACCGCCGGGTTTAAAACCGTTTGAGCCGACCAGGCGCCTGTGCCGTAATTGATGGTACCCCCATTCCCGCCAGTCAGAGTATTGTTCCCCTGGTCCGTGAAAGTCGTTCCACCGATGTTGATCGTCAACGAACCGGCAAGGATCGGATGATGTCCCAGCGTCCCGTTGTAAGTGTCCGTGGCAGCCGTGCTGCCCAACCCTTCGTTGGTTACCGGAATTGTTGTGGCATCCGTCGGAACCAAGTCATTATACAACTTATAGGTTCCGCTGAAATTGGCCCATGAGTAGGCGTCGTTCCACGACTCCTCGCTGCTCGTCCCGGACCATTCGCATCCTGCGCCCAAGCCAATGACGACCGCAACGGCGCCTGTCAGAAGAAACTTATGATGCAACATATGTGAAACCCTTTCAGACAAAAAACAGTCTCTTTGATACCACATCTCCGCCGACTGCGCAACGGCAAACTGCCATCGGGAAGTAATCGGCGGTGACAGGGGCGCGAAGAAAGCGCATGGATGCCAGTGCGCAAGGACAACCGTTTCTTGGCGCTACCCCGGCCTGAAGGCCGTTGCTTGCTTCCGGCTGAAGCCGGGACTCCGACCTTGGCGTCTGCCTGAGAAAATACATATGCGCACCCAGTCCTTCTGCCGGAGTTCCGTCTTCAACGCCATGTCCGCTATTCTCGATTTGCCCTAGCCCCTATGCGCTTCACTCGCACCCCTGTCACCAACCGATTACGGAAACCAAACGCTCAAGTCTGAGCCCACTGGCGGCCTGTTGCCGCCAGTGGCCCGCATGAACCTCTCACGCCTCACGTTTCACGCCTCACTCCGTCAGCATCCGCATCCGGTAGAAGCCGTTGGCCGAGCGGATCTGCGGCAGCGTGACCTGACCTCCCGAGACGCCGCTCGAGATCGTGGACACCGGCTGCCAATCGGGATTGACCAGCGACTCGGTGAACTCGACGGAATAGTTCAGCGTCTGCCCGAGCGAGAAGACCTCGGCGCTCGGCGCCGACAGACTCACGACGCCAGTCCCGGTTCCTGCCGCGACCCAGCGCCAGCCGATGCTCCCGGTCGCCAGGTCGAGCCCCGTGATCCGCAGCCGCTCGGGCGCCGTGGGATCGAAGCCCAGCAGGTCGCGGTCGAGGAGGTCTGGAATTCCGTCGCCGTCCGAGTCGATTCTGAAGATGCTCGTTCCTGAATCCAGTTCGGAGAGATCGTTGAGACCATCGCCATCGTAGTCGGACCCGCCGGGGCTCGAAACGATCGGACCCGGTCCCGCCTTTGCCAGCCAGTCGCCGCCGGAGGCGCCCCACATGATGTATTCCGTGGCGTCCGGAATCAGGTCGTTGTCGGTGTCGGCATCGCGGATGGTGATCGACGCCGTGGGCGTCATCCCCAGCGTGGAGGCATCCGCACCGACGACGCGGAAGGGCTCGATGGCATTGACCAGATCGCGCAGGTAGCCGTAGGACTCCCAGTTGTCGCGCTGCCGGTTGTTGTTCTGATCCACATACGCGCGGAAGTAGTAGAGGCCGGGCACCAGGCCGGCCAACGTCACGGAGCCGACTGCGGAAAGCTGCTTCTCCGCATCCGCGGTGCCGTTGAAGCTGCGCGTCCTGAAGGCCTGCACGCGGATGGGCGCGCCGCCGGCGAGAGCCGCCAGGCCGGGATACCGGACATTGACCGTGCACCAGCCGTAGCCGCCATTTCCGGACACGCTGGTGTTGACATCAAGACGGAAGGAGGGCTGATCCGACCAGGCCCCGCCGGTTGTAGCCGCGGGACTGTAGGCCTTGACCTTCCAGTAGTAGGTGTCGTTGGCGAGGGTCTGCCCGTTCGGCATCACATTTCCGGCCTGGTAGGGGAACTCCCAGACGCAGAGGTCGTTGACATTGATCGAGGTTGCGCGGCGGTTCGGCGCAAGATGGCGTGCGAGATAGACCACCGTGCCGGCGGCCGAGCCCTTCCGGATCTCGATTTCGAACTCCGTCGCCTCGGGCGACATGCGCCAGCGAAACTCGGGACGCGCCTCCTGCACGATGTCGTCCAGACGCGTATCCGTCACCGCAACGGGCGTCGAAGCCGAGTAGATATTGGTGACATAGCCCCGGTTGATGCCGTCAAGCGTCCACCGGTAGGCCGACGCTCCATTGGCCACGCCCCATCCCAAACCGAAATCCTGCGTCTTGCCGGCCACGATGTCCCCTTCGTGCAGCCAGGTGCGCGGGGCCGTGAAGGAACGGGTGAAGACCAGCGTGTTGGCCACGGCATGGTAGATGGAGATGGTGTGCGGCTGGTTGTCCGTGATGAAGCCTGCCCATGACAATCTGGCGAAGCTCCGCGCCTCATCGACGAGGTTGAAGCTGACTTCATTGCGGTCCCAGCCGATGTCTATGCCGGGGATTTGTCCGTCGGCGACGGCGGCGGGTTCGCCGGCCGTCCACGTGAGCCAGGTGACCGAGCCGTCGATGATCGTCCGCTGGC
>CAZQKI010000083.1:3226-18864 GCA_964592855.1 uncultured Lentisphaerales bacterium
CGGTCCTCGACATACGAGCCGCCGTCGTTGCAGAGGAACATGCCGGAGAGGGCAACGCCCTGCACCGACCGCAGCGGATCATAGGTGATCGGCGGTCCATCGCTCGCACCGCCGAGGCGGACGGCGTTGGGGATGTAGATACCGTATTCGCTGGCGGAGTCGCGCATATAGGAGCGCTCGTCGGCCGTGTCCCCAAGCTGGAAGTCGAAGTTGAAGTAGGAGATCAGACCGCGCTCGCTGCCGGCAAGGTTGACTGCGGACATCGCCCGCAGCTCGTCCGAAGGCAGCCCCCGGTTCCAGATGCGGACCTCGTCCATGCTCCCGACCAGATCCTCGCCAAAGATGCAAGGACCGCCCGTGGCCTTGACCCGCCAGAAGTTGTCCGGGAAGGGAACGATATTCTGGATGTCCGGCGGAATGATCCGGTCCTGCTTGGTGTCCAGCATGCCGTCGACGAAGAGGTAGCAGAAGTTGGCGTCGCGGATGTAGGCGACATGGTGCCACTGGCCGTCGTTGACGGGGATTTCACCGACGATGTTGTTGCGCGCCGGGTCTTCGCCCGCCACCCAGACGTAGAACGGCAGGCCGGGGTCGGTCCAGACGCCGTATTCCATGTTGAAGCGGCCGAGCAACGTTCCCACCGGCGAGACGCCGAGGTAGTAGTTGAAGTCGTCGTCGGTGCGGTCGCCCTGGTTACGCCGCAGGATGATCCGCCCGCCGGCAGTGGTGGTGCGGACCCAGCACTCAAGCGTCCAGTCCTGGCGCAGCATGTCGATGCCGTCGCCGTTCGGCAGGGTGGTGGTGGCGGTCTCCTTGAGGTGGCCCGCACCGGAGAGGCTGAGGTAGCCGGACATATCGCCGACGTCGCCGCCGAGCAGCTCGTTGTTCATGATGCCGGCGATCTGGTCGTCGGATTGCGGGATGCTCCAGACACGGACGTTGAGTAGCTGGCCGACCAAGCCGGCGGAACCGAAGAGGAGATCGCCGGGGCCGGTCGCGGGACGCCAGCCGGTGCGCGTCGAGGAGACCAATACGCCGTTGATGAAGAGGCTCAGGTGGTTCTGGTCGAAGGTTCCGCCAAGCTGGAAACGGGCCGCCAGATGCGTCCAGGTGTTGACCGGCAGGGCGCTGCTGTACCGGCAGGCTACGGCCACGCCGTTCTCGCTCCCATCGAATGCGACATAGGGCACACCGTTGCTGAGGCCGACTTCGTAGTTGCGGCGGCCCGAAGCGACGGTGCGGCGGCTCATGACCGGGTAGGTTCCGTTGGCCATCGTGCCGGGCTTGACCCAGGCCTCGACGGTCCACTCCTCCGCGCTGTGGCGGGCGGTGAAGGCCGCGTCCACCTTGTCGGGGACGGTCACCACGTTCGCCGCGGCACTGCCGCCGCTGAACGTGAGCGCCCGCGCGACATAGGGGATGGAGGAGTCGGTGGGCAGGGTCTTTGCGCTCAGCTCCGCCCCGTCCGCATAGCCGTCGTCGTCGGTGTCGGCGTCGCCGGGATCGGTCGCGTAGAGGTTCTGCTCGTGGATGTTGGCAAGGGTGTCGAGATCCGAATCCTCCTGGGCGTCGGTCAGTCCGTCGTTGTCGGAGTCGGCCAGGAAGGGGTTCAGCCCCCGCTCGCCGCGGGCGAAGTGGGCCAGCGAAGCGAGGTATTCACTGAGATTGACGAGGCCGTCTCCGTCGGGATCAGCATCGGCCCCGTTGTCGCCAGTGGCGTCGAGCGGATCGAGACCGGACAGCTCCTCCCACCAGTCGGGCAGGGCGTCGCCGTCGGTGTCGCCGAAGGGGAGGAAGGCGGCCGCGGCGGTCATGGAGGCGGTGTACTGGAGACGTCCAGCCTGGCGCCAGTCGCGGCGCCAGTTGGCCGCGAGCGAGAAGTCCTCGACCGTGGCGCCGCCATCGTCGAAGCGGTACCAGGCCGTCAGGCTCCGGACCGTGAGCTGCGTGCCGCCGCCCATCTTGGGCAGGATGTTGCCGACGTTGAGGCGGCCGCCGGTGAGGCAGCGCCCGTTCAGCACGTCCAGCGCATCGACATTGCCCAGCAGGGCGCTGCGCAGCGCCATGTAGCTGAGGTTGTCGTCGACCGAAAGGACGAGGGCGGCCGCGCCGGCCACATGCGGGCCGGCCATCGAGGTACCGTCGTAGACTGCGGTTCCGCCGCCGGGAACGGTACTGAGGATCGCGACGCCGGGGGCGGCGAGGTCGACGCTCTCGGCGCCGTAGTTGCTGAAATAGGCCAGCGTGTCGTTGCGGTCGGAGGCCGCGACGGAGACGATGTTGTCCAGGTCGTAGGAGGACGGGTAGTGCGGAATGGCGTCGTTGTCGCTGCCGTTGTTGCCGGCGGAGGCCACGAAGAGGTGGTCGGCATCGCGGGCGAGGGCAATGGCGTCGTAGAGCGTCTGCGAGTAGCCGCCGCCGCCGTAGCTGTTGTTGCTGACGCGGGCGCCCATGCGGACGGCGTATTCGATGGCGGCGACGATCCCGGCATCCGTGGCGCCGCCTCCGAAGTCATCGAAGATCTTGAGCGCCATGAGGCGGACGCTCCAGTTGACGCCGGCCACGGCGGTCGCATTGTTGCCGACGGCGCCGATCGTTCCGGAACAATGTGTTCCGTGGCCGTAGACATCCATGGGGTCGCTGTCGCCATTGGCGAAGTCGTAGCCGTAGACGTCATCGATGTAGCCATTGCCGTCGTCATCCAACCCGTTGCCGGGGACTTCGCCGGGGTTGACCCACATGTTGGCGGCGAGGTCGGGATGGTTGTAGTCGATGCCCGTGTCGATCACGGCCACGAGAACCTGCGATTTGCCGGTCGAGACATCCCAGGCCTCGGGTGCATCGATATCGGCATCCTCGGTGCCACCGCTCTGTCCGGTGTTGTTGAGGCCCCAGAGTTCGCCGAAGCTCGGGTCGTTGGGGAGGGTCTGATCGAGGGTGCGGCTATAGTTCGGCTCGACATAGGCGACATTGGGATTCTGCTCCATCTGCGCCCGCACGGCCTCGGCGTCGGCGCCGTCGGCCACGCGCACGTGGACGGCGGAAACGATGTTGAAGCGGCGAACGACCTGGATGTTCATCGCCTGAAGCGCGGCTACGGTTGCATCCGCCGAGACGCCCGGCTTGAGGCCGACCAGGAACTCGCCCGCCTTGGGCGCGGGCAGTGCTGATTCGGCGATCATGGAGGTGTTGGTGACGACCGTCGCGGGATCCACCACCAACTGGGCGCCCATCATCTGGCGGACATCGTCTTCCGAGGAGACCAGGGCGGCGATGCGGACATCGTCGATAGCGCCCTCGAAGCCGCCGGTGACAGCCGTTCCGGCCGTATTCAACGCGCCGCCGCCGACCGTCAGCTCGCCGGCCAGCGGCAGCGCCGCGCCGGAGCCCGTGGCGGGCAGTTCGATCGCATCGGTACGCAGGGCCACGCAGTCGCCGTTGACGAAGAGCGAGAGGGTGTGGTTGGTGATCGAGTAGACCGCCGCCAGATGGGTCCAGGCATCACGGTCGACGAGGAGGTGATGGTTCGAAGCACCGTCCGTCAGCGCCGTGCCGGGGGCGGTGGAAAGGGCCGTCTTGTGCTCCTTGAGGATGCCGTTGGCGAAGGAGGTGTAGCGCGTGTAGGGACGCAGCACCGCGCCATCCTGCTCGACGCCCAGCTCGTAGTTGACCGCGCCGTCGGAGAAGGTGCGGGCGACGACGATGCCGCCGTTGTTGACGGATGACGGGCGCACCCAGGCGGCGAGGGTCCATTCGGTCAGGGAGTGGCGTCCCTGCGCCGGAACGACCATGCGGCCGGTGCCGTCGAGCTGCAGCCCCTTCGGAATGAAGGGATCGAGCGAGCGGAGCGGGTTGGAGAGTCCGAGCGGACCGTTGCCGACCGTCGTGCCGTAGATCTCCTGGTAGTCGGTGAAGCCGTCGTCGTCGGTATCGGTCATGTCGGGCCGCGTGTCGTGGTCCTGCTCCAGGATGTTGAGCAGGCCGTCGCCGTCGAAGTCGCGGTTGCCGTCCCACTTGCTGTCGTCCCAGGTGGAGGCCCACAGCGGGTGGAGGCGGGAGCGGTACTCGTAGACGTTGTCGAGGCCGTCGCCGTCGGGGTCGCCGAGACCGATGCCGGCGAAGATGTTGCCGAAGAGGGCCAGTTCCCAGAAGTCGGGCAGTTCGTCGGCATCCTCGTCCACGAAGGCCGTGGCGCTGACGGGGCTGTCGGGGGCGGCCACCAGGGTGGCGCCGGTCAGGGTCGCGGCGCTCGACCAGTAGCGGGTCCAATCGGCACGCGGCCGGGCAAAGTCCTCGGCGGTCGTGCCGAGGTCGTCGAAGCGCAGCTCGCAGAGCGGTCCGGCGCTGGCGTGCTCGAAGGTGCGGTAGGCGTCGTCGCTGATCGCGGCGACCCCCCGGGCCTCGGCCCAGATGCGCACTTCGTCGACCATGCCGCGGAAGCCCTCGCCCACGCGGAGCGGCAGCAGACCGGAGGCCGAGAAGGCGCCGGGCTCGGCACCCACGAGGCTCCACTTGACGGGAACGCCGTCCACGTAGAGGCGCAGTTCGCCGGCCGCGAAGTCGTAGACGCCGGCCAGATGGTACCAGTGGTTGCGCCGGCTCAGGGCGGCGTCGGCCAGAACGATCCGTTCGGAGACGCTGGCGCCGTAGACGCCGACCATGCGGACGAAGGGGCGGTTGGCGGAGAAGCCCAGTTCGTAGTTCACCACATTGCCCGAACCGCGCTTGATCACGGTGCCGGTGCCGCTGAACGTCGAGGTGATGTTCACCCAGGCCTCGATGGTCCACGACTCCTCCAGCCGGAAGCGGGGCTTCAGCGGCAGCGAGGCGTACTGGCCGGCGGCGGTGATTCTCAGTGCGCCGGCACGGGCGGGCGAGAGCGAGGCGTTCGGCAGCGTGTAGCCGTCGGCGTCCGCGCTGACTTCGATCAGATCGGAGATGCCGTCGTCATCGGTGTCGGGGAGGCCGGGGTCGCTGCCCAGGTTCTGCTCGTCGATGTTCGCGAGGCCGTCGCCGTCGGAGTCGGCGTCGCCATCGAAGGTTCCGTTCACCGTCTGGGGGTCGTTCGGGTCGGTGCCGGCCAGATACTCGTTCTGGGCGTTCAGGCCGTCGAGATCGGTATCCTCGTCGCCGTCGCGGACGCCGTCGCCGTCGGTGTCGGCATTCAGCGGATTGAGGCCGTTGTCGACTTCCCAATCATCGGGCAGTCCATCGCCATCGGTGTCCACCCAGTCGCCGGGAAGGATTTCGCCCTCGTCGTCGATCAGCGCCACGATCGTCGCACCGCCCGCAAGGGAGCCGGCCTCGCGGAGGCGACCCTGCCAGTTGGTGGCCACGGCCGTGACGACACTGGCGTAATCCTCGACCTGGCCGAAGTGCCAGGCGCCGGCGCCGGTGGTGCCGTGGGCGCCGCGGACCGTGGTGCCGAGGTCGGAGGTGCCGTCGTCGAAGGTGTAGTTGAGGACGCTCGCCGCGCCGCTGCGGATCTCGACATCGTCGATGAAGCCCGCCAGACCGCTCCCCACGCGGGTGGCGGTGGTGCCGTCGGAACGGCGCAGCGGACGGCTCGCGGTGTTGAGGAAGGCGACGGATTCGTCGTTGACGAGCAACGCGAGGTGCCCCGTGGTGGCGTTGAAGGTCATCCGCAGGTGGGTCCAGGCATTCAGCGGCACGGCGCGGAAGTCGGGGGCGACCAGCGCGACCTGCGTCGTTTCGTCGCCGTCCGTGAACTGGGCCACAGGGCGGCGCTGACTGTCGAGGTACAGACGGTAGTTGTAGACGCCGGGGCCGACCTCGCGGGCGACGAGCTCGCCGGCCGAGGCGGGGGTTCCGGTCGGATAGACCCAGGCCGAGATGTCGAAGTCGCTCAGTTCGAGACGGAGGGCGTCGGGGGCGCTGACCTGGCTTACGGTCGTGCCGTTGAGGGCGAGCGCGCGGGCCTTGACCGGCGAACGGGAGTCGACGGGATTTGAACCGTAGGCGATTTCCCATCCGTCGTTGAAGCTGTCGTCGTCGGTGTCGGCCAGGCGCGGATCGGTGCCTTGCGTGAACTCGACCCCGTTCTGCACATCATCGCCGTCGGCATCTTCCTGTGCGTCGGGAACGCCGTTGTTGTCGGTGTCCGTGTCCTTGGGGTTCGTTCCAACCATGTACTCATACAGATTCGGCAGCCCGTCGCGGTCGGGATCGTCCGCCGCATCGGCCCCTTGTGACGAGCCGAAGAACATCTGCTCCCACCAGTCTGGCAGTTCGTCGGCGTCGGAATCGAGGATGCCGAATACCGGAGCGGCATTGTCCGAGAAGACCAGTTGGTTGAGGTTCAAGTAGGACGGACGGATCGCATAGGTCCAATCGGTCTCCCAGTCGCGCAGGTAGGTGAAATCCTGCGCGCCATAGCCATCCACCTGTCCGGACAACGGATTGACCAAGGTGCTGTTCTGGCCGTCGTCGAAGGGATACCAGGCTGCCGGCGTGGCGCCATGTATGATCGCGCCCACGGCATCGATGTCGGCGCCCGGCATGCCCAGCGTGGTCCATGGATTCATGCCCGAGTCGACGATCTTCACGTACTGGAAACCGTCGATGGACTCCTGACCTGCATACAGGGACAGATACGCGTCCAGATCGATCAGGCACGTGCCGCCAGGGGCAAGCCCCGCGTTGTACCACTGGTCGCCATCGACACTGACCCAGATCCGGAAGGAGTCCTGGCGGTCGGCACATTCGAAGATGACCAACTCAGGCTGCGAATCCCAGGAGCGGCGCACCACATTGTTGGTGAATTGGACCGTCAGATGCCCGGTAGAATAGGAATAACCCATCCCAGTTGCATTTGTGATGACGGTTATGTCGGAAACTCCGAGGCTGACAAAATTTCCGTCCGGTGCGCCCAACGCCATCGCGGGATCCGTGTGAGCGTTCGGGGTCGGTCCATCGTCCGCGCCCACGGAAAATTCGATGACTTGGTCGGCAAAGGCCTGAACGCCATCCGCGAAGAGTATCCCCTCATAGTTGGCCGCCTGATTGCCCAGCGTCATGAAGTCGGCAAACGAGCGGAAATTCCCCGCAATCTCGTCGGAGCCGCGGGCAACACCCCAGATGCGCAGGTCGTCCACGTAGGCGACGAGTGCACCGTCGATATCGCCCAGATAGGTCGTTCCCAAGCCGCTGGCGGGGCGTTCCAAACAGGCCTGCGCCATGTAGCTGATGCCGTTGATGAAGAGCTCCAGCGTATCGCGGTCGGGATCCCAGACGCCCGCGAGGTGCGTCCAGGCGTTGACCGGAAGGTCAACCGGCGCCGAGGCCGTGTATTCCTCGCCGCCAACCGTGGTGAAGCGCACCAGCGGCATGCCCTGGGACAACTCCAGACTGAACTGCAACCTGTCCGGAAGCGTGTCAATCCGGCGCTGGACCAGTACGGCATCCATGTTCGCGAACCTGGGATTGACCCACAATTCAACCGTCCAAGCATTCAGATCGAACCTCCCGTTGGCGCTTTCGTCGCCTTCCGGCACCAGGTAATACGTTCCCTGGATGTTGAGGCTCCGCGCGTGCTCCGGGCTGCCTGCGTAGATCGGACTGCTCAGGTTGCGCACTTCTTCACCGTCGGCAATGCCGTCGTCGTCCGTGTCGGGGTTGCCCGGATCGGTGCCGTGCAGTTCGAACTCGTCCAGGTTTGAAAGCCCGTCGTCGTCGGCATCCTCATCCCGATCCAGTATGCCGTCGTTGTCGCTATCGGCGCGCCACGGGTCGGTATCGGACCGCCACTCGGCGTAATTCGAGAGACCGTCCCCGTCGAAATCGTCCAGGCCGTCCATGACGCCGTTTCCGTCCTGATCCGCATTGCCGGGATCGAGGTTGTTGGCGTGTTCCCATTGATCCGGGATTCCGTCGCCATCCGAATCTGCAAGATGGGTAAATGGCGAAATGCTTTCAAGGACGGCTCCTCCGGAAAGCGTGCCCGAGTTGCGCCATTCGTTGAGCCAATCCTGCTGATCCGTCAGAGCAAAGTTTTGCACCTGACCCCAGCGCCAGTCCGGTTTTCCGGACGTTCCCGCCGGATGAGTTCCATCGTCGAACGTGTACAGCAACCGTAGCAACTCTCCGGAGTCGGGGGTGACGCCGCGGATCACCAGATAGTCGAGGCGCCCGTTCAATCCCGAACCCATCGCGGTTCGCAGCGGCCCCGGCCCCGCCGTGACGGGAAGCGTTGCGGTTTGCAGATAGGCAACCACGGAACCATTCAGCAGCAGGCTCAATCGGCGGTCGCTGCCGCTGAAGGTTGCGCGCACATCCGTCCACTTATTGATGGCCAGAGGACGGGGGGAAGTCAGCTTCACTGGCTGTCCCGTTCCTGCGGCCGTATATTCGATGGTCACTTTCAACTGACTGTCCAGCGTCAAACGGTAATTGATCCGGTTTGTCGCAAACTGGTGCGTGAGCAATTCGGCTTTTGCGCTCCCCACGGGGGTGACCAGGGGACACACCGAGACCGCAACATCGAATTCCATGAGTGTCAGGTCCGGGGCAAACGGCATCAAGACCTCACAGTTCGAGTTCCCGTTCAGCCTGATGGCAGAGAAGGTTGGCGGGGAACGGGGATCTGTCGGGTCCGTTCCATTGGCGACCTCGTCGGCATCCGAAAGTCCGTCGTCATCCGTGTCCTTGAGTTGCGGATGGGATCCGTGTTCTTGTTCAAGGATGTTAACGAGCCCATCCCCGTCCGGGTCGCGATAGGCATCGGAAACTCCGACATCCACGCCTTCGGCATAGGATATTGCGGCGCGCGGGTTGGTATCGGCCCAGAATTCATACAGGTTGTCGAGTCCATCTCCGTCGGTGTCGGCGTTTCGACCCGTGGGTGCGGCATCGACAACACTATCGCCAATTGCAGTGACATTCGTCATGACCAACGTGCGTGCGGGTTGAAGCGTCGAGCCGAAATGCAGTCGCTCCCACCAGTCGTCCATGCCGTCCATATCCCGGTCGATTACGCCATACAACTTTTCGGGCGTGTTGCTTGAGAAAGCGACTCCGCGAGAAGCGTCAAGCGCCCAGTCCCAATCCAGGGTGTACCGGTAGTCTTCGGCGGAATTTCCCTTGGGGTTGGGCCATTGCGGCTGTCGGTTGAGAATATCCGTATTTTCTCCATCGTCGAACGGGTACCAGGCTGTCGGCTTGTCGATGCCATAGGACGCGATTCCAACGGCGTCGATTTCCGGTCCGGGAAGGGCCAACGTCGCGTAGTCCTCGGTCCAGTCCCACCAGCCATAATATAAATCCCAGTAATACCAGTCGAGAATCCACCAATTGTTATTGTTCCACCAGTCTCTCCTCCAATCGGAGAACAACTCGGAGGAGTAACCAACCAACCAGACATAACGGAAGGTCGCCTGTTGGATGTCCTCGTCCGTGTTCTTGTCAGCGGGATCGACCGAGAAAGAATAGAGGTCGATCGTCTCGTTATAATAGACCGGCGTAAACAACGACTGGTCCAGATCGATCCCCGAAACGCCGCCATCGGTGGTCCCCGCATAATACCAGGCATCGCCATCGACGCTGACGAGAACCGCCACCGGCTCCTTTTGCGAGAGCCGCTCAAAGACGAATAGTTCCTGCCGATCATCGCCATTGGCGCGGAAATCCGGCTGAGTGCCCATGTTGAACTGCGCCCACCCGCCACTCGAGCCGTCGAACTGGTAGTTCGTCCGCGTTGAACTTAGCCCCATAAAATAAGAGTACTCTCTCAGTGTTCCTTCGCCCATGCTGAAAAAGTTTTGATCCGGCACTCCTATCGCCATGTTTGCATTGGTGTAGGAGATGCCTTCAGGTGTCGCACCCCGCGATACGTTGATTACATTGGTGGCAAACGCCGTCGATTGGATCGACACTTCCGACAATTCCGGGGGCGTATAAATTGTGCCGCCCAGGCCGAAAGTGATCGAC
Organism: uncultured Lentisphaerales bacterium; assembly: GCA_964592855.1. Taxonomy (GTDB): domain Bacteria; phylum Verrucomicrobiota; class Kiritimatiellia; order RFP12; family JAAYLN01; genus JAAYLN01. Next base: position 13,172 of record CAZQKI010000083.1, read on the forward strand.
GCGCGGAAACGGTTGAAGTTGGCGGCAATCTGATTTTTGTCAATCGCAAAATCCCAGATGCGCACGTTATCCAGCAAACCGTACAGACCGTCTCCCAACGTGGTTTGCCCCTCGCCCTGCGCGGGCACATGGAAGGTGTCGATGGTGCTATAGGGCAATCCGTCGATGTAGAAACAAAAGGCGTGAATATCCGTGTCCATCGTCGCCATGAGGTGGACCCAGACGTTGGTTTCCAGGCGTTCCGCCGCCGTGAGGCGCTTGACGGCACCGCCCGCGGCAACGAACTCCACATACGGAATATTGTTGGCGAAGCCAATCGCGAATGTCGTCCCTCCGGCATCCGTCTTGCGGCAGACCGCCGTACCGTTCTGGTTCTCGCGGTTCAGCAAGACCCAAGCTTCCACGCTGAAGTTCTCCAGGGACAAGCGGTTCTTGAGCAAGCGGGTCGCCGCCCCCGTATCGTCTTTTTCGCTTCCCGAATCCGGAATCTCGCGTCCGATCCCATCCATGACCAAGCTTCGCGGGATTGCGGGAGAAGACGAGTCGACGGGCGATGTGATGCGCCGTCCATCGGGTTTCACGATGGTCGGATCGACTTCCTCGCCGTCCGAGATGCCATCGTCGTCCGTGTCGGGATTGCCCGGGTTCGTTTTCCAGATCGTAATTTCGTCGAGTGTCGAGATCCCATCACCATCAGCGTCGTAGGCACCATCGTCGATTATGGGATCGAACGAATACATCGAGAGGGGATCGCCGCCCGTGATGAACTCGTAATAGTTGTTGACGCCGTCATCATCCGGGTCCAGCACGCCATCATTCACATCAAACGGGTTCAACCCATGCACGATCTCCCAAATGTCGGGCATGCCGTCACCATCCGAATCGAAGAGGGCGGTGCCGGGGGTACCGTTGTCCCAGAGGGGCACATCCATGTCGGCCACGGCGCCGCGCAGCGGCAGCAGGTGGTTGTACTGCGAGTCCATCGTCGGATCGAAGCGATCCGAGACCGACTCGGTGCCGACCTGGGACAGCAGCCAATCGCCATGCTTGTAGGAGAGTCCGTAGGGATTGGCACTGTTGTTGAAGACGTTCACGAAACCGGGGGCGAGCGCGGCGTCGCCGGTCGAGAAACGCGTCCAGTAGACCGAGTCGAGCGCGGCGTCGGCCTGAAATAAGCCGTTGCTGGTCAGATGGCCGATCGGCAGCGTGGCGACGGTGTTTTCAATCCAGTGGACGAAGAGGTAGGGGTTGGCGTCGTAGGTGCGGTACACGGTCGAGCGGTCGGCCGCCTGCGCCCACCAGGGCACGCCGGGGTAGTCCACCGTCGGACGTCCGTTCAGACGGTCGAACGAGTTGGGGATGATCGGTTCGTGCTTCGGATCAGGGAGGTTGTCGAAGGCATAGTGGCAGAGGAGCGTCGGCGGCAGGCGATAGGTTGAGTTTTCGCCCCCGGTCTGCATCAGCCGGAAGGTCGCATTCGTGAAGTAGCTGTCGAAACTGTAACCCGTCGGCAGGAAATCATAATTCCGGCTGGCGAGCATCGTCCCCAATACAGACACTGATTTTTCGAGGCTCTTGATGACATCGTGGCGCGAATACCGCTTCCGATTATTATAGTCGATGGCTATATCGACCGGGCTGCGGGCGCCGTCCCAGATGCGGACCTCGTCGATCCAACCGGTGAAGAAATCGCTCAACGAGGGCTGGGAGGGGCCATCGAAAGTGGCGCCGTTGATGAAGGTGTTGCCGCCGTTGACCGAGCCCTGCGGAATGGCATCGGCCGCGCCGATCACGAGCGGTGCCGGACTGTAGAGGTAGGTGGTGCCGTCGATGAATCCCGTGCAGGGGATGCTGGTCGTCAGCGCCGTCTGGACGATCTGGCCGTCGATATAGAGCGTCAGCTTTTTATCGACGCCGCTCATGGTCGCGGCGAGGTGAGTCCAGTTCGTGGTGGTGAGCGGCCAGTTTATGGCTTGGGCGCGCTCGGTGAGGACGACTGTGCCGGCGTTGTCGTACTCCACGAAGGGAGCGCCGTTCCATTCGATACCGAGCCGGAAGGTGCGTCGGACATCGCCGCCCTTAGGCATGGGATCGCTATCGCGGACAAAGACCGGGCGTTCGAGAATAATCTGGCGAGCGCCGGTGGCGAACTGCCGCGGCTTGACCCAGGCCTCGACCGTCCAACTCCTGAGGGCGTCGCGACCGTAGGCGAAGCCGATGCGGGTGCGGGCGGCAGCGTTGCCGTTGAGGTAAAGCGCCTTGCGCAAGATCGGCGCATCCATGTCGAGGGGATCGGTGACCCCGGGGACGGTCGAACCGATGATTTCCTGCTTGTCCTGGATATTGTCGTTGTCGGTGTCGTACCCCTCGTTGACCTCGAAGCTGAACATGAAGTCGGGTCGGAAGTCCATGCCGGGGTTGGCCGGCATGTAGAGCCAGTACGGGAAACGGGAGCCGAGCGCGGGATCGGTGAGCGTCCAGTACATGGGCACGTTGCCCAGGTTGTAGTAGAGGTTGGCCCAGCTGTTGGCGTAGGAGGTGTCGGTGACCCACAGCGGCGAGGGATCGGAGTGGTGGTTGGCCGGTTCCGGACGGTTCGGCATCAGCATCTCCTCGAAGTTGGGGATGCCGTCCTGGTCGGGGTCGGCGTTCTGCATCCCCGCCAGCCAGGGGTTCGTGCGGAAATCGTAGACATCATCCGGACGGAACTTGCCGACCAGGTCGCCAACGACGGGAACCTGGCTCAGCAGCGGATTGAGGCCATGAAACATCTCGTAGTAGTCGTCCATGCCGTCTTCGTCGGTGTCGGCCAGGCGCGGGTCGGTGCAGGCGTAGCAGACGGGGCCGTAGGGGCTGAAGGGGCGGAACTCGGCCTGGATGAAGAAGAAGGGAACGGAGGGAATGACCTCCACGCCATCCTGCCAGTTGTTGGCCCAGGTGGCCCAGTCCCAGTGCAGGGGAACGCCGGAGAAGATCAGCATCGGATCGTATGCGCCGTAACCCAACCCGGCGACCCACTTGTCGTACTGGAAGTGGAAGACGGCGTTGATCCAGTATTCCTGGTAGTTCTCGAGGCCGTCGGCGTCGAAGTCGAAGTTCCGCTCGACACCGGTGATCACGTCGGGACCGCTCTTGGAGTCGAAATAGGTGCCGTCCATGCCCTCGGTGACGCCCGTGGCCGAGACGTCTCCGGGGAACTGGAACTCGAAGCCGTCGGGAATGAAGTCCATGTCGGTGTCGACGCAGCAGGGGTTGAGCGCGCCGCCGGGGCGGCTGCCGCGGATGTAGCCGGCGTAGCCGTTGTCGTACCGGAAGATGCCCCCCTCGTCGCCGTCGCGGACGGCATCGCCGTCGGTGTCGAGATTCCAGGGATCGGTGGGCCAGAACTTGTTCCACCACCGTTCGTTCTGATTGACGAAGCCGTATACCAGGCAGCTTTCGCTGGCGTGAAATTCGGCGCGAACCACCAGGTTGTCGCCGTCGGTCTCGAAGGCGGCATCCAGCGCTGAAAACGGACCGATCGGCCAGATGACCGGAAAGGCGTTCGGGCCACAGGAGACGTAGAGTTCCCAGCCGTCGGGCATCTGGTCGCCATCGCAGTCGGCGCCGTTGCCCAGGACGGTCGTTCCGGCGAGTCCGCCCAGCGTCCCGGCGGCGGAGGGATTGGTCATCCAGCGCGAGCCGATCGGCGGCACGGCGGCCGTGAAGCCCGACTCGATGCTGACGCGTCCGAGATAGTGCTCTTCGTAGTTGGAATAGGGGGCGGTGGTCGGCGTGGTCATGCTCCGCGTCCGGTTCCGCTCGAGGTAGTTGCGGCCCCAGGCGACGCGGGGGTCGTAGCCGTTGGCGGTGTAGACCTGCCAGTGGCGCAGGTCGCCGTCGCGGGCCATCCAGTCGCCATCGGGATTGGCGTTGGCATCGTTGCCAAACGGATTCAGCCCGTTCATGACTTCGAAGCCGTCGTTCATCGCGTCGCCGTCGGTGTCCCAGTCGATCGGATTGGTGCCGAGGACGAACTCCTCGATATCGGAAAGACCGTCGTCGTCGGTATCGTCGTCGGCGGCGCCCTGAACCAGCGGATTGAAGGCGTCGGCGATCGTGGCGCTGGGGATGATGATCCCCTCGATCACGCGGGTGGGATCGTACGCCTCGCCGGTGATCAGGCGGTTGGTCATGATCGCGTTCACCCAGAAGTAGTATTCCCAGCCATCGTCGCGGCCGTCGCCATCGGTATCGGGAAGGGTCGGATTGGTGCCGGGCCAGCCGGCGGTCATCAGCGGAGCGCCGGGTTCATCCGGTTGACCGGAGGGATCGGAGTCGGGGGCATTCAAGCCGGGATGGAAGCCGCGGATCTCGAAGACATGGCCGAAGGCTGTGCCATCGGGCAGGTACCGGAATCCCAGCGCGGGATAGACGAGGTTGGCCCCGGCGCCGCGCGGCAGGAAGTCGGCATCGGGATTTTCCATGCGGTTCGGGCGCTCGAAATCGCGGGCCGCGGGATTCCACATCCATTCCCAACTGTCGGGGAGTTCGTCCTGGTCGATGTCGGCGTAATTGTCCTCGACATAGAATTCGCGGCTGAAGACGCCGCCGACGATGGTGTCGCCGTCGGCGATGGAGACGGCCGTGACGGGGGGCGCCAGGGGGGTGGTTGCCGTGACCAGGTCCAGAAAGCTGTTGCCGATCCAGACATGGAAGAAACTGTCGTAGACGTTGGTCACGTTCCCCGCGCCCACCATGACGAAGTTGGTCGGGAAGGCATCCAGCGTGGCCGAGGTCAACAGCGGATGATAGCGGAACATCCAACTGAAAAACGGGCGTTCGGGAATGCGGGTCGTCGAGGCCAGCCGGTCGTTGATCCATCCGCATCCCAGCCCCGTGAGCCCTTGATACGCCAGCGGCGTGCCGTACGCGTATTCGTTGACCGTCAACCTCACGGCCGGAAGGACCTCCATCGATCCGCCGGTCGAATCGGTGCCGCCATCCTGGTCACGCACCGTGACGGTGATGTTTTTCTGTCCGGGTTCCTCGTACGTGTAGCTCGCGGTGCCGGAAGCGCCAGTGATCCAAGGCGTCTGGTAGTCGCCGAAGTCGACCCGGACCTGCAGGTGATCCTCGTCCATGACCACATCGGTGGCGGACCACGTGACCGTGTAGGCCGTACCTTCGGCGCCATCCAACGGCAGCCAGGCGGGAATCTCGGGCGGATTGACCAGGACTGGGGCTCTATTCGCCAGCGTCACGGTACCGGGGGAGGTCATGACAAAGCCAAGGTTGCAGACCCCGTTAATGGTGGCGGTCGAGGTTAGAGGAAACGAGTAGGTGCCGCCGTCACGCGCTTGCATCGTGAACGGCCGGACCGTTTCTCCCTGCGAGAAGGTGATGACATTCGGGCCGATGAACACCAGGTTGGCGCTCGCGTTGTGACTGAGCGTGACCGTCAGGCCGCCCACAGGCGCAGGCTTGGAGAGAATCACCGATCCTTGAGCGGAAGCGCCCTCCTCCTCCAAGGCATAACCGGGGCCATCGATCCGGAAGGTGGTGACAGGGCCGGCAGTGATGGTCACCGTCACCAGCAGGTCGCCGGCGGTCTCGGTTCCGTAGTCCGTCGGATGAAGGCGCAGCGGGACGGGCGACGCCGTGGCGGCCACGCCCGTCAGATTCAGGTCGGCGGGGATCGTGTTGGCGGGGAT
>CAZQKI010000084.1:0-18852 GCA_964592855.1 uncultured Lentisphaerales bacterium
AGAGCACGACGGTCTTGACGCCCGCGCCGATGAACGTGCCGCCGGGGCAGTCGAGGACGGTGTGGAGGTTGCATTCCTCCAGCAGCTTCCGGCGGAGGCTGACGGAGGCGTTGTCGGTGTTGGAGAGGAAGGTGTTCTTGATGACGATGCCGGCGCGTCCGCCGGCCTTGAGGATTTTGATGAAGTGCTGGAGGAAGAGGAAGGCGGTCTCGCCGGTGCGGATGGGGAAGTTCTGCTGCACCTCCTTGCGCTCCTTGCCGCCGAAGGGGGGATTGGCGACGATGATGTCGAAGCGGTCCTTCTCCTGCACGTCGGCGAGGTTTTCAGCGAGGGTGTTGGTGTGGATGATGTTGGGCGCCTCGATGCCGTGCAGGATCATGTTCATGATCGCGATGACGTAGGCGAGGGACTTCTTTTCCTTGCCGTAGAAGGTGCGCTCCTGCAGGGTGCGGTCCTGGGCAGTGGTGCGCTGGGGGTTCTGGGCCTTGAGGTAGTCGAAGGATTCGCAGAGGAAGCCGGCGGAGCCGACGGCGGGGTCGCAGATGGTCTCGCCGAGTTTTGGGGCGGTGACGGCGACGATGGCGCGGATGAGCGGGCGCGGGGTGTAATACTCGCCGCCGTTGCGCCCGGCGTTGCCCATGTTCTTGATCTTGGCTTCGTAGAGGTGCGAGAGCTCGTGCTTCTCGGTCTGGGACTGGAAGCGGAGTTCGTCGATGTGGTCGATGATCTCGCGGAGGTTGTAGCCGCTCTGGATGCGGTTCTTGATCTCGCCGAAGATTTCGCCGATCTTGTATTCGATGGTGTTCGGGCCGGTGGCCTTGGCCTTGAACCCGTGCAGGTAGGGGAAGAGTTTGCCGTTGACGAAGGCGATGAGGTCGTCGCCGGTGAGGGCGGTGTTGCGGTCGATCTTGCCGTCCTTGCCCCTGGGGGCGGCCCAGGAGGCCCAGCGGCAGGGTGCGTCAAGGATATGGGAGTACGGCTTGCCGTTCAGGGCCGCGGCCGTGGCGCGGTCGGCTTCGAACGCGTCGAGGTACTTGAGGAAGAGGAGCCATGAGGACTGCTCGGTGTAGTCGAGTTCGCTGGTGCAGCCGGCATCTTTCCAGAGGACGTCGTCGATGTTTTTGAAGGCTTGTTCAAACATGGGCGTTCTTTACGTATGCGGATCCAGCGCTTTGCTTCGAACTAATTTTTACAGGGCCAAGCGTATACTATCCACCGTGGGCATAATGTAGGCCGGATGAGCGGGGGCGTCAAGGAGGAAGGCGGGAAGCGGGGAGGTGGGAGGGGAGTTCTAAAGTGCGGGAGTTCTAAAGTGCGGGAGGGGGAGTCAGTGGGCAGTGGGTGGGGAGGATACAGGACGCAGGACGCAGAATGAATAAAGCAGGAGGGAGTGATGGGACCAAAGGGACGGAAGAGACGTTGGGGAGACGGGGCGGGGTTACCTGGTTGGTGCCCCTGCCCCACGATCCTTGCGCTCCATTCGCATCACCCGGTCACACTGCCCCATTTCACTGCTGCGTAAACGCTTCGATCAGCGCGACGGCATTCTCCACGGGTGTTTCCGGTTGCAGCGCCTTGGCCGGCGCCAGAATGTAGCCGCCCCCCTTGCCCATTTCGCGGCAAAGGCGGCGCACCTCCGCCTGAATCTCCGCGGGCGTGCCGAACGGAATCGTATGCTGGCTTCCGAGACATCCGTAAAAGACGATTTTGTCGCCCCATTGCGCCTTGAGTTCGTAGGGATTCATCCCCGCCGCCTCCGGCTGGCAGCTCTCCAGCACATCCAGGCCGATCTCGACGATGTCGGGCATGAGGTCCCTCACGCTGCCGCAACTGTGGGCGATGACGGACTTGCCCTGCCGATGCACCTCGGCGTAAATGCGTTTCCAGGCGGGCTTGATGAACCGGCGCCAGCGCTCCGCCCCGAGGATCGGGCCCCGCTGGTCGCCCCAGTCGTCGCCGAAGAAAATGGCATCGGCGGGAATATCGGCGCAGTACTTCACCAGCCCGATGTACAGCTCCGTGAGCCGTTCGACGAGCTCCTCGTAGAACTGCGGCTCCGCGATGGTGTCGATGAGGGCGTTTTCGAAACCGCGGATCCGCCAGGTCTGTTCGAAGATCCCCCACCCCATCCCGATGATGTGGTAGTGCTCACGGTCCTGTCGGATATTGACGATGGCCGCCTCCTTCCGGGGGGCAACCGGATCGAGAAACTGCTCCAGGCGCGGAAAGGCATAGCCGGCAAAGGAGCTTTCGGGAAGCGCGGGGGTTTCCAGGTGCCACGGTCGGCAGTCCCGGCGCCAGGTGGAGCCGAAAATGTCGCGGCCATGGGTCGCGCTGATCGGCTGCTCCCGGATCGTGTCGACCGAGAAATGGCCGACGATGAACAGCGCAAGCCGCTGCCGCCAAGCGTCGCTGCCGTAGTGGCGGTCCACCTTTTCAGCCACGGAGGCCTCCATCGGCAGAACATACGGAACGGGGCAGGTTTCCCGATGGCTCAACTGGTTCAGCATGATTTCGCGTGGTGTCATGTTTTGTCTCCTGGGACATCCCGTTTCCGCGCAGCTTCGATGTCCCGCTCGTCCAGAATGCAGCCCTGCCGCCGCAGTTGCGTCTGCAGCAGCGCGGCGTCCAGGACGCGCGGCGTCACGTCGCGCTGGAACGACAGGGCCGCCGCCGTGCCGGCGGCCTCGCCCATGACACCGCATTGCGGCATGACGCGCAGGCTGCCCAGCGCCTCGTGGGTGCAGCTCGCGCAGCGGCCGGCCACCAGCAGATTCTCCATGCCCTTGGGCAGCAGGATGCGGTAGGGAATCCCGTACTTGAAGCCTTTGGGCGGCACCCATCGCTTGGCGTCCATGCCCGGGCCCTGGGTGTTGTGGATGTCGATGAAGAAGGAGCCGTAGCCGACCGAGTCGCCGCCGCACCGCTGCCCGATCAGATCGTCCCGCGTCAGCGTGTAGTCGCCCGCAATGCGCCGGCTTTCGCGGATGCCCACGGTGTTGGGCGTGCTGACCAGGTAGCAACGCTCCATCCCCGGAACGTATTTGCGAAACACCGGGATGCATTCGAAGGCCTGCTTGCGCCCCTCGATCGTGGCCAGGGTCAACTGTTCCGCACGGGTGGCGTCAACCTTGTTGATGTGGGTGAAGTTGATGCCCACCTGATCGGGGCGCGTCGGGGTCCACCAGAAGCCCATGATCGTCGACTGGAAGGGGCGCATGTCGCCAGCCCGCTGCGCCTGCGCCCAGACCTCCTGCATGCCGTAGCTGGTCCGCCAGGCCTTGACCTTCTCCCAGTCCACGCCGCCGATGGTGAACATCAGGGTCATCGGCTGACACAGTCCGGTCTGCTCGTCGCCGACCGCGAAGGCGCAGCCGGCCGAGGCGGCCACATCGCCATCACCGGTGCAGTCCACAACCCGCCGGGCGCGGACCACCTGGCGTCCCCCCTTGTTCTGGATGACGGCGCCCACGATCCGGCCGTCCTCCACGACCGCATCGCAGAAAAAGGTGTGGTAGAGCAGCTGGCAGCGGCACTCCTGCGCCATCTGCTCGAGAACCAGCTTCATCCCCTCCACTTCGAAATCGACGCTCGACGTGGTGCAGACGCCATAGCCGGCCTTGGCTACGCGCTGCCCCATTTCATAGGGGACGCCCCCCACGACGCGCGTGCTTTCGCAATAGGCGGAGTAGAGGCAGATGTGGCCGTGACCGCCGGCCGTGGCCACCCCGCCCAGACAGTTGAACTGCTCGACGATCAACGTGCGGGCCCCCAGACGCGCGGCGGCGAAGGCGGCGGCAACCCCGGCGGGGCCCCCGCCGACAACCAGCACGTCCACATCATAGGCTGTCGGACAATCTGCAGTCTGCTTGATGGTCATCATGGTTCTTGTATCCAAATTTCAGGTGAATCGATGTTGAGGATAACGCGAAGGTTGGCCGGTGGCAAGGACGGGTTGCAGGACATCACGAAGTGGGTTCAGGGTTCATTCAAGCCGCTGGCGACCCAAGGCCGACAGATGTATCAAGACAGAAGAACATTCTTTGTCGCGAACTTTGTCTTGAGCTTTGTCGACAAAGCATCGGATAAAGGTTCTCAGACCAGTGGCGCCGTTGTCCCGGCTTTGCCGGGCCAGTTGGCTCGATCGGGAGACTTGTCGCATCGTCCTCGAACATCGAATCGAGGACGGAAGCAGGCGTTGCGAGGCTAGGGAAGAACTGGAACCCGCCGTCCCCGGCGGTAGCGAATGGAGCCGTCGCTCCGGCTTCCTATTCGCAACGGCGGAGGACCGCCGGGTCCACAGCATCCTGTTGACCGGGATCGACGTCACCTGTTGACCGGTCTTCGGCAAGGGGCACCTGGTCTGCGGCCGTGAACGCCATCGTGCCTGAGACGGCCCCGCATAAAATTGCTCGCCACATCCCCCATCGCGCTGTCGCTGGCCGGGCGCGGGTCCGTTCAGCAACAATTTATTCCCCATGCAGCAAAAAACCGCTGGTCACCAGAACGCAGTCGCTCTAAACTTGCCGCACGTGGGATAAAACGCGATTCGTTCGCCAACCGAGAAAGAGAGCCTCATCATGAAGAGCACCGTGCGACCGGAATTGTATGCAAAGGCGCCGGACGAGCGAACCGGCGAGAACCGCTCGCAGCGTTATGTCGACGGAACCGGATTGAGGCGGGTGGAGCACCGCAGCCTCCAGCGGGAGTCCGACTGGAGCAATGCCGACTTCGAGCGGCATTCCGAGGACAACGGACGCACCTGGGGCGAATGGCAGGATGTTCACCGCCGGGGTTGCGAGACAAAAGGCGACGACGAGATCAACACCTACGACGGGGGCGAGGCGTACAATCCCCGCTACGGGCATTTTGTGTCGATGGGCATGCGCCGCATCTTCTTTGGCGGGCACAAAAAGGCGTACGAACGCTTTTGGGGCCGCGGGGAAGCCGGCTTTGTCGACCACAGCCTCCTCGCGGTCCGACGGGACGGCAGCGACACGCGCGCCGTTGACCTTGTCAAGTACGAGGCTGGCGCCGACTACGACCCGGAGAACTGGCGCGACCCCGCCTACACCGACCACAACCGTGCCTACTTCGGGTGCGGCGTGGAGGTGCTGGACAGCGGCGAGATCCTCTTCACGATCTGCGCCAATGTGCGCGCCTGCTGCCGGATCCTCGGTCTGGACGTCAACGCGGTGTTCCCCTCCTGCCCCGACATCATGTGCGGCCTGATTGTCGCCCGAGGCAGGTTCAACGAGGCCCGGGGCAACTACGACCTGACCTTTGCCCGCCCTGTCGTCATCAGCGACCTGCTGTCGTCGCGGGGCGTGAACGAACCGTCGGCCGTTCAACTGCCGTCGGGCCGGATCCTGGCGGTCTTCCGAGGCTCCAACGTGGAAAACGCCAACTGGAAGACCCGCATCGAGCCGGGCACGCCGGCCCACAAGTGGTATTGCTGGTCCGATGACGGCGGCAGGACTTTCACCGACCCGGCGCCCTGGCACTTTGACGATCGCGAGGTCTTCTATTCGGCGTCCACCATCGCCCAGTTCATCAGAAGCGCCAGGAACGGCAGGTTGTACTGGATCGGCAACATTTCCGACCACACCGCCTGCGGCAACCACCCCCGTTATCCCCTGGTCATCGCGGAAGTCAACGACCGCGGCCTGCTGGTCAAGGACACGCTGACCGTGATCGATACCCGCGGGGAGGGCGACGGCGAGCAACTGCAGTTGTCCAACTTCTGCATCCTGCAGGACCGCGAGACCGGATTGATCGAACTCTATCTTACGAAACTCGGACAACGCAAGGGGGCCACGTGGTGGGCCGACTCCTGGCGGTACTTCATCGACGTAACCGGCAAGATGTCTACGACGTGAGAGGCGAACGACAGGAGCCTGCCGCCATGGCCATTGACCCCATCTGTGGAATGACCGTCGATGAATCGACGCCCATCCGCGCCGAGCGCGACGGACAGACTTTCGTTTTCTGCTGCGACCATTGCCGGCAGAAGTTTCTGGCGGACGGCGCCGCAGCCAAGCCATCCGCCGACGTACCGGAACACGCCGTCTACATCTGTCCGATGCACCCCGAGGTCACGCAGGACCACCCCGGCGACTGCATCAAATGCGGGATGCCGCTTGAACCCACGGCGTTTTCGCCGGAAACGGACGGTGCGGAGCAGCGCGAACTGCATGCGATGACGCGCCGCTTCTGGATCGCCGCGGCGCTGACGCTGCCGGTCTTTGTCCTGGCCATGGCGCACCTGATTCCCGATCCCGTCATCCGTTCTTGGGGCAATAGCTCGCTCTCCCGCATGCTCCAATTTGCGCTCGCAACGCCCGTAGTCGGCTGGGCAGCCTTGCCCTTCTTCCTGCGGGGCTGGCGCTCGCTCATCTCCCGCAACCTGAACATGTTCACGCTGATCTCGATCGGCGTCGGCGCGGCCTACGGTTTCAGTGTTTTGGCGTTGTTCTTTCCCGGCCTGTTTCCACACACGATGCAGCACCACGGCCAGGTGGCCGTCTATTTCGAGGCGGCCGCCATGATCACGGTACTGGTCCTCCTCGGACAGGTGCTCGAACTCCGCGCCCGGAGTCGCACCGGCAGCGCCATCAAAGCCCTGCTCAACCTCGCGCCACCCACGGCGCGGCGGATCACACCGGACGGCGATCAGATAGTACCGCTGGATCAGGTGAAGGTGGGCGACCTCCTGCGCGTCGTCCCCGGCGATCAGGTTCCCGTCGACGGCCAGGTGGTCGAAGGACACTCCGCCGTGGAGGAGTCCATGATCACCGGCGAACCGCTTCCCGTGGAGAAGCAGGCAGGCGACCCGGTCACCGGCGGCACGGTGAACGGAACCGGCAGCTTCGTGCTGCGCGCCGAACGCGTCGGCCGCGATACGCTCCTCGGCCAGATCGTCGCCATGGTTGCCGAAGCCCAGCGGAGCCGCGCCCCCATCCAGGCGCTGGCCGACAAGGTCGCGGGCTACTTCGTGCCGGCGGTCCTGACCGTCGCGCTGATCACCTTCGCCCTCTGGCTGGGACTCGGACCCGAGCCCAGGCTCGCGCACGCCATCGTCAATGCCGTCGCGGTACTGATCATCGCCTGCCCCTGCGCCCTCGGCCTGGCGACGCCCATGTCCATCATGGTCGGCATCGGGCGCGGCGCCCGTGAGGGGGTGCTGATCAGGAACGCCGAGGCGCTTGAACGGCTGGAGAAGGTCACCACGATCATTGTGGACAAGACGGGGACGCTCACCGAAGGCAAGTCCAAGCTCGTGGCGGTACGGCCGGCCGCGGGGTTCGATGCGCAGGAGTTGCTGCGCTTGGCCGCCGCGCTGGAGCAACACAGCGAACACCCGCTGGCGGCCGCGATCCTGCGCGGCGCGCAGGAACGGGGACTCGACATCGCCGACGCGACCGGCTTCCGCTCGGTGACCGGCGGCGGCGTGGCCGGCACCGTCGCGGGACGTTCGGTGATGATCGGCAAGCCGGATTTCCTGCGAAACGAGCAGGTTGTCGGATTGAAGACGCTCGAGGCCGAGGCCGGAAGCCTGCAGGAGGCGGGCCAAACCGCGGTGTTTGTCGCCATCGACGGTAAGCCCGCCGGGATACTCGCCATCTCCGACCCGATCAAGGCCACCGCGGCCGAAGCGGTCCGCGAGCTCCATGCGCTGGGGCTGAAAATCGTCATGCTCACCGGCGACAACCGCCGCACGGCCCAGACGGTGGCCGCCCAGCTCGGACTGGATGCCGTGGCGGCGGAGGTCGAGCCGGCCGGAAAGGCCGCGCACGTCAGGCGCCTCCGTGCGGAAGGCCGTCGCGTGGCGATGGCCGGGGACGGCATCAACGACGCCCCCGCGCTGAGCGAGGCGGATGTCGGCATCGCGATGGGGACCGGCACCGACGTGGCCATGCAGAGCGCGGGCATCACGCTGCTGCAAGGCGACCTGCGCGGCATCGCCCGGGCCATCCGCCTTAGCCGTGCCACGATGCGGAACATCCGGCAAAACCTCCTCTTCGCCTTTCTCTACAATGCATTAGGCATACCGGTGGCGGCCGGCGTCCTCTACCCGGTCTTCGGTCTGCTGCTCAGCCCTGTCATTGCCGGCGCCGCGATGAGCCTGAGCTCCGTTTCGGTCATCGGCAACGCCCTGCGCCTGCGCAAGGCCAGGCTCGCGTAACACGCCAGCGCTGCGCACGCGGGGAGACTGCCGGTTGGATCAAGGATGAGACACATCGCTTAAGCTGTTCGGCTAATGGTAGCCGGTTAAGCGTGGCGTTTAAGTACTCTTCCGGGTTTCGGTTTTTCCGCTGGTTCATGCGTACTCCCTCGTCCACCGTAGTCGTCGCCGTAGTCGTCAACCGATTTTCCCCCTTCCGGTGGACGACTACGGCGACGACTACGGATCACGATTTCCTCCGGTCGTTCCCCTCGCTCTCCTTTCGCCAACGCCATAAAACGGGGATGCGCCCGTTTGCCCCCTCATGAGCCAGGGCAAACGCCTCTTAATTTCTCTCTATTTTGCCGATTCTGGCTCTCGATGGCGTCCGATGGGGTCTGCATTCGTTGCGAAACGGGAAAAGCGGCGTCGCGCGGGATACCGCTTGCCGCCGCACTCCAAGACGCTGCCGCCGGGGCGCACAATATTTTTGGAGTGCGGTGGCAAGCGAAGCGCGACACCACTCTATAGGTACAAGATAAGAGCCAAAAATGAAAAAGTGTCTGAAATTATGATTCGTTTGCCCTGCCTCATGAGCGGACTGGAATTGCATCGTGAAACGTAAAACGCTAGAATGCGGACGTATTTTTTTAACCCCCTTTCAGGAGTTTGCATGGCCGGCATTTTCAAGGCATACGACATCCGCGGCATCTACGGGCAAGATCTGACCGAAGAACTCACCGAGCGCATCGGGCGCGCCTACGCGACCTTCACCGGCGCCAAAAAGGTGGTCGTGGGACGCGACTGCCGACCACACTCCCTGCCCCTGTTCAACGCGCTTGCACGCGGCCTCAACCGGCAGGGGGTCGACGTCATCGACGTGGGCGAGTGTTCGACGCCCATGTCCTACTTCGCCAACGGCACCCTCCACGCCGACGGCAGCATCATCATCACCGCCTCGCACAACTCCGCCGAGTGGAACGGGTTCAAGCTCTGCCGCGCCCAGGCGGAACCGATCAGCGGCGCAACGGGCATTGCCGACATCGAACGCATCGCGCAGGAGCAAACCTTCGCTCCCGCCGCCGCGCACCCCGGCACCATCACCCCACATGACATCATGCCCGCCTACTGCAAGCATGTGGCCGGCTTCAACCGCACGGCGAAGAAGCTGAGCGTCGCCATCGACATGGCCAACGGCATGGGCATCTGGGAGGCGAAGTCGCTCGCCAGGTTCATCGACATCGATCCCCTCTACGACACGCCCGACGGCACCTTTCCGAACCACGAGGCCAACCCGCTCAAGGTCGAGACGCTCGAAGACCTCCAGCGCATGGTGCGCAAGGGCGACTACGCCTTCGGGGTCTGCTTCGACGGCGACGCCGACCGCGCGGGGTTCGTGGACGAGCGCGGCGAAATCGTCCCCATGGACCTCATCACCGCCCTGATCGCGCAGGACATCCTCGCCACCCGGAAGGGCGTGATCTTCTACGATCTGCGGAGCAGCCGCGTCCTCGATGAGGTCATCGCGGCCGCCGGCGGCACGCCGATGATGAGCCGCGTGGGGCACGCCTTCATCAAGCAGCAGATGCGCGATCACAACGCCATCTTCGCGGGCGAACTGAGCGGGCACTACTACTTCCGCGACAACTTCACCGCCGAAAGCTCCGCCATGGCCGTGCTGTCCATCGCCAACATCCTCAGCAACTCCGACAAGCCCCTGTCGGCCTGGATCGCGCCGCTCCGCAAGTATTCGCAGAGCGGCGAGATCAACTCACACGTCAGCCGCGACCCCAAGGAGATTCTGCAGGCCATCAAAACCCGCTATGCCGACGGCAAGCTGACCGAGTTGGACGGCATCAGCATCGCCTACGACGACTGGTGGTTCAATGTCCGCTGCTCGAACACCGAACCGCTGGTGCGCCTGAACCTCGAAGCCCGCACCGCCGCCCTGATGGCGGCCAAACGCGACGAATTGCTCGCACGCATCCGCGCCTGATCCTTCCAACGCCCGGAACTGTTCGCCATGCAAAACCAAGCGATCTACGAAGCCACCCTGGCCAAATTCAGCGCCTGCTACGGACGCGATCCCGCCGTCGTCGCCTACGCCCCGGGGCGGGTCGAGGTCCTGGGCAACCACACCGACTACAACGAGGGATTCGTCCTTTCGGCGGCCATCGACTACGGGACCTTCTTCGCCATCGCCCCGGCGCAGGGGACGACCTGCCGCCTGACCGCCGGCGACTTGATGCGCGAGGTCCGCTTCGCCGTCGACCAGCCGGAGCGCGGCCAGACCGACACGTGGGCGAACTACAGCAAGGGCGTTCTCGCCGGTCTCCTGCCGCTCGCCCCGTTTGAGCAGGGCTTCGACGCCCTGTTCTACGGCAACATTCCGCTCGGCAGCGGCCTCTCCAGCTCGGCCGCGCTCGATGTCAGCACGGCCCTCGCCATCACCAGACTTTACGGGATTGAACTGGACGTGATCGCACTGGCGAAAATCGCCCGGCAGGCGGAGCACACCTACGCCGGCGTGAAATGCGGATTGCTCGACCCGATCTCCTCGCTCTGCGGACGCGACGGCATGCTGGTGCAGACCGATTTCCGCACGTTGGCGATCCAGCACGCCCCGCTGGGCCACGAGGCGGTGCTGCTGATCTGCAACACCCACGCCAAGCATGCGCTCGTGGACGGCGAGTACAATCAGCGCCGGGCCGATTGCGAGCTGGCCGCCGCGCACTTCAAGCAGCGCCTCGGGCATCCGGTCACGGCGCTGCGCGATGTCTCGTGGGCCGAATGGGAGGCCAACCGCGCCGGGCTCGATGACCAGGCCGCCCGGCGTGCGGCGCATCCCATCGGCGAGAATGAACGCGTCCTTCAGGGAGCGGAGCTGCTGGCCGCCGGCGACCTCGCGGGCTTCGGCAAGCTGATGTTCGCCTCCCATGAGAGTTCACAGCGCTATTTCGAGAACTCCTGCGCCGAGCTGGACCACCTCGTCGAGGCCGCCCATACGGCACCGGGCGTTTTCGGCGCGCGCCTCTCGGGCGGCGGATTCGGCGGCAGCGTGGTCGCCCTCGTCCGGGCGGATGCCGTTGAAGCGGCGTCCGCGGCCCTGTCCGGGGCCTATGCGGCCCGCTACGGCCGGCCCTGCGAAATCCGCGTCATCCACCCCAGTGCGGGCGCCCGGGTCGTACCGCCACGTTAGCCACCCATTATGCAACGCACGCGCATCCGTGAAATCCTGCAAAGTCAACCCGACGACCGTCTCGTCACCGTCGCCGGCTGGGTGCGGACGCGGCGCGACGCCAAGGGCGGCTTCTCCTTCATCGAACTGAACGACGGCTCCTGTCTCGCCAATCTGCAGGTGGTGGCCGACAGCACGCTGGCCAACTACGCCGACGACGTGCTGCGCCTGTACCCCGGATCCGCCGTGCGCATCGAAGGGCTCCGCATCGCCTCACCGGGCAAGGAGCAGAACATCGAGCTTCGCGCCACGCAGGTGGCCTGCCTGGGCGGGTGCGATCCCCTGGCCTACCCGCTCGGCAAGCAGCGCGTCAGCCTGGAGCGGCTGCGCGAGCTGCCGCACCTCCGCGCCCGCACCAACACCTTCGGCGCCATGGCGCGCGTCCGCAACCGGCTCGCCCAGGCCATCCACGCCTTCTTCCAGGAGCGGGGCTTCATCTGGCTCCACACCCCCATCATCGCCACCAGCGACTGCGAAGGCGCCGGCGAGATGTTCCAGGTCACCACCCTCGACCTCGACAAGCTCCCCCGCCGCGCCGACGGGACCGTCGACTATGCGCAGGACTTCTTCTCGCGCCGCTCCGCGCTGACCGTGAGCGGCCAGATCGAGGGCGAGACCTACGCCTGCGCCCTGGGCGACATCTACACCTTCGGCCCGACCTTCCGCGCCGAGAACTCCAACACGCGGCGCCACCTGGCAGAATTCTGGATGGTCGAGCCCGAAATGGCCTTTGCCGATCTCGCGGACGATGCCGAACTAGCCGAGGCCCTGTTGAAGCGCCTGTTCCGGATCACGCTGGAGACGTGCGGCGAGGATTTGGCCTTTTTCGAGAGCCGCGTCGCGCCCGGCGTCACCGCACGCCTGGAACGCCTCGTCGACGCCCCCTTCTTCACGATGTCCTACACCGAGGCCATCGGCCATCTGCAGAAGGCCGGCGCGACCTTCGCCTACCCGCCCGAATGGGGCTGCGACCTGCAAACCGAGCACGAGCGCTATTTGACGGAGGTCGT
Source organism: uncultured Lentisphaerales bacterium (assembly GCA_964592855.1). Taxonomy (GTDB): domain Bacteria; phylum Verrucomicrobiota; class Kiritimatiellia; order RFP12; family JAAYLN01; genus JAAYLN01. Next base: position 12,413 of record CAZQKI010000084.1, read on the forward strand.
CGCCCAGGCGCCCGTGGTCGTGACCGGCTATCCCGCCGCGATCAAGGCTTTCTACATGCGGCGCAACGACGACGGCAAGACCGTCGCCGCGATGGATGTGCTCGTCCCCGATGTCGGCGAAATCATCGGGGGCAGCCAGCGCGAGGAGCGTCTGGACGTCCTGCTCGACAATCTGCGCCTGCGCGGCCTCGACCCCGCCGACTACGCCCAGTACCTGGACCTCCGCCGGTTCGGCTCCGTGCCCCATGCCGGCTTCGGACTCGGCTTCGAACGCCTCGTCCAATTCTGCACGGGGCTCGCCAACATCCGCGACACCATCCCCTACCCCCGCACCCCCTGCGGCAGCGACTCGAAAGGCCTGTGAGACCATGACCCGGAAACTTTCGCATGCGCGGCTCCCGGCCGACATCGTTTTGCTGACGGCGCTGGCCCACCTGCTGGCTGCGGGCTGCGCCACGCCTGGTCTTTCCGGTGAGACGCGCACAGGCATCCGCCACGCCGCGCTGGCGACAGCGGAGATGCGCGGGGGCATCCAGGCCCGCAAGATCCAGCCGGAGTTCGAGCTTTACCGCTCCTATGTCGCCAACCGCCTGAACGCCAGCGTGGGAACCAATTCGTTCCGCGACAAAACGGGCAACTGCCGCCTGCGCGAGGTGGACGACCTGCTGCGCAATCCCATCGAGTCGATCGCCTATGCCGAAGCCCTCACGTGGCGGATGCACGAGGATGCGCGGGGCGGGACGCAGGGGCTGATGCAGCTCCTCGCCACCGCCGCGGAAAAGCTGGACGCCCCGACCCCGGCCCTGGCGCCGCTGGTGTTCACCCCCGGCAACGTCGCCACGCAACTGGTGGCGATCCTGCAGCAGGCCCGCAGGCAGCTTGACGCCGCCTATGCGCCGATCGCGCCGGAGGAGAAGGCCTGGCTGGCCCGGGAGATCTACGCCATCACGACGAAGACGATCGCGCACGGCCACAGCTTCGACGATCCCGTCGCCGGTCGGCGCGTCACCGACCTTCTGGAAAAGATGGACCGCCGGTCATTGGCGCAGGTGGCGATGTCGCTCGCCCTGCTGACAGACCCGTCGCTGGCCGGAGCCTTGCGCGCCTCGGACTTGAAAGCCTTTCCCCACGACGCCAAACGCTCCGCGCAATTCGGCGGCACCATCCACAGTCTGGAAACATCGGTCGGCACGATCATCATTGCCGTGGCGGGCGATCAGACCTACGCACTGGACCAGCATCCCGGCATCTGCATGATCATCGATCTCGATCCCGGCAACGACACGTATCGGGAAGGGGCCGTATCGACCGCGACGCCGCTGCTGGCCATTGTCGACTGCGGCGGCAGCAACCGCTTTGAGGGAAAGAGTCCGGGCATCCAGGGCGCCTCGATCCTGGGCGCGTCGCTGCTGGTCACGCAGGGCTGCACCAGCAACCGCTTCGACGCGGTGGACGTGGCCCAGGGCTCGACCTTGGGCGGGATCGCCCTGCTGGTCAACGACGCCAAGTTCTCCGCCTTCAACGCCCGCGCCCGCGTGCAGGGGCAGGCTACGGGCGGCATCGGCCTGCTGCTCAACCGCGCCGGAGACGACGCCTATCACGGCGCCATCTATGCGCAGGGCGTGGGCGGCGCGCTCGGCTTCGGCACCTTGATCGATCTGCAGGGCAACGACACCTACTTCGCCGGCGGAATGTACAACGACGGCTACGACGACTCACCGGGATACGGCGGGTGGTCGCAGGGGATGGGGATCGGTCCGCGGGGCGTGGCGAACGGCGGGTTCGGCGTGCTGCTGGACGGCGCGGGCGACGACCTTTACGAGTACGATTGCTTTTCGCATGGCGGCGGCTACTGGTTCGCTGCGGGCTTCGCCCGCGATTTCGGCGGCAACGACCAGCGCATCGGGGCGACGCGGACGATGTGGGACCGGACCGAGCGGATTGAAACACGCTTCGTCCGCTGGGGCGTCGGCTTCGGCTGCCACTACGCATCGGGCTACGTCATCGACGACGCCGGCGACGATCTCTACACGGCCAACTCGGCCGACACCGCCTTCTGCTGGGACCTCGGCACCGGGGCGATTCTCGACTTCGGCGGCAACGACACCTTCTCGGGCGGAGGCGCGGGGCGCACCTCCAATGCCGGTCTGGCGCTGGTGATGAACATCGGCGGCGCCGACACCTTCACCGGCGCGGCGTTCGGCCATGCCAATCCCAAAGTGGAGTATCACCCCATCGAGCAGGCCGGCGGGAATTTTGCCTTCTTCCTGAAATACGGCGGGACCAACAGCTTCACCAACCCGAAAGTCCAAGCAGAAACCGGAGAGATCCGCGGCTGGGCGGGCGGCTTTTTCATCAGCCGACCCGACATCCCAGCCCACATTCCTCCCATGCCGGAGAAAGACGGCAACAGATGAAACCAAGGCATGAATTTGACGGCACCCATCGGCTGCACAGGTTCCGGGGACTGGCGGTCTTCTCCGTCTGGCTGCTGCTGGCGGGCAGCCTGCTGGCCGAGCCAATCTCCCTCGCCGTCAAGGCCAGCCGCAACCGCATCTATCTGGGCGAGTCGGTGCAACTGCATGTCACCGTCAGCGGTTCAAACGACAACAGCCTCGCTCCCCGCTTCCCCGGGCTCAAGGACGCCGAGCTACAGCTTCTCGGCTCGCAGGACAACAGCCGGCGAAGCATCCAGATCATCAACGGCCGGATGATGCAGGAGATCTTCCGCGGGCGCACCTTCGTCTATCAGCTCACCCCCAAGGCCGCAGGCGTTTTCCAAGTCGGCGCCGTGGAGATGGCGTTCAACGGACAGCAGGTCACCGCACGGGGGCCGGGGATCGAGGTGACGGGGATCGAGCAGCGTCAGGACATCACCGTCGCCATCGAGGCCACCCGTCAGACGATCCTCGTGGATGAGCCCTTCTCCATCACGCTCCGCATCCTCGTCGCCGCGCTTCCCGCCCCCAACGAACAGATCGAACCGCTGCTTCCCCAGCAGCCGCCCCACATCCAGGCCGACTTCCTGGAGTTTCAGGAGTTGCGCGGGCTCAAGATGCCCGACCTCAAGGCGCTGCTCGAAGGGATGATCGACCAGGGGGGCCGGACCCCCTCCTTCGCGATCAACAACTACCAATCGCAGGGCATGGGCGGGTTCATGGGGATGGGCTTCGACAGCATGTTCGAGCCGAAGGCGATTCCCTTCCGCTTCCCCGTCAAGCGCATCGCGCGCAACGGGAAGTCCTTCTGGGAATACCGCGTGACGCTCGACTACTCCGCCCAGATCGAGGGCGACTACACCTTCGGTCCGGCGACCTTCAAGGGTTCGATCATCAAGGGCGGCGATGAACGGGGGCAGCCGATCCTGGCGGAGATCTTCACCGTCGGTCCCGCCGTCACCGTCCGGGTCGTCCCCCCTCCCGAGGCGGGGCGCCCGGAGTGGTTTGTAGGATCGGTGGGCCGCAATCTCAAAGCCGTTGCCACCCTCGACACCGCGATCTGCAAGGTCGGCGACCCCCTGACGCTCACCCTGGACATCACCGGTGAGATCAGCATCTCCAATCTGCGTCCCCCCGTGCTCGGCCTGCAGCCCAGCCTGTCCGAAAACTTCCGCATCTACAGCGAACCGTTTGAATCCGAAACCCTCGCCAACGGCAAGCGCTTCCGCTACCGCATCCGCCCGTTGAAGAGTGGCACGCTGGAGTTTCCCGCCCTTCCGATCGCCTATTTCGACACGGTGCAAATGAACTACGTCACGGTACAAACCCTGCCGCTTCCAGTGCAGGCCCACGCCACCACGCAAATTGCCGCCGTCTCGGAGGACGACGGCGAAGCCGGCGGCCAGACGCAGGCGCTGACGGCGGCCGACAAGCAGCCAGACGGCATCATCGTCGACAAGACCGGCGATCCGGGCACGCGCAACTGGGCTCCCACCCCGCGACGCATCGTCCCGTGGCTGGCTGTCCCCCCGCTGCTCCTCGTCCTGGTCGCGCTCCTGCGCACCGCGTGGCGTCGACGCCAGGCCTGGTCGACCGCGCGGCGTCGCGGCAACGCGCTCGCGCAGGCGCGCCGGTGCTTCGCGAAGGCGCGCCGTACCGCGACCGGCGACCCCGTTGCCGGAGCCATTCTCGGCGCGCAGGCCTTCCGCGCCTACTTCTCGGCGCGCTTCGACACCCATGGACAGGGCGTCACCGCCAGCGATCTCCCCGGCCTGTTCCGCAAACAGGGGGTCGCAATCGCCGACGACGCGGCTGTGCAGGCGCATTTTACCGAGCTCGAGCAGCTCCCCTTCCGCCCCCATGCGGCAACCCCGGAAGGTGTCGATGCCCTGCTGACGCAACTGCTCAGCCATCTGGCGCAGATCGACAAGCTCCTGTCACGGTCGTCGCCTCAGCGGCGGCCGACGCCACCGGCCGCCCTGCTGCTGGGCCTGGCGCTGCTCGTGCCACCCATCACTCACGCCAGCCGGCTCCCGGACACCTTCACCTGGGAGCGCGCCAACCAGGCCATGGCGGGCGCCCAGACCCCGGAGGATTTTCTCGCCGCCGCCAACATCTACAACGACCTGGTCAAGGACGGCGCACGCACCGGTCCTCTGTTCTACAACCTTGGCACGGCCCTGCTGCTGGCGGGCGACGCACGCAACGCTGAAGCTGCTCTGGTGCGTGCCGAGCGGCACCTGGGCGCGACACCGGAAATCCGCGCCAACCTGAAGCTGGCCATCGGCGCGCGGAGCGGACAGCCTGACGCGCAGCTCCCGCCGTCGCGCATTTTCCTCGCGTGGCACTATTATCTCTCCTTGAATCTGCGGATCTGGCTCGTCCTGGCCGGCTGGAGCATCCTCTGGTGCGGGCTCGCGCTGCGACTGATCACGCCGCCCCCGGCACACAAGTACAGCCCGCCATCCCGCAGGCGCACCTTCGCCAACCTGCTGGCCGGCTGGGGCTGCGCGTTGCTGATCGTCTACGGCGGCAGCGTGGCGTTCACCCTCCTGCAGGAACAGCACGACACCCGCTTCTGGCACGAACGCCTGTTCGCCGTCGCCAACAGCACGCAGCCGACGGAGGACACACCATGAAACACGTGCTCCGCAAATCCCTCGAGGCGCTTGCAAAAACCTGCAAGCGCCGGGAATCAGGGTTCAGGAAGCCAGGGTTCAGGCCAGAAACTCACCCTGAACCCCGAACCCTGAACCCTCCGCTTGCACAAACCGGAGGTTTTGCAAGCGCCTCCCTAGTCTTCGCCACCTTCCTGCTGCTGCTCGCGCCCGTCGTGGCCCGGGCGGCCGAATTCCATGCAGCGCGCATCACGCTGGACCCGCCGCGCCCGTTCGTCAACCAACCGGTCTCGTTCAATCTCGAGATCGTCGTTTCGCCGGGGTGCGAGCTGCAGAACATCCAGTTGGGCGGACTCCCCGGCGGCACGCAACTCGAGCTGGGTGAACTGGTCGCCCAGCCCGCGACTCGCGAGACGCACAATGGACAGGCCGTTGAAATCCACCGCTATCGCAGCGAGGGACGTGCCGCCGCACCCCTGGAGATCACGGTTCAGCCGATCATCCAGTTCATGCTCGTCGAACGGCGCAACGCCGGCTTCTTCTCCAGTTGGAATTCAACGCAGCAGCGGCTGCGCCTACCGGCGACCGCCCTCTCCATCCGCCCGCTGCCCACGGACAACTGCCCGGCGGACTTTTCAGGCGCCGTCGGGAGGTTTGCGCTCACCGGCCGGCTGAACCCCGCGGTGGTCATGCCGCTGGACATCGTCAACCTGACCCTTGAACTGAAGGGCAGTGGCCATCTGGGCGATGTCCGTCCGGCGCTGCCGAAGCTGGATCCAGCCCGCTTCAAGGTCTACCCGCCGACGGAAAAGCGCGGCACGGGGGAGAAGCTCCTGACGATCACGCAGTCGATCATTCCCCAGTCGACGCAGGCGGTGCAGGTGGCCGAAGCGCGATTCACTTACTTCGACACAGCAACCGAACGCTACCGGACGGCTACGGCGGGCCCCTTCTCCCTGACCTTCACGACGCGCCGGACGGACGAAGCCCCCGCTGTCCGGAATGTCGCGGTCGTCACGCAGCGTCAGCCCGAAGCGGAAGGCACCTTCACGATCGACGCGACGATGCACCGCGAGATCCGCCGCGTCATTCCGTTTGCGGTCGGCCTGCTGGCGGCGCTCGCGTTCATTGCCATCGTCCGCCCGACGCACAAGCGCCTGGCGGTGATTGCAGGGCTGGCGATCCTCGTCGGCGCGACCTGGGGGACCCGGGCGCTCATTGGCGCGGGGACCGCGACGCTCAAGCCGCTGACGCAAACGGTGCGTCTGCGAATCGCCCCCGGCGAACAGGCCCGCCACTCCGTCGAGATCCCCGCCGGAACGTCCGTGCAACTCCTTGAGACGAGCGATGGCTGGATTCGCATCGAGGCCCGCGGCCGCCGCGG
>CAZQKI010000085.1:0-18621 GCA_964592855.1 uncultured Lentisphaerales bacterium
CGTCGGCGAAAAGCCGGACGACTATGCGGGTTCTCCATGACCCCATCCAAAGCGACGGGCTAACTGCGCAGAGGGCGCCAAGGACGCGGAGGTGTTGGCTTTTCTCGATTCGGAAAGGATCCGCCTGCGCCGTGAAACGACCTATTCCTTGATGACTTCAGCGCCTTCGAATGAGGTGGCGGCGTGTTCGCAGGTCAGCATTCCGTAGCCGGACTGACGGTATCCGGCGTGAATCAGACGATCGGCGAAACCAGGGTTGGCCTGCGCCAGCCCCTTGGTTCTCAACACGGATCCTGCGGCCTCAGAAAAGCGGATGCCTTCTCCGGCACCAAGCGCGGCGAGTGTGGACAGCGCATCCGCTTTAGGTAGCTTGTAATGGTGTTGCAGGGCGTAATAGCTCTCGGTGGCGACCAAATCGCTGACCGTACACAGTCCGCCTGACTGGGTAGTCGCCATCACGCGATTGACGACACGGAGTGCGAGTTCTCGAGGCTCGCCGGTCAGCAGCCTCAAGACGACGGAGGTATCCAGTCCGCAGATCATGGTCGAGCCTTCGCTTTGGCAATGCTTTCGCGTACCGCGGCCATGTCATGATGCTTGACCTTGGCAGCATAGGCGTGGGCCACGCCGAACCACGTGGGCAAATTCTGTTGGGCATTGGAGTCGTCAGGTTCGGAGCGGACCGGTTCCTGGACCCACTCCGAAAATAGCCGGATCGCAACCTCGCGGACCGGGTGGCCGGCCAGTGCGCTTTTTGCCTTGACCCTGCGGTAGAGGGCGTCGGGAATGTCCCGCGTCGCTTTCATGTTGAAAAGGATAGCTGGATTACTGTATTTACGGCAAGGGAAATCTGGAAAGGAGGAAAGAACAACAGGCAAACGCGAACGCCGGGCGCGCAACGCTCACGGCTGCGGTTTCGCGATGGTCCGGCGCTCGTACAGCCGGTTGCGGAAGTAGACGGAGATGTCGATCGCCACCATTGTTGCATTGAAGCTGTAGAGCCAGATGACCCAATTGTAGTCGTTCAGGATCTTGTGCACGACGCCGGCCATGTAGCCGGTCAGGATGATCCACAGAAACCAGATGCTCTTGCCCCCGGTGGAGCGCGACTTCAGCGAACGCGCAATGGCGAAAAACCAGGAACTCGAGAAACAGATCATCATCATGGCTTCGAAAAGATGTTCTTTCATGGGCTGATTTATACCATTTCGCCACGCTCCAGGCCAGTGTCTGCTTCGCCGCCGGTAACGGGTCAGTGTCAGGGATCGCGAAGAGAGCGCATGGAGGAGCGGGCGAATGGGATATTGAGCCACAATGCCCGTGCGTAAGGAGAAACGGTTCTTGACCCTTACCCCGGCCTGAAGGCCGTCGCTGGCTTCCGGCTGAAGCCGGGACTCCGACCTGAGCGTCTGCCTGCGAAAAAAACACCGGCGCACCCATACCCTCTGCCGGAGTGCCGCCTTCAGGCGGAAGCGAGTCAGGGGCTTCAGCCCCGGCGTCAACGCCAAGTCCGCAGATCTCGATTTGCCCGCTCCGCATGCACTTCGTTCGCACAAACCCAGTCACTAACCGATTCCGCCGCCGTCAGACCCGCAACCCGCCGTCGACTTCCAGGATCTTGCCGTTCACAAAGTCGTTTTCGATGATGAAGCGGACCGTCTGCGAGATTTCCGACATCTCGCCGAGGCGGCGCAGCGGAACCTGCGCCTTGATCTTCTCCAGCGCCTCCGGCTTGATCGCCGCCACCATTTCGGTGTTGGTGTAGCCGGGGGCGATCGCCGCGCAGCGGATGCCGTACCGGGCGAGTTCCTTGCTCCACGTCACGGTCATCGCATCCACGCCGGCCTTGGCCGCGGAGTAGTTGGTCTGGCCGAAATTCCCGGCGCGGGAGACCGAGGAGATGTTGATGATTACGCCGCCCGTCTTCGCCATCGCCACGGCGGCTTCCCGGGCGCACAGGAACACCCCCGTCAGATTCACGTCGATGACCGCCTGGAAGCTCGCCAGGGACATCGTCTTGATTTCATTGTCGCTGACTTTGAGCAGCAGGCCGTCGCGGGTGATCCCCGCGTTGTTGACCAGCACATCCAGCGTCCCGGCTTTGGCGATCGCGGCGAACAGCGCCTGGACCGACGCCTCATCGGCGACATTGCAGACATGACCGGTGATCGGCAGTCCCGCGCCGGCCTCCCGGATGCCTTGCAGCGCTTCTTCCGAAATGTCGCAGACATGGACGCTGGCGCCCCCCCGGGCCAAGTCCATCGCGATTTGCCGGCCCAAGCCTCTTCCGGCCCCCGTTACCAGACAGCGTCTTCCTTTGATATCCATAGTTCCCCGATACTAGTACGTGTAATACCCCTGCCCGGTCTTCCGGCCCAGTTTACCGGCCGCCACCAAGTCCACCAGCGATTTCGCCGGCTGGTAGAACGGATTGTCCAGCGACTTGGCGAGCGTCCTCAGGATGTTCCGGCAGACATCCAAACCGATCAAGTCCGCCACTTGCAGCGGTCCGGCGGGATGCAGGGCGCCCAGGCGCATGGCCGTGTCGATTTCCGCAGGGCTGGCAACGCCTTCATCGACCAGCTTGGCGGCTTCGTTGATCAGCGGCAGCAGCAGACGATTGACGATGAAGCCGGGCGAGTCCTTGACGGTGATGGCGGTTTTCCCGCAAGACGCCAGGATACCCTGAACCGTCTGGAGAATGTCGGGAGCCAGCCCGGGCGTGACGACCACTTCGACCAGATCGAGCTTGGTCGGCGGGTTGAAGAAATGAATGCCCAGGAACCGTTCGGGATGGACCAGCCGCTGCGCCAGCGCGGCAACGCTCAGCGAGCTGGTGTTGGTGCCAAGTGCCGTCTTCGGCGAAATGCACGCCTCGAGACGGTTGAAGATCCCGACCTTCGACTCGAAGTCTTCGATGACGGCCTCGATGATCAGACCGGCCGGGGCCAGATCTTCCAAAGCGCCGATGGGGCTGATCCGGCCGATGATCGCGGCGGCCGCCTCGGCGGGTAGCTTGCCGGTCTCGACACGCTTGTCGATCCGCTTCCGGATGACCTGGCAACCTCGGGTAGCCATTTCGAGCGTGGTGTCCCAGATCAAGGTCTGGAATCCCTTTTCCGCAAACAACTGGGCGATTCCCCCGCCCATGACGCCCGAGCCGATGACGCCGACAATCTGATGGTCCATGGTGGTGCTCCCGCTAAACGTTTTCAAGAAGAATGGCGAGCCCCATGCCGCCGCCGACGCAAAGCGAGGCGATGCCGAGCGCGGCCTGCTGACGTTTCATCTGATGGATCAGCGAGACGACAATCCGCGTCCCGCTGCACCCGATGGGATGGCCCAGAGCAATGGCACCGCCATTCACGTTGACCTTCGCCGGATCGATGCGGAGTTCATTCAACACCGCCACCGATTGCGCGGCAAACGCCTCGTTCAACTCCCAGACCTCGATGTCGCCCACTGCCATCCGCTGCCGGGTCAGGAGCCGGTTCACGGCGCCGACCGGTCCCATGCCCATCAGTTCGGGGGCGCACCCCACGCATACGATGTCCCTGATCCGGACGCCCTGCGCCGGGTCGAGGCCCCGCGGTCCGTCGCTGACGACCAGCGAGGCGGCGCCGTCGTTGATCCCCGAGGCGTTTCCGGCCGTCACCGTGCCGTCGGGCTTGAACGCCGGGCGCAGTTTGGCCAGGGCCTCGAGGGTGCTGTCGGGACGCGGATGCTCATCGTGTTCGATCACGAGATCGCCTTTGCGCTGCTTGACCGTGACCGGCACGATTTCGCCGCCGAAGACGCCTTGCTTCCGCGCCGCCGCGTAGCGCTGCTGGCTCGCCAGCGCAAACTGGTCCTGTGCCTCGCGGGTGATGCCATACTTCGCGGCGACGTTCTCGGCGGTGATGCCCATATGATAGTGTCCGAAGACATCGGTCAGCCCGTCGCTGACGGCGGTGTCTTTGGCGCTGCAATCGCCCAGACGCGCCCCCTGCCGCAGCGCCGGGAGGATGTAGGGGGCCTGGGTCATGTTCTCAACACCCCCGGCGACGACCACGGCCGCTTCGCCAAGCAGGATGGTGCGGTAGGCCAGGTCGATGGCCTTCAGCCCGGATCCGCACACCTGGTTGACGGTAAAGGAAGGGATGGCGTGCGGCACGCCGCAGCCGACCGCAATCTGCCTTGCGGGGTTTTGCCCCAGGCCCGCCTGAAGGACGTTGCCGACGATCACCTCGCCGACCTCGGCGGGATCGACACCGGCCCGCTTCAGGCTTTCGGCAACCGACACCTTGCCCAGGTCCACTGCGCCGACGCCGCCAAATTGTCCATTCAGAGCGCCGATGGGCGTCCGAACCGCTCCGCTGATCCATAGTGTTTTCATCTGTGCTCCTGATTGTCCAGACCGGTTCATGTGAATACGGATGCGGACATGACCCGCAGATCGCCGCCGATGATCGGCTTGAATGCCATGTGGGCGAGAATATCCCGTTCGACATCGATCCCCGGGGCGATCTCGACGAGTTGAAGTCCGGCCTCGGTCAATTCGAAGACCGCGCGCTCCGTGACATACATGACCTGCTGGCCGTTCGCCCGTGCATAGGCCCCCGAGAAGGTGATGTGCTCGACCGCGCCGACGAACTTGTCGATCTTGCCCTCCTTCTCGATCTCGAGCTTGCCGCCTGCAAAGCGGATTTCCAACCCGCCCGCCGTGAAGGTTCCGGCGAACACGACCTTGCGCGCCGTCTGGGTGATGTTCATGAAGCCCCCCACCCCCGCGACCCGTCCGTTGAATTTGCTCACGTTGACATTGCCGTTCCGGTCGCATTCGGCCAGTCCGAGAAACGCCACGTCGAGTCCGCCGCCGTCGTAGAAGTCGAACATGTAGGTCTGGTCGATGATGGCCTGGGGAAAGCTGGAGGCGCCGAAGCTCAGCCCGGAGGCCGGGACGCCGCCGATCGGCCCCGACTCCACGCTCATCGTCATCTCGCCAAGGCGGCCCTCCTCCCGGGCGATCTGGGCGATCCCCTCCGGGAGCCCGATCCCCAGATTGACGATGGCCCCCGGCTGGATCTCCTGAAAGGCGCGCCGGGAGATGTAGCGGCGCGGGCCGTCCTCCATGCGGGGCAGATTCAGGGTGGCGATGTCGCCCTGGCGCAGATAGTCGGGATTGTACGACTCGGCAAAGGTTTGCATGTGCTGCGCCCGATCCGCGACGACGATGGCGTCGACGCAGATGCCGGGAATGACGATCTGCTGCGGGTCGCGGGAGTAGTCCGCCACGATCCGCTCGACCTGCACGACCACCTGGCCGCCGGAGTTTCGCACGGCCTGGGCGATGGAGAGGGCTTCCGCCGTCATCACTTCGTGCTCCATCGAAATATTGCCGAACGAATCGCTGGAGGTGCCGCGGATCAGGCCGAAGTGGATCGGGAAGGCCTTGTAGAGGAGCCACTCGCGACCGCCGATCGTGATCAGCTCAACCAGATCCTCCGTCGTTCGCGGATTGAGCTTGCCCCCGTCGTTCCGGGGATCGACGAAGGTTTGGAGGCCGATGTGGGTGAGCCGTCCCGGATTGCCCGCGGCGATTTCCCGGAAGAGGTGGCTGATCACGCCCTGGGGAAAATTATAGGCCTCGATCTTGTTCTCCATCGCCAGCCGCCCCATGGCCGGGGCGAGGTTCCAATGGCCGCCGACCACCCGCTTGAGCATGCCTTCGTGGCCGAAGTGATTCAATCCCCGGGTCTTGCCGTCGCCTTGTCCGGCCGCGTAGACCAGCGTCAGATCACGCGGCAGCCCCGTCTCCAGAAAACAGGCCTCCACGGCGGCGGTCAGCGCTTCCGGGTGCGTGCAGCCCACGAACCCGCCCGTGGCGACAGTCGATCCGCTGGCGATCATCACGGCCGCTTCGCGGGCGGAAATCTGTTTAACTTTTCTCATGGAAAATGGTGTTCCGTTGGTTGGGGTCAACAAGCACGAACCGCTCCTTGCGAGGCCAACGTCCCCTACGCGCGACGCCTCGACCCAAAGCATCGTTTTCAGGTTGTAGAGATTGTCAGAAGGACCGGACTCTGTCAAGAAGCGGACGCGAGCCGGGCGCTGCCCATAATTTGCGTTTCAATTGGATGGCCATGTGGTAGTATCCATTTATGAGTTGGGTGCATACGCTTTCGATTGCCCTCCTTCTGGCCGCTGCCCTGCCACAATTGAGCCAGGCCGCGCCGCAGGGTGATTTTGCCCAGACCGCAGCGCCCATCGGCAACCCGCAGCAGACCACCCTCGTCTATTCCTTCGATCCGCCGCGCCTGCAACCGACTGCGGCCGGAACACGCGTGGCCGTCGCGGACTGCCTGTCCGACGGCGTACCGCGAGCTCCCGCACTTCCGGTTCGCGGGGTGACGATCGCCATACCGGAGGGATACCGTCCCCGCACCGTCCGCATCTCGCCCGGCCGCACCCGTCTGATCACCCTCGATCATCCTGTGGCTCCTGCCGAAGACGCCGTCCCCTTGTCCTCGCCGCCCGACAGGCAGGGCCGCTCGTACCGCGACGAGAAGCTCTATGCCCGGACCACCCCCTACCCCGACTACGATGCGGGCGAGCAGCGCCGGCAACGCCGGGACCGCCTGCATGGCGACGGCCTGCTGACGATCACCCTTCATCCGGTACAGTACATTCCCGCCCGCAACCAACTGCTCGCACATGGTGAACTGACGGTCATGATCGACTGGGAGCCGATCCCGTCTTCGGAGCAGAACACCGGCTGGCGGCCCAGGCGTAAACGGCCGCGCGCCGAGGCCGACGCCGTCGCGGCCGGCAGCCCGCTGCTTTCGCGAGCCGCGCGGAGCGTCCCCGCGCCCGGCTCCCCGTCCCGCGCGGCGTCCGCGGCGACCCTCACCCGACCGCTGTCTCCGCCCGACTGCTTCGAACACGTCATCATCGCCCCCAGCAACTACATCGCCGGCACCCCCGCCCCCTGGAACCTCGAAGCCCTTTCGGCCGCCCGTCGGCGAGCCGGATTGAACTCGACCCAGGTGAGCATCGAATGGATCGGCGCCAATTACGCGGGACGCGATACGGCCGAGCGGATGCGCGCCTTCATCCGCGATGCCTACGACAACTGGTCGACCCGCTTCATCCTGCTCGTCGGCACGCCGGCGCAGGTTCCGACGCGCAAGCTCTACTGCTCCTTCTCGGCAGGGACGGACCTGATTCCCGCCGACGGACTCTACTTCGGCTGTCTCGACGGCAGTTTCGACCGCGACGGGGACAGTGTCTTCGGGGAGATCGGCGATGGCGAGACGGGCTGGGACATCGATCTGGTCGCCGAGGTATTCGTCGGTCGCTTTCCCGCAGCCACGACCGCCGACGTCGCCAACATGGTCCGCAAAACCCTGGCCTACGAGGCGCTGCCGGCCTCGGCCCTGGGCCGGATTTCGCACATCGGCGAGAAACTGGGATTCGGGGGCGAGACTGAGTATGCCACCGGATCCATGGAGCAGATCCGCCTGGGCGCGAGCACCGGCGGCTTCACCAGCATCGGCTTCCGCTCCTCGTACATGCAGGACCAACTCGATGCGACCGACACCCTCTACGACAGTCCCACCTACCTTTGGCCGGCCTCCGCGATGCTCTCCCGGCTGAATCAGAACTTCCACGTCTTCAACCACCTCGGGCACGGCGCGGCGCAACTTGGATTCAAGATCGATCTTTCAAAGGCCGCCAATCGCACGGCCATCGCTTCGCTGACGAACGCCCTGCCCAGCTTCATCTATTCACAGGCTTGCTACATCGGCGCCTTCGATACGGCCAACTGCCTGGCGCAGCTTTTTTCCACCTCCCGCGGAGGTCCCTTCGCCGCGGTGATGAACTCGCGTTACGGCTGGGGCTACCGCGAAAACATCGACGGGCCCTCGCAATTGTTCAACCGAAAATTCTGGGATGCCGCCTTCGACGGCACGGCCTATCATCTCGGTGCCATCAACGCCCGGTCACGCGAGAACCTTCGCCCGTACATCAGCATGTACTCCGGCAATGTCTTTCGCTGGATCTACTATGAACTGACGCTGTTCGGCGACCCCGCCACGCCTTTTGCAGCGCCGCTGCTCAACATCGTTCCGACCCTGTCGCCCACCGGACTGCAACGGAACTACACGCCCGACGAGCTCCTGACGGTCCAGGCGGCGATCGGCCCCGCCAGCCTGATCAACGGGACCACGCCGCGCATCGTCTGGCGCACTTCGAGCGACGCCGCCGGCGTCTACCGGACGAATGCGCTGCTGCACGAGTCGCACTTGACCTATGCCGCCACGCTGCCTCCGCAACCGCTGGGCACCCGGCTGACCTACACGCTGCACGCCGAAACGCTCGCGGGCTTGACGGTGCGCTGGCCGGCGGCGGGAGAGCAGCACACGGCGATCACGGCCGCCCTGAATCTCTCCATCACCGCCTCGCCGTCGCCCCAGGGCGAAACCACGCCCCCTTACGGCAGCTATTCCATCGCCTCGGGAAACGTGGTGCAGGCCAGCGCACCGGCGCGCGTCATCCTCGCGGACGGCATCAGCCAAGCCTGCCTGGGATCGTCCGGCACGGGCAGTGCTCCCGACACAATCACGCCGACCAACACGTTCGTCATGCTCGCCGATTCGCAGATCACGTGGCTGTGGACCGACGCCTACCTGTTCCGGCAGACGTCCAACATTCCCGTACTGCCCGGCACGGCGCAGTGGTACCGGTCGGATGAATACGCCCGGACGCAAACCGCCCCCGGCTCCCTGCTCCACGGGAGCGTGCCGTACCGCTTCATCGGCTGGTGGCTGAACGGCAACCGGCAGCCATCGCCCCACGCCCGCGCCAGCAACCCGCTCGTCGACCTGACCATGACGGCACCCATGACGGCCGAAGCGCGCTATATTCCCGCCGCCGCCGACGCAAATGCCAACGGCATTGCCGACTGGTGGGAATACCTCTTCTTCGGCGCGCTCGACCAGTACGACCTGATCGACGACAGCGATGGCGACGGCTTCACGCTCGAAGAGGAGTTCGGCGACTACACCGATCCGACCAATCCGATGTCCTTCCCCTCGCCGCCCTCCATCCGGCACACCCGTCTCGCCGCCACGCAGGCCGCGCCACCACCCTATGCGGTTCAGGCGACGATCACCGATACGCACAGCGTGGCCCAGGCCCTGCTCCGCTGGCGCCGCAACGCGGAGCCCTGGACGACGCAGACCCTGACGACCAACGCCGCCGGCCTCTACGCCGGCACGCTGCCCGCGCCCGCGACCTTTGGCGACCAGATTGTCTATCAGATCGAAGCCTCCGACCCCGGCGGAAGAACCGCGCTGGCCGGCCCCTACACGCTCACCCTCGTCTATCCGCAGGCCACGCTCGGACCCGTCCCCTCGCTCGCAACCTTCGTCGCCCGGCACGTGCCCGCCGACGTCGCGCTCGTGCTGACGAACAGCGGCAACGCTGACTTGCACTGGAGTCTGCATCCGGCGATCTTCGAGACCGTCACGGACGAAACGCCGCACGTCTGGACGCTGAACGCCTACAAGCAGAGCTGGACCCATTCCTCCCGGCGTTTCACATCGTCGCCCCTGGCCCTGCTGGGCGCGCCGAAATCGATCGGCGGCGCCAGCTCGCCTGCAGTTCACGCGGGGCTCCGCTCGCCGAGCCTCGTCCCCGCGCCCGGAGCCAAGCTGACCTTCAGCTACTGGATCGCCAGTGAAATCGACACAACCGTTGCTGGACATGCCTACGACGGGATGATCGTCGAAGTCACCACGAACGCGGGCCTCACCTACCAGCAGCTTCCGGGTCCCTACACCCATCGGCTGACCGCGTGGACCTACTCGCCGTGGAAGCAGGACACGCCCTGCTTCGCCGGCAATGGCTCGGAGGGCTGGCGCAAGGCCACCTTCGATCTTGCCGCCTACGCCGGCACGCCGATCCAGCTCCGCTTCGTCATGGGCGGCGACAACAACACGGACGGCGAAGGCGTCTATCTCGACGACATCGAGATCGCCACGCTCAGCCAGTCTCACTGGCCCGACTGGCTCGTCCCAGCCCGGACGAACGGAACGCTCGCGTTTCCCGCAGCGGACGCTCTGCCGCTGCAGGTCCAGGTGGGCGCCAATACGCCGCGTCGTCTCCTGCAACGCATCGTGCTGGTTTCGGACGATCCCGTCGCGCCCCGTCAGTCCACCGACCTGATCGTCGACATCCGCGCCATCCCGTGGATCGGCACGCCCGCCGCCCGGCAGTCCAGCACGAACGGCGAGGGATTCGTCACCATAGCAGTACCCGTAGCCGAGAGCGACGGCGAGGAACTGAGCCTGTCCCTGCGCTACGCGACCGAGGCGGGCCAGCCCTGGTCCGTCCCCCTGCTTTTCAGTCCCGCAGCCGCGCTGGGGACGCCGTCGCTCGCGGCCACGACCGGCACACTCCGCCAGATTCAGACACGCAGCGGAGCGCAGGCCGCAACCAACCTGGTCACGGTACAATGGAACACGCCGGCCACGCTTCCCGGGCTTCCATCCGTCGTCCCCTCCATGCGCGTCCAACTCTGCGTCAGCAACGCCTGGTTCGGCGCGCCACCGACCGAATCGCCGCCCTTCATGGTCGACAACCAGCCACCATCCGCTCCGACCGCGCTCCAGAGCACGACGCACACGCTTGCCACCTGGTCGTGCGGCACGATTTTCACGGCGACCTGGAATGCCGCCAGCGACGGTCCGGGCATTGGCGGCATCCGCTATCGCGCACGCCTGTCGGCGGGTTCGGACGATACGCTTGCCGATGCCCCGCGGACAACCGGTTGCACGGCTTCGCAGGCAGCGGCCGAGGGCTCCAACCTGTGGTTCGCCGTCCAGGCGCTTGACGCCTTCGGCAACGGCTCCGCCATCACACGGACCGGACGCTATTTTATCGATCTCA
Source organism: uncultured Lentisphaerales bacterium (assembly GCA_964592855.1). Taxonomy (GTDB): domain Bacteria; phylum Verrucomicrobiota; class Kiritimatiellia; order RFP12; family JAAYLN01; genus JAAYLN01. The sequence goes on from CAZQKI010000085.1 coordinate 10,933, forward strand.
CGCCGCCCGACAGCTCCCAGGCGGCCGTGCAGGTCACGCGCAGCCTCTATGGAGACTACGTCGTCGGCACCCAGGTCGCCACCCGCTGGAACGGATTCGCGGATTCGCTTTCCGGCCTCAACGGCTATCAGATTTTCATCCAGACGCCGGGTGCGCTTGCGCCTTACACAAGCACGGTGCAGACGCAGGCCCTGGTCCAGATCACGGTTTTAAACGCGACCAATTGCATTTGGGTCAGCGCGGTGGACAAGGCCGGCAACAGCAGTCCGCGGGTTGGCGCAAACGTACTGGTGCTGAATCCCCAAAGCGATTGGGACGGCGACGGCTATTCGGCCTACGCCGAGGAACTGGCGGGTACCGATGCCGCCGACCGGCATTCGGTTCTCCGGCTGGGCACGATGGCCTCGACCCAGCCCGGCGGCGGTGTGGCGATCTGCTGGATGGGGCTTGCGGGGCGGACCTACAGACTGCTGTACTCGCCGTCCCTGAGCCCCTTTCCCAGATGGACCCCCCTGGGCGGCAAACGCGGCTTTCCGGGGCAGGGCAAACTGATCATCTATCAGCCCGATCCCCGGGCGCCGTCGGGATTCTACAAACTCGCCATCTATTGAACCACGCATGCTGACCGACAAGGGGCTTTTCGACGTTACTGCGTTTAGGTATACTTCCGTCCACATTTAGGAGCAACATGACGATGACACCACGCGAGGTTGTTAAACGAACTGTCCGTTTTCAGGGCGCCGACCGCATGCCCTATGCGCTTGCGCCGGAATACGGGACCGATTTCGCCGGCATCGGCATGTCGCCATCGACCGACGCCCGACCCCACAACGGCGCGGATGAGTGGGGCAGCGTCTGGGTGAACATCGGGGTCTCCAAGATGGGCGAGGTCAAACAGCCCATCCTCACCGACTGGGCGCAGTGGCCGAACCTGCGCATCCCGGACATTCGCGAACCCCGGCGTTGGGCGTCGCTGCCGCAGGCGCGCGAGAAGGCCGGCGACAAGTTCCTGATGGCCTATGGCGTCTCGCTGTATGAACGCGTTCACTTTCTCCGCGGGCTGGAGAACACCTGGCTCGACATCTACACGGCGCGGGAACAGCTCTGCGGGCTGATCGACGTGCTCGTCGACATGAACCTCTACGCCGTTGAACAGTACGCCAAGGCCGGAGCCGACGGCTACATGTGGTGCGACGACTGGGGCCTGCAGCGCAACCTCATGATCTCGCCCGAATCGTGGCGCGAAATCTGGAAGCCGCGTTATGCCCGCGTCTACCAGGCGGCGCACAAGGCCGGACTGCTCACCTTTCTCCACAGTTGCGGCGACGTTTCGTCGATCCTTGACGACCTGATCGAGATCGGGCTGGACGTCATCCAGATGGACCAGCAGGAGAACATGGGGCTGGAGCTGCTGGGCCGTGAATACGGCGGGCGCATCGCCTTCTGGTGCCCCGTCGACATTCAGGCCACGATGGCGCACGGTTCGCTCGACGAGATCCGCGCCTACTGCCACAGGCTCGTCAAGACTCTGGGGCGCCCCAACGGGGGTTACATCGCCCAATATTACAGCGATCCGGTGGGCGCCGGCCACACGCCGGAGGCTGTTGCCGCCATGTGCAAGGAATTCCTCGCGATCAGCCAAGTCGGAAGGGGATGAAGGCTTGGCCGCGTCCCGAGAAGAACTTGTTGAAGAACTCGTAGTATTCCAGACGGAGCGCCTGGACGGCGGCGATGACGCCCTCCAGCGTGATCGCGACGAGGTTGCCGCCGATGATCACCAGCACGCTGAAGAAGCCACCGCCAACCGACATCTTCTCGACCTCCCGCGCCATGACGAACGTGGCCATCAGCACGGCGGCATGGCTCATCGCATAGGCGGCCAGACGGACGAAACTGATGGTGTTGGCCATGTAGCTCAGCACCGCCTCGAAGGCTTCGACGATCGATTCCATCGCCGCATCCAGGTAGCCTTCGCTCTCCGAATGACGGTGGGCCCGGCGGTCCAAGGCGTGCTTCAGCGGCGCCCGCAGCGCCCAGGCCAGCAGCGGCAGCACGATCACCAGCACCACGACCAGCCCCACCAGCCCCCGCTCCTGCAGGGCGGCGTATTTGAGCAGCAGCCCCAGAACACCCCAGTAGAAGATCGCGCCGACGACGCCGAAACTGTCCAGAAACCCGCCGACCCAGTCGTGCTTCCGAAATCGGTTGACGATGTTCAGGATCACGCCGATGCTGATGACGCAGACGCCCATCCCGATCGCCGCCGCCATCAACCCGATGGGATTTCCATCCAGCGGATCGTGCCAGAGCGCATACTTGTGCAGGCTCGCCAGCCCGAAGCAGCTGCCGTAGATCCCGCCGAAGATCAGACTCGAAAAGCCCGCCAGCAGCAGCAGCGTCCCGACATCGCGGACCTTCCGGCTCTTTCCCTTGAGGATGGTACCCAGTCCGCCCAGCATCAGCACCGCGCCGTGTCCGATGTCGCCGAACATCATGCCGAACATCAGCATGTAGGTGATGGCGACAAACAGGGTGGGCTCGATATCGCGGTAGCCCGGCAGGCCATAGCCGGCCACCAGCAGTTCAAAGGGACGCAGCAGGCACGAATGCCGCAACAGCACGGGCACCTGATCGGCGGGCAGCTGATCGGCGGAGTTCGTCTCCACCACGCAGCAGCCCCGCGACAGATCCTGGATCTTGCGGGCGACGGCAGCCGCTTCCGAATCGGGCACCCATCCCGTGATCAGCACCGTAAGCCGGGTGCGCGGCAGGCTTTCCTCCGCCTCCAGCAGGCGAAGTTCCAGGATGACGCACTGCTCCATTGCTTTCAACCGGGGCTCGGCCGTCGCGGCCAGCCCGACGCGGGCCAGTTGCACCTGCTTCAGTTCCACGTCCAGACCCGCCTGTTCCCGGCGGCTCGCGTCCAGAAGCCCAGCGACGGCGGCGGTGTCCTTGGCGGGCAGCTCCTCGCGTTGGAACCCCGCCTGCTGCAGAGCCGTCTCCATGGCAAACCGCCCCACCCGGCTGGTCACTGCCACGAGACCGGGCCGCCCCTTGCCGCGCGGCAGCGGCAGCAAGACGACGTTGTCTGCGACCTTGTCGCGCAACGGCTGCAGCTGTGTCTCAGGCAGACTGCCCAGGGAAAAATGGAGGAAGGAGGACTGGCCCAGCTCGCCCAGGGGCAGATCAACCTCGCGGTACCACACGAGCTGCTCGACGACCGTCGCCAGTTGATCGCGCTTCGCCTGGATCGTCTGCCGCCTCTCGTTCAAGGCGCTCAGCGAGGTTTCATATTCCGTCAGCGCCGTCTCGATCTGATCCAGTGGCATCGCCTCCGCACCCGGAGCGGCGGACGGCAGTTCACCATCGGACGGCTTCAGCTCGAGGGCGTTGCGGAGCCCGGAAAGCCGGAGGAGGATGCTCTCGCACCGCGCGCGCTCCGCTCCGCAGTCGACGGGCGCCAGCGGGGCGGAATCGGGGCCAGCCGGCTCGTGCGACAGATGCATCGCGCCCAGACGCCCCAGCCCCTGCAGGACGTTCCGCTTGTCGCGGTCCAGGACCACGATGCGCATCTGGCTCATGGGAACCGAACTAAACATGGAGCGCCTCCACGGTGGTGCACGGCATCAAGCGCGTGCGCAGCCGGACCGGATCCAGTCCCATGCGCAGCCCCTCCGCCAGCGTAACCAGGTTGGCAAGCTCGATCCGCCGGATCGCCGCATAGCCGATCACCGCCCCGCACGCCATGTGACTGCGACGGAACAGGGTATTGGCCAGGTGCAGGTAACGGTTCCAGGCCAGCATCTCCAGCACCGGCGCTTCACACACCGCGGGGGGTTCGCCAAACAACGGTCGGGCGACGGCCTGCACGCCTGCCTGCAGATCGTCGGCCAGCAGAAAGCCCCTGAACTGTGCCTCGTCCAGACTCCCTCCAGGCACGAAGAGCGGCAGCAGGAACCCGGGCTGCAGGTGGTAGTGATGCCAACCCCGCACCACCAGCATGAGATTGAAGATGTTGATCTCCTGTCCTGTCAACCGCAGAACATCTTCGCGATCAGGACCGGCCATGCGGGCGGCGCACTGCCACAGGGTCTGCAGATAGGCACGGTCCAACGCCGTTTCGATCACAAAGGGACGCGGCTCGGCCTGGAAGGCCTGTGCCGCAGCCTGCACCCCGTCGCGGAGCGGGCCCGCAGGAACGACCTGGAGGATGCGCGCAAAGGCGCTGGCGCCCGCCGGAACCGACAGGGGCGTGAGATCGAGCGCCAGGTCGGGAGGCAAGGTGATGAGATGGGGCTGAAGCGCCTCCGGTTCCAGGTTGTTGACGATGCCACGCACGACGATCTTCAGATTCTCGACCTGGAAGCGGACCCGCTGCCAGGCCAGGTAGTCGCCGCCCGCGCCCGACACGCTTTCCGCCAGGCTGGCGAGTTCGTCCAGGACGGCCTGGACCATGTGCCATTGCATTTCTGAGGCGCCGCTGAACAGGCGATCAGGAACGAGTTGCCGGGCCAGTTCGGTCACGGTACGAATGCGGCAGAGCACATCGAGCTGCCCGCCCTCGGCAAGCCGACTGCGTCGTCCATGAAGCTGCGCCGCCAGAAAATCCAAGTCTTTCGTTACCGTAAGCGCCATGGATCCGATCCGATCCCTCAGGCTGAGCCCGACAACGTGTCCACGACGACCTTCACCGCGCGCCGGTGATCGGCTACATTGAGTTGAAGGCCCGACTGCAGCGCATCTGCAATCTGCCCGATCCGGCTCCGCTTCTGCGCAAGAGCCGCCGTCTCCGCATCCGCAACCATCCGCTCCGCCTCCAGCCGCACATCCTTGCGGCGCTGTTCGGCGACCTGCAGCGCGTTCTGGCGGGCCTGCTGCACAAGCGCCTCGGCCTCCTGCTGCGCGTGCGACAGCAGGCTCTTGGCCTCCGCTTCCGCCGCCATGACCTTTTCAATGACTTCGCGCATGATCTCCCGCAGCTACTCCCTGGCCTCCAAGGCCTCCAGAATGGCCTTCGCTGAGGTGGCACCCACGATGGACGCCTGGAACCCCGGCATCTTGATCAGACGCACCACTTCCGACAGCAACCGGATATGCTGCCCGGGTTCGTTGACGCTGGCCAGAATCAGAATGACGAGATGGACCGGTTGATCGTCGACCGAATCGAATTCGATCCCCTTCGCCGAGGTTCCCAAAGCCACGCACAGCCCTTGGATGGAGGCATCCTTGCCGTGGGGAACGGCGCAACCCGCGCCAATGCCCGTCGTGCCCGACGCCTCGCGCTTCCGGATGGCATCGAGTGCGGCCTCGCGGTTGGTGATGCAGCCCGCGCGTACCAGCAGATCAACGAGTTCCTCGAAGCACTCATCCTTGTCAACGCTCTCCAGTCCGGCTTTCACAGCGGACTCACTCAGCAAATCGCGCAGTCGCATCGACGCTCCCCAGGCTAAAGCGTGTCGAATGATAAAAAATCATTTCGCGGCACGTGGGTTGTAAATGAAAATGATGCTACTACAACGCAACGGTGACTGCAACTCCAGTCGTGATGCCGCTTATCGGACGGGTGCGCGTCAACTTCGTTGCCGCGCACTGTGGGTTCAGGATACAGGGTTCAGTGCGGCCACTGGCCGGCTTTGCCGGCCAGTGGGAACGAGTAGGAGACTTGCCGCATCGTCCTCGTTCTCGAAATTTTGCATCGAGGACGAGGACGACGACGAGGACGATGGTGCCACGGCTCACTTCATTGTGCCCCGACTCGGCATCTGAAGCCGCGCTGGACCCCGCCGTCCCCGGCGGCAGGCGAAATTGCAAGACGCTACGACGCCCTTTTCACTACGGGCGAGGACGCCCGGCTAATCAGTAATGATTGACAGGCCGTATGGCCTGAACCCTGGAATCCTGAACCCTGATTCCTGGCGCTTGCAAGGTTTTGCAAGCGCCTCGCACTATTTCATCCGGGCAGCGAGGTCGTCGAAGCCCTCGCGCGTGCCCACCATCTGCACGCCGACGACAGCCTCGCCGTCTTTGACCACCACGCGATGGCGGCCGGGTTCGGTGCCGTCGTCCAAACGCGCCTCGACCAGAAGGTCCGAGACCGTCCTGCCGATGGCATAGAGTTCCAACTCGCGGCTTTTGAAGAAGACGGGGTATTCCTGATTTTCGTGCCGCGCGAGCGGCGCCCCTGCGGCGGCCGCCGCCGCGTTGGCGCCGGCGAGTCTGCCCTGCACCGCTGCGCTACGGACGGAGCAGCGGACCGTATCGCCGAGTTGCGCTACATCACCGGCAGCGAAGATCCGCGGCGACGGAGTCTGCAGATGCTCGTCCACGCAGATGCCGCGCGCGACCGCCAGGCCCGCCGCCCGGCCCATCGCGGCGTTGGGCGCCGCGCCGATCGCGAAGAGCACGCAGTCGGCATCGACCGGTTCCGCGTCGCCCCGCAGCAGCCGGACGCCGCCGCTCCGCGGTTGTATTGCCATGAGACGGTCGCCGGTCATGATCCGGATGCCGAGCGATTCGAGCGTGGTCCGAATGGCGGCCGAGCCCGTCTCGCCGAACTGCATCGGCATGAGACGCGGCAGCCGTTCGAGCACGGTGCAGTCCAGCCCCGCTTCGCAGGCACGCAAGGCCGCTTCAATCCCCAGGATGCCGCCGCCGACAACGACCAGCCGGCGGCCGGGCTTCGCCTGCGCGCAGAGCTTCGCGGCGTCGGCCTGGTTCCACAGGGTGAACACCGGCAACCCGGGCTGCAGGCCGTCGAGGCCCGGAAGCCGCGGCACGGCGCCGTTGGCCAGCACCACCGCATCGAACACCTCACGTCCCGCCTTCGATAGCACGGTCCGGGTGGCCGTCTCCAGGCCGGCGACCGCGGCATCGAGGCGCAGCTCGATGCCCTTTGCCGCGTACCAGTCCAGCGGATGGATGGCAATCGCATCGGGAGTCATTTGGCCAAAGGCCACGCTGGGCAGGCGCGGACGGAAGTACGGAAGAACGGACTCGTCCGAAAAAAGAACGACATCCGCCCCCGCCTGACGCGCACTGGCCGCCGCCTCGACACCCGCATGTCCCGCCCCGATAATCGCTATGCGCATCGTGTTAGCGTTTCCCAGTCCCTCTTTGGCAGGAGCGGTGCAGCACAGATCGCCCTTCGACACTGTGCTCGGGTCAACCGAGCTTTCGGCTCCGGGCGCGCCAGACGCACAAGCATGAACTGGCCATCGCCAAATCGCTGCACATCGAACACGTCCCCCGGTCTGGCCGTCGGCAATACGACCCGTTTCTTTCTATCGGCGGTTATCGTCACGGCGGGATTATCCCACCGCTGTCCGGGTGAGTCAATCGGAATGAAACGGCTCTGTGCTTTTTGCACCGTTCTCCTCGGCGCCATGCCTACCGACTCGTACGCCTCCTCGAACACCCGCCAAAGCTCAAGACAAAGCTATGGAATCGGTTCACGAGAACGGGCGACGAGAGCGGAACACGAGTCAGGAGTCTCCATCGTCCACCGCTATCGTCGCGCGCTATCGTACACCTACTCGTACACGCGAATCTCCTGAGATGGGGCAAGATGTGAGTGTACGAGTAGGTGTACGAGTAGGGGGTGCGGTTCACCCACAGAAAAAAAGGGAAGCGGGGACGCACTCGACGATCGGATGGGGACACGGGGCTTTCGCCCCGTGTCCCTTCCACACC